>JBAXUS010000220.1:0-9779 GCA_037129555.1 Planctomycetota bacterium
TTATTTTTTACGGATTGCATTGCTGCTCTCCGCGTTTGCCCTGGTGACGCCCGCGCCCGTCGATCGAGGCCGCGCGGGCGTTGCCGGGCGAGCAGCGCCACGCCAAGTTAAACGAAGCGTTTGCCGCTCGTCAGGAGATTCGTAACACAATTTCAACCGCAATACTCCAAAAGATAGATACATGGTTGAAAGCGCGAGCGGCTGACACGCTGCCGAAGAGCCCGTTGGGTTTGGCGATCAACTACGCACGCAACCAATGGCGCGCGCTGAATCGCTATGTCGAAGATGGTATATTGGAAGCGGACAACAATACTGCGGAGAATGCGCTACGGCCGATCGCGCTCGGACGCAAAAATTATTTATTCGTCGGCAGCGAACACGGCGGCCGCCGCGCCGCGATTTTGTATACGTTGATACGTACCTGCGAACGACACAATGTCAATGCGTGGGAGTATCTCAAAGACGTGCTAATCCGCGTCTCGACACATCCCGCCAACCAGATCGACGCCCTGCTGCCCCAAGCATGGCAGGCGGACCGCCGCGCCAGACAACCTATTGAACCCGAATGCAAGAGTAGCAATCTCTAATCTCCGCATTAAAATGGCTCCCAATCGAATCCGCATTCATCAATGCCTTGTAGGCATCGGCAGAAACTCCAAAGTATTGGTATACATGCCCGCTTGGAAACTCTATTTCCAACGTCTCAGACTTTGGATCGTAGCCAACGCTGACGAGCGCAGAGGATGCTACCGCTTTATGCCTCATCTGCGCCCCCCCGCTCCTTCCACTTTGCCCGATGCCTTCCCACCTATCGAGGATATTCATCCTCATTGACACGGGGATTGTCGAACGCTTACGATTTTCTCGCGGAGTTGGCGCGCCAGCAGGCCGTCGATACCGGCTTGCTGCCGACCAATTGCCGCCTGATGTCGCGCGTCTTCGACAAACAGAATCGAACGCGCACGATCTACGTGATCGAAATGCCTCCGGGTTTGAAGACGATCCAATTTTCGCCCGTACGCCATTCAGCGGAGGTCCACGAGTTGAAATTGTCGTGGCCGCGCACGCTCTGGTTTGTGCGCTGCATTTTCACTCCGGGGCAGAACGCCGCCATCGTCGAAGACATCTGGCCGGCGAGCATCGCGCAGTCATTGGACGCGTTCACGTTGGACACTCCGCTCTGCCAACTGTTGATGCCCAACATTTACGACACCGGCAGCGGCGCGGTGTGTCTAGGTAATCTTTCAGTCGCGGACAGTCAGCCGATTCATCAACGCATCGACAAGATCCTGACGGAGATACTCAGCTCGCTTTGGAATACCGACTTGATGCCGCCGTTTCAGGACACCGGCATTGATAACATGGAGGACTGGGCGGCCGGCAGCGCGACGAAACCTGATTTTTACACGCAGATTCGTTTTCCGCGACATGCGTATGAAACGCTCGGCGGGATGCTGCACCACCTGACGGAGGCAAAAGCATGAGCACGCCCTCGTCCGATACCATTCGCGATCTGGCGTTGTCCGTTTACGAAACGGTCTTCCGCGAAACAGAATCGTTCCGGGAACAAAACGTCGGTGTCGATCTTGCATATCTTCTGGGTGCGATTCTCAAAAATACGCCGGACAATGCCCGGCTTGAATGCGAAAGCGATGGCGGGCACGAGGGCATCCTTGCGGTGCTGACAGATGCGTTTCCTCCCAGTCATTCCGTGTGGACGTTTATCCAACGTGAATCGCCTGTCGTCCCGGACTGTTCCGCGCCCGCGCGTCGGTCACGAAAGGCCGTACCCAAAGTTGACTTCAATCCCATCGATGAAGCGCTTTCGCGTTGCCCGGCAATCGAAACGAAATCGCTCGAAGACTTCCTGGACTCGATGCTCGACGAAGACCTCGAAGTTCTGGCGCAACTTCCCGGCACACCTGGTCAAGTGCTGACTGCGCAATTCGCCTATTACGTTCGCTCGTCGGTCGATTTGACCGAGGCGTTGAAACGCGAAAAAGCAAAATCGAAAACACTCATCGAAACCATCCACCGGCTGCCCGAAGTTAAAAAGCGCCGCCGCAACTCAAGGAGCCACGATCATGATCCCGCTGCATCCGATCCCGAAGCCGCCACCTGACCAATGCGCCGCGTTTCCCGCCGACAACCTGTGTTTTCTCGCGGGCGCAAACGGTTTGTTCAAGCAAGTGCGGAACGACTTCTACTCCGCTCGCGTCAAAACCGACGAAGTTGTCGGCCTGGCCGAATTGAAAGATGAGGCAACATTGAAAGTCCCGCCACTTCCGGTGGAATTGTTCCGGCGCGTCGAAGCGTTCTTCGTAGCCATCTTCGACAAATATCAGAGTGAAGCGGTCGTGTTGCTGTTGTGCAATCCGGCATTGCGCAAATGGCGCGTCGTCGTCCCCCGCCAATCCGTTCGCGGGTTACGAGTGTCGTACGATCTCGGCACGCTGCCCCCGACGCCGGAGGGCTTCGAACTCTTTGGAACGATTCACAGCCACGCGGATATCAGCGCGTTCCACAGCGGCACCGACGATCGCGACGAAATCCATTTCGACGGTCTGCACATCACCGTCGGCAATCTGGACAAACCGTCACGAAGCTACGCCTGCCGGTGGATGTTGGCGGGGAAAGCGTTCACTACGTCGCTAACGGACGTCGTCAAGAGCGAACTGTTGCCGCCGGCGGACACCGAATGGCTGGCGCAGGTGACCTATGCCAACGGCTTCAAAGAACCCGTTTCCGCGCCGCAGGTCGTCGCCGAAGATTCCAAGCCCAGCCTTCTCGACGATCTCGGTGCCTGGTCCGATTTTTACGGCCAGGAATTCGAGAGCTGCGAAGATTTGAAAGATTACCTGACACATCTGCGCGAGGAAATCAACGAACACTTGGCCGAATTCAACACCGTTCCGTAATCATCCCTCTGGAGAAAACAATGTTACGCAATATCCGCTCGATCGCCGTGATCGGTTGCGGCGGGATCTTCTTCCCCCTGGCAAGAAGAAGGGTTACGGCCGGATGTCCTTCAGCATCTCCGGCGACAAGATCATTAAAAAGCTCGTAACAGCCGTACCTGCGACGCTCGTGCCGCTGAACGGCAATTACATTTCACCCGAAATCCAACTCGATCTCGGCGGCCCAACCCGTTGCGATCGCTGGGCGCCGGAGATCGATGCGATGCGTAAAAGCGGAATCGGTTGGCGTCAAATCGGCCGCGTGACCGGCCTAGGCAGCGGAAACGCATCCAACGCGTTGAAACGCTGGCGCGAGGCGCAAACTGGCACCGCATAACACTATGCACCGTTGCAAAGCCAATCCATCAATTCGGCCCAGTGTTTCGCTGGGCTTTTTTTGTTTCAACGGAGAGCATTTATGAATGAATCGTACAAGAAACTCAGCGACTTTATAGCGAGAGTCATGAGCAAACACTGGTTGAATTCCCGCAGTAAAGATCCGCACCACACCGCGATCCCAAATCCCGCCGCATCGTCAACATCTCCCGCCGCATCGCCGATAAATTCTACGAAGCGTCGCCCAAAAACATGATCATCGCCGGGCAGTCCGCAAGGACGGCCCGGCTCTCATTTCTTTTACATATCAGCCAGAATTGCTTAAGAACGGTACATTTTGATTCAAAATTTTCGGAGCAACCGCCAAGTGTGTGTCTTTGGGTAATTGCGCCGGCTGGGGAGTTGGCCATGCGTCGAAGCCATAAACTTTTTCAACCCCTGCAAGCCATTCTGGATTGTTCTTTGAATTGGGATCGGGTTTCGGAATCACGTTAGCGCGGACGGGATCGTCCAAGCGCGTCTGTTTGTTTTTCTATATCCCAAAATTAACGAACGAAAGCGGTGTCGTGAGCAGTTCGCGAAACACGTCCTTGTCGGCGTTGACGATGTGGAGCACGAGGCGGTCCGTATCGCTCACGAGGACGGCGGGGACATGTTTGATTCTGTCTGTGGGCTTGTCTTTGAAGACATCGGCGGCGCGCTTGTAGTCAAAGTACTCACGGAAGAATTTGAGGATGCGCGGCTTCTCGATTTTCGGATCGTCAAGTATCCGCCTAATGTGCGCGGCGGCCTGCGTGACGCCCTGCCGCAAAACGCCAGCCTCACCGCGCGGGCGAGCTCGCCCGGGGTCAGCCAGCGGCCTGACGCGTCGTCGGACTGCGCGCCCATTTCTGCGCGAAACAAGGCGTCGCTGCGCAACAGCACGGTCTGCAACATGGATTTGAGCTCGCCGATATGCCGGTCGTCTTTCGCGCACTTGTCGTACAGGCCCATGTAACGCGCCACCTCTTCATCGCCGGCGGCGCGGCCGTGCATTCGACGTTTCCGTCCAGCACCGTCAAATCGATCCTGCGCATTTTTCTTCTCCGGCGAATGGCAACGGATGCAATGTTGGACGCAGTGTTGTGTTGAAAAATGCCCCGTCAGCGGAGCCCGCCGCCGGCAAAGCCTCCCCACCGCACATATGCGCAAGCGCACTCGAAACGAAGAACAAAAAGCACACAAGCCTTTTCATCGATACCACTCCAGCGTCTGATCACGGGCATATTTATTCTGCATGCAGTTATTATTGTACTGTATGGATGACGAATGGGGTGTATTATAGATAAGGTTTTGCACTGATTCAATATTACGATTGTATGAAATCCATACGATGAAACGACACAGGGTTAACCCGTGAAAGGCCGGGATTGAGCACACGCGCGACATTGTGGGGCCTGGTGGTTGCAGTCCTGATGGCATTAAGTTGCCGTGACGCAAGTACGTGCAACGTGCCCGTTTTTCGCTATGCGCTTGAGAACTGGCCGCCGGAGGATTACGACGTTGTTGTGTTTCACCGGGGTGCGTTGAGCGACGCTGACCGCAAGTCAGTCGATGCGCTTAAACAAATCAGCGAGAACATTGTCGCAAGACCGAATCTGACAGTCCGCACGGCGAATGTGCTTGAAGTGATGGACCCAAAAACAAAAAAATTGTTCGAGACGCAGGGCGATGCGGCGTTGCCGCGGGTTGTGGCGCTGTTTCCCGCAGGCACGCAGATCGCGTGGGCGGGACCATTGACGCCCGGTCTGACGCAGCCTTTAACCGGGTCGCCCGTGAGAGCGAAGGTGACCAAACTTTTGGCGAGCGGGGAGTCGGTCGTCTTCGTGCTTGTGGAAGGAGGCGATGCGAAGGAAGACGACAGAATCGTCACGTTCCTCGGGAACCAGCTGGCGGAGTTTAAAAAAACATTTGCGTTTCCGGAGGACGATGGCAGCAGCCCGCCGTCTCGGCGCAGACTGGATTTGCCGCTGCGGCTCAGTTTTTCGATCGTGAGGCTGCCGCGCGCCGATGCGGGCGAAAAGCACTTCAGGGAAATGCTGTTGAATTTGGATCCGGATATCCGAGCGGATCAGGCCGCCGTGTATCCGGTTTTCGGCAGAGGGCGCGCGCTGTGTGGCATGGCGGGGCAGGCGATCGACGCGAAGACTCTCAGCGAGTGTCTCGAGTTCCTGACCTCGGGATGTTCTTGCCAGGTGAAGCAGTTGAATCCGGGCGTGGATTTGCTGATGACGGCAGATTGGGAACAGTTGCTGGAAGAGGCGGTGCAGGCGGCTGGCAATAGCGCCGAAAAAACGCCGAGCGCGGTGCAACCCGCGACTCCGATTGCGCCGAATTTTGTTGAAATCGCGCCCCAGGCGACCGTGGCGGCTGCGCCGTTGCGCAGCGCGGAGACTTCAAACCCGTCAGAATCGCGCACATTGCTTTGGATCGCAACAGCGGTTGCGGCGGGTCTTGTGGTGGTGACGGGAGCACAGGCGCTTAAAATCCGATCGAGAAGACGCAATCATTTGTCGTGAGACTGGCGCAATGGGTTTATTGCAGAATTACAAATTTGTGGTGATGGCCTTCCTGGCATCGGTGCTTTTGCTTGTGGCGCTGACGCTGGCGCTGGTATGGAAGCCGGCGAGCACGGTTTCAAAATCGCCGCTGCTGGTGTACTGCGCGGCGGGGCTCAAAGCGCCGCTGGAAGCCGTCGCCAAAGACTATGAAAAAGAGTATGGCGTTCCGATTCAATTGCAGTTTGGCGGTTCACAGACTCTGCTGGCGAACATTGAAATCAGCAAGCGCGGGGATTTATGGCTGCCGGCGGATGACAGTTATCTTGGAGTGGCGCGCCAGAAAGATTTGATCGCGGAGGTGCTCCCGCTGGCGCAAATGCGGCTGGTGCTGGCGGTGAAAAAAGGCAATCCAAAAGGCATTAAGGAACTTAAAGATTTGTTGGTGCCGGGGCTAAAACTCGCGCAAGCCAACCCGGATGCGGCGGCGGCGGGGAAAGTCGCGCGTGAGGTTTTTCAGAAAATCGGACGATGGGATGAACTCAAGAAGCAAACCGCGGTTTTCACCGGGACCGTGAATGACGTGGCGACGAATGTCAAACTGGGAACGGCGGATGCGGGCTTTATCTGGGATGCGCTGCTGCAGCAGTTCCCGGATGTCGAGCCAGTGGCGTTAAAGGAACTGGAGGGCGCGCGGGCTAATATGTCTGTGTCCGTGTTGAAGTCGAGCGTGGATGCCTCCGCTGCGTTGCGGTTCGCGCGGTACGTGGCTGCGGCGGACAAGGGGCTGAAGCAAATTGAGAAAAGTGGATTCACGCCGGCGGCGGGCGACACATGGAGCGAGAATCCGGAACTGAATTTGTCGGCGGGGGCGATGCTGCGTCCGGCCATCGAAGAGACTATTGCGGCGTTCGAGCGCCGCGAAGGCTGCCGCGTGACGCGCGTGTACAATGGGTGCGGAATTCTGGTGGCGCAGATGCGCGCCGGACAGAAGCCGGATGCCTATTTCGCCTGCGACAAATCATTCATGAAGCAAGTCGAGGATCTTTTTTTTGACCCGACGGACGTGTCGCTCAATCAGTTGGTCATACTTGTGAAAAAAGGGAATCCGCAGCACATTAACGAACTGAAGGATCTCGGCCGAGAGGGGCTGAGAGTCGGCGTGGGACACGAGAAGCAATGCGCGCTGGGCGTGTTGACCAAGACCACTTTGCAAACCGCCGGGCTGTATGCGCCGGTACGCAGAAACGTGGCGGTTCAGTCGCCGACGGGAGATCTGTTGGTGAACCAATTGCGCACGGGATCGCTGGACGCCATAGTGGCCTACATCAGCAACGCGACGTCCGCGAAAGACGAACTGGATGCCATCGCGATCGATCTGCCGTGTGCGCTGGCGGTGCAGCCATTCGCCGTCGGGAAGGAATCCAAATCAAAGCAACTGGCCGCCCGGCTGCAAAAGGCGCTGCTTAGCGCGGACTCTCAGAAAAAATTTGAGAGCAACGGTTTTCGCTGGCAGGATAAAGCGAAATGAATGACCCGCTCGCGAGCGCGAACGCCGAGAGCAGCGCAGTCGGTTCCGATCTGCCGTTCTTTTTGGGCCTGGGGTGCCTGGGCGGCGTGTACGTGCTGTTGATTGTCGCGATGCTGGCGGCGGATATGTCCTTCACCACGCCGCACCATTTGTTGCAGGCGCTGGGCAGCGCGGAGATTCAATATGCGATCAAGCTCAGCCTGATTTCATGCACGCTGACGACGGTGTTGTCATTGTGGGTGGCGGTGCCGCTGGGGTATCTGATGTCGCGTTTTCGATTTCCCGGCCGTGCGGTTGTCGAGTCGATACTCGATATTCCGATCGTGCTGCCGCCGCTGGTCATCGGCTTGAGCCTGTTGATTTTGTTTCAGACCGCACCAGGCCGGGCGATCGAGAAATTGCTGCCGTTTACCTTCGCTGTTCCGGGAGTTGTCCTGGCGCAATTTGCGGTGGCCTGCGCGTTTGCGGTCAGGACGATGCGCGTCGCGTTTGACCAGATCAGTCCGCGCAGCGAGCAGGTCGCGCTGACGCTGGGCTGCAGGCGCAGCCAGGCTTTCATGATGGTGGTGCTGCCGCAGACTCGGCGCGGGATGATCACGGCGGCGACACTGGCATGGGCGCGGTCGCTGGGGGAGTTCGGACCGATTCTGATTTTTTCAGGCGCAACGCGCATGAGAACCGAAGTGCTTTCCACGACCGTGTTCCTTGAATTGAGCGTGGGCAATATTGAAGCGGCTGTGGCGGTCTCGCTGCTGATGATTGCGGCGTCGGCCGTCGTGCTGACGGTGGTGCGCGGACTCGGTTCAAAAAAACTCTTTGCACAGGGAAGCGTGCCTTGATCGCGGTGCGGAATCTGACGGTGCACGCGGGCTCATTCAGCCTGAGCGGCATTTCATTTAACATCCCGGCGCGCGCGTACGGCGTCCTGATGGGCAAGACCGGGAGCGGCAAGACCACGCTGCTTGAAGCGGTGTGCGGCCTGAGGCCGGCCGCCAGCGGCAGCATTGAACTCTGCGGACGGGATGTGACGCGGCTGAAAGCCGCCGACCGCGGCATCGGATACGTGCCGCAGGACCGCGCGCTTTTTCCCAGCATGACGGTGGGGCAGCATTTGTCGTTTGCCCTGAAGATCCGAAAATGGGAGAGTGTACGAATTGAGCGGCGCGTCAACGAACTGGCGGAATTGCTGGGCATAGAAAAATTGTTGTCGCGCTTTCCGCAGGGCTTGAGTGGCGGGGAGGCGCAGCGCGTTGCGCTGGGACGGGCCTTGTCAGCGTCTCCGCGAATTCTGATTCTCGATGAACCGCTGGGCGCGCTGGATGACGAGACGCGCCAGGAGATGTGCGTGCTGTTGAAGGCGGTGATGAAACAAACTCAGGTGACGGCGCTGCATATCACGCACAGCCGTTCGGAGGCGCGGATGCTTAGCGACATCGTTTTGAAGCTCGAGTCGTGTTCGAGCATCCGTCCGGAAGAGCCGGGAAGCGCAGTCGTTGAATCGTGCCCGGTGTGAGGTGTGGAGTGGAATGATGGACATTCGTGTGCGGTACTGTGCACAGGGTCGGCGGGCGCTGGGGATCGACAGGGAGATACTGTCTGTCGAAGACGGCGCAGCGCCGGCTGCGGTGCTTGAACGGTTGGCGGCGCTGCATGGCGCTGGGGTGGGCCGGATGTTTTTGGACGCCAATGGCCGGGCGCAGCCATCGGTGCTGCTGTTTGTTGATGGCGAGCAAGTGTCAGTACATTCAACGCAGGCGCTGAAACACAATGACGAGCTGGAAATTCTCCTTCCCATGTCCGGCGGTTAAGGAAGATTCGAACGCACATGACCAACGACCCGATTACGCTTGATGACCGCGACATTTATTCATGGCAGATGAGTGTGCCTGAGTTCGGCGAAAAAGGGCAAGCGGCGCTGAAGAATGCCACGGTCCTGATTTCACGCTGCGGCGGGGTGGGGGGTGCGGTGGCGTATTATCTCGCTGCGGCAGGCATCGGCCGCCTGGTGCTGGCTCATGCGGGAAACATCCGTCCCAACGATCTGAACAGGCAGATTCTGATGACGCATGAGGGCATCGGCAGCGCGCGTGTGGAATCGGCGGCGCGCCGTCTGCGCGAGTTGAACCCGCGGCTGGCAGTGGATGCCGTCAATGAGAATATTTCGGAAGCGAACGTGGAGAGGCTGACGCGCAATGTGGACATGGTGGTGGATTGTGCGCCGCTGTTTGAAGAAAGGTATTTGCTCAATCGAGAATCGATGCGGCGCGGCATTCCTTTGATTGAATGTGCGATGTACGAACTGGAGGCGCAGATTACGTCGATGCTCGCGGGACGCACACCTTGCCTTGCGTGCTTGCACCCGATCAGTCCGCCGATCTGGAAACGCGAATTTCCAGTATTGGGTGCGGTGGCGGGGAT
>JBAXUS010000221.1:0-9765 GCA_037129555.1 Planctomycetota bacterium
GCATTCACATGGACGGGCTATAAGCCCGTCCTACATTTTCAATCACTCAGCGTACTGTTTTCCGTTACTTAATTCGACGGTGCTGGTTTAATCTAAAGCAACAGCAGTACGGCACGGACTGCCATTCAAACGTCTTCATTTAAAATTACACGCAGACGTCGGCAGCACAACGCGGGAGTTTCAATGAGCACAGCAGCAGGCATCGATATTGGTTCTGAAGCGATCAAAGGCGTCGCGCTGAAGGCCGGGAAGTCCGGCAAAGTCGAAGTGATCGCCGCTGGCAGCATGCCCATTGCCGATTTGACGCGCTTGCCCGAAGGCCAGGACCGCTCGCTCGCCATCGGCATGAAACTGCGCGAACTCGTCAAGACCACTCGCTTGCAAGCAGACACCCGACGTATCGGCGCGTCCGGCGGAAACACCTCCATTCGTTATCTGCAAATTCCGCCTGTTCCACCGTGGCGCTTGGAAATGCTCGTCAAGTACGAAGTCGAAGAACGCTCCGAAGAAAAAGAACCGAACTGCTCCGATTTTCACGTCATGGACGTGCCCGAAACAAACGGTCATTACACCGTCATCATCGGCATGTGTCGCGAAGCCTTTGCAAATGAACTGCTCGCGCAATCCAAAGCCGGTGGCTTGGGCGAAGTCGAAATTGATCTTGAATCATTGGCGTTGTATGCGGCCTACTACCACGGCCACGGCTTCGACTCCGACAAAACTGTCGGCATCGTCGATGTCGGTGCCGACGACGTGACCGTTTTGATCTGCAAAAACGGCGCACTGTATTATGCGCGGACGATGCTGGGCGGAGGCCGCCGCTTCACACAAAACCTCGCTGACGATCTGAAACTTGAATGGGCTGATGCCGACGACTTAAAAAAGACCACCGCTGAAATTGTCTTCGATGTCACGCCTGCGGCCAGTTCAACCGTTGGCCGTCCACGCTTGCAACGCCCCGGCGGTGGAACGATGTCTCTGTCCCGCCCCGGCATGCCTGGCGTGTCCGGAACAGGATTACCCGCTCGTTCGGGCGTGTCGCCAGCAGGTGCGTCCGCAACCGGCGACGAAGCACGTCGCGCCCGTGTGGCCGATGGCGCGAAATTGGTTTCAAAATCAACGACCCCGGGAGTTCCCGCTACAGCAGCTTCCGCATCATCGACCGAAGCAGCGCCTGTGACGAAGCCCGCTCAATCGACTATCAAACTATCCAGCGAACTTGATTTCACCGCGATGCTGGATTTGGACGCCGACCTGTCACTTCCGCCCAGCCCCGCGCCGGGTGCAAGCGCGATTGCTGTTCCCGCAGTTATAAAACTGGCACCTGTGGCTGCTCCTGCACCGGTCGCGTCAAAGCCCTCGACGGCGATGGACGAATTCGAATTACAGCCCAGCGGCGATGAAAAAGAATCGAGCACAGCCGCCGCTGTAACTCCGCCGGCAACGCCCGCAGCTCCAGTTACGCCTGTTGCCGCCGTTGCAGCGGTACCCGCGCCCAAACCACTTCCGGGCGTCGTTCCACCCGGCGTCGAAATCATCGACCTCATTCCGCTCGGTGATGCGCCCAAAAGTGCTGTCGCGCCTGTACCCACTATTCTCATGACCGCTTCCGCCGTATCGTCCAGCGCACCGGACATGATGGAAATTCCGCAAAGCGGTGCCAGCACGACCGGCTCCACCGAAGAGAAAGATCGCCGCCGTCGCCAGACCACCGCCGCGCTTGTGCGTGAAGCGGCCAGCCTGTGCGCCGCCATTGAAAACGTGCTCCTCAACGCCAAGCAAACGACCAAGCAAGCGACGCTGAAACTCGACCGTCTCTACATCACCGGTGGCGGAAGCAAATTGAAAGGCCTGTCGGAATTCATGAGTCGGCGCTTGAAAGTTGAAGTCGCTCAACTCGAACCGCTGCGTAACCTGTCTCTCGCAAAACTGCCCCCTGCCGCCGCCGATGCGTTGCGCGATGAACAACACACGCTCAGCGTTGCGTTGGGACTGGCGCTCAGCGACCTGCGCAAAGGCGCGTTTAATTTTCAGCTGCTTCCTCAGCCGATCAAGGACCGTCAGGATTTCTGGGCGCGCGGAGCCTACCATTATTACGCCGCCGGAGCCGCAGCCCTCGTGCTCGGACTGCTCGTCTACACGCCGTACACCAACACAGACGCCATCAACGCGAACTACACGATCGCGGATGATGCCGCCAAAGCCGCGCGCGTCAAAAATGAAGAAGTCCGCAAGTTGCAGAAAGAAAACGAGGAACTGCGCCAGCGCTTCAAGACCATCACGGACAACATTCAATCCGGCGATTATTTCCTAACGCTGTTCGCGGAATTGAAAAGCAAAAACCGGATTCAGGACGATGTATTTTTGACCTCCGTTTCGACTTCCATTCCCGCCGTCGTCATCGCCGAAGCGGATTCGAAGGTGGACACGCGCACCGAAACAAATAAGGAACCTGATACGTTCCAAGCGCAGCGCCGTGTTTATCTGCGCGGATTTGCGCGCGGAAAACAGGAAGGCGCGCTCATTAAGCCGATCCAGGATTTCTTCGACAAACTCGTACCTTTCCCAAAAGAACCTGATCATCCGGACAATCTCTTCAAGGACATCCGACCGATTTGGTACAGCAAATACGAAGTCGAAAAGGATGGATTCTTCCTGAAAGAATTCGTGCTCGAAGCCTACACGGCTGCTCCAGCCAAAGAGACGCTGGCGAAGATTGAAGAGAAGAAAGTCATCGATAAAAAGGGCGGTAAGCCGGAGGCAAAGACGTCGTCGGGTGCAATCGTAACCACCCCGGCACAACCTGCTCCGCAAACGCCCACTACGCCCATTCAACAACCGGTGCCGCAACAGATACCGCAGCGAATTCCGCAACCTGTTCCGCCGCCCATGCAGCAGCCCATACCACAGCCTGCGGAACAAGTAGTTCAACAGCCGACCGTTCCAGCGACCGGCATGGCCCCCCTTTCGCCCGCGCAGCTTCCTGGCATTCGGGGACTTCAGAATCCCGCTATTCCAGTTCAGCCTGTCGTTCCGGGAGTGCAAGCGTTCCCGACACCTGCGGCTCCTCAAGCGGTGCCTCAACCGGTGCCCGCTGTGCCGAAACGCAAACCTGTTTACGTCGTGCCGGACGATCAGCCGCCGCCTGTAAACAAAGCCGCTCCGCAAGCGGACAAATAAATTTGATCGATCGTGCCGCGCCCGTTACGTGCGGCTCAAAAAAGAAACACTGCACTTCAGGAATTGAATGTCATGGCATTGGATAAATCAGACAAACGACTCGTCAATGGATTGATCTTGGCCGTGGTCTTTTTCGGCGTGGTCTATTTTTGGCCCGGCTGGTTTGGCGTGGATGGAATTTCCGGTGCCTACGAACGCCTCGCCGAACGGCGCGCCAGTTTGAAATCAGCCGGCTCGACTTTCTCACAATTCTATGCGCCGATGCAGCCCGCGCATTTCGGAGAAGTAGGCGAGCAGTCCATTGTAACCGCCGACGTCGCGCCTATTTCGGGATTGAAGAAAATTTACGACGACGCCAACGACGTCACCAATCAATTCATCCGCATCAAGAAAAAAGCTAACCGCATGGTCTTCCCGTATTGGACCGACATTCCGGAAAACGAACGCAATCCGGGTTCATACTTCCGCCTCGTCTGGGATGACAAACGATTCAAAGTGGCCCAGCGCTGCCAGAATGCGAATGTCGAATTGGACGCGACGGACATCGGCTTCGACCGCATCAGAGGCACCCTGCCTGACGAAGCGAAATCGAAGGAATTGCTGCGCGAATTGTACATCACCGAAACGATCATTGACCTGTGCATCCAAGCCAAGCTGGCCGAAGAAGCGCGTGAAAAAGCCTTGAACATAAAGTCCGAAGCCTTCATGCGCATTCTGACGGTTGATCCGAAAGATTCCGAACCGACCGGCCCAACCGCACTGATCAACAACCCCAAGTTTGATCCGTCTGAAAAAAATCCGGGCAGCCCGAAGTTCCGCAAATACAACATCGAATCGTGGCCAAATTTCATCCAGGAATATCCGGTCAAGATCCAGTTGATCTGCGACTACAATACGTTCATCCAGTTCATGTATTCTGTCCGAACAACCAAGGACCCGAACGGGCGATTCGAATTCCGAGGCAGCGAGATCCGCGACGGGCAGACCATCGCGCATCTGCGCATCATCGACGATGAACTCAACAAACAGGCCAAAGCCGGACGGCCTGTGGGTGGGCAGAATCTGCGCTGGATCGACGATGAATTGAATTTCGAGGTCCGCGTCGGCGACATTCTGCAGGAGTGTAAATACACAGTCACACGAATCGACAAGCGCGGCGTGATTTTTTCCGACGAAAATCGCCAGCAAATCGTCGTTCCGGAAGGCCAGTTTTTGGTCATGCGCCAGCTCGAAATTCTGTCGCCTGCGTTCGAAGACAGCAAGAGCGACAAGACTGAAATGACACCGTTCAAATCAGATACGTCGGACATCAACGCAAAGAAACACTGGCCCGACAAACCGGAACAGATTGTTGTCACCCTCGTCGCCGCAGGGATGGACTTCTTCGATCCGATTAAACAGAAGTACGGCTTGCACCCCAAGACGCTTGTCGACGGCGGAATGAAACCCGGTGTTCGCCCCGGGCGGCGAACCATCATCCCCAACGCATCAAAGCCTCCGTTGCCGTAAACCTGACTTTTTTGGAATCAGATGACTGCAAACACCCGATAACGGTTTATACTGGTAGGTTAGAGGTATTAAATTATGAAGCTACAAGCGTCAAGCCGGTTCAATAAAGAGAAGCTCCTGTTCCTGGGCGTGACGGCCCTGCTGGCGATCTGCGTCTACCATTTCATGTCGTCGCGGCCCGTGAAATTGGAGATCAGCATCCCGGTCAGCCCCCTGCCCATCCCTGGCCCATTGGCCCCGGAAAAGCCGGACACACGCAAAGGCGACATCGCGTTCTATTTGGAAAGCGGAATGCGCGAAAACATTTTAGTCAACCGCGACCGCAACGATCCGTTTGCGCCCTTTTATATACCGAGTGATCTGCCGCCCCCCAATCCGAATTCTAAAATCGTAAACGGGAAACCTGGGACCGGTGCTCCTTTGCCTCCGCCACCCGCTCCACCACCACCGCCCGAAGTGGCCAAGAAAGACCCGAACGATGACGCGGATAAATTCAATCCGAGCGACAAGAAAGCCAAGGTCGATTTCTCGGCTGTGGTGTCCATGAACGGTATCGTTTATGGATTGCTGAAAGACAAAGAAGGTAAAACGATTCAGGTAAAAGTCGGCGATTACCTTGAGGATTTCAAATACACCGTTTCGAAAATCGAGAAGCAAGCCATTTGGGTATTGGACGAAAACGACCGCGCATTCGTCGCCCGCGATTTGAGTTTTGCGGCGGACGGTAAGGGGAGTGGCGGAGAAAGTGCTGACGACAAAGCGCCCAAGAAAAACGATAAGGCAGGTAAAGGCGGCGGAAAAGGTCCACCACCGGGAGGCCCCGGCGGAGGCGGCGCAGGCGCAAAAACGACAGCCGCAGGCAAAACCGATTCGACCGCATCCGCCTTGGCCGATGCCGCCAAGCAACTCGCGAAATTAACTCAAAGCATGAACGACTCGCGCCAGAACAACATCATTCAAGGCGATCAGGGACGGCAACGACGCCCGGGACGATAACCGTGGATTGAATGACGTTCATCGATTAATCCAACCCCTCACCCCGCGAGACGGAACAGCTGTCTCGTCGGCCCTCTCCCTCAAGGGGAGAGGGGAAAAACGACCACCGCAAGTCTCAAGCTCCTGCACTGCGGGGGCTTGATTTTTTTTCAGATCGAGCAAATTGATTTCATGATCGCATACCTCCGCCTCATCCGCCTGCCCAACGTCTTCACGGCACTCGCTGACATCGTCGCGGGTTATTTCCTGACGTGCCGGGGCGAACCCGACTGGCTAGTCTTCACTGCGTTGTGTGTGACATCCGCCGCCCTTTACCTCGCTGGGATGGCGTTCAACGACATTGCCGACATCAAAGAAGACGCGCGCGTCCGCCCCACGCGCCCGATTCCATCCGGCGCAGTCTCGATGCAAGGCGCGGTCATGTGCGCGGGTGGTTTGATGCTCTTCGGCATCCAACTCGCGGCGTGGACCGGGCACACCACACTCGTCGTCGCAGCGGTACTTTCCGCCTCGATTCTCACATACGATTTCGTCTGCAAAGGCCGAACCTTCGCCGGCCCCATCGCGCTGGGAATCTGCCGCTTCTCGAACATTCTGCTGGGCATGAGCGCGGCGTACAATTCGCCCGAAGCATTGGAGTCGCTGCGCACCGCATCCATCTGGGGCCTGCCGTGGCTTCCGGCGATTGCGTCGGGATTGTACGGCGCGGGCGTGACGGCGTTTTCGGCTCAAGAAGAAGACGGAAAGAAAACGAGCGCGTTGGTGCTGGGATGGATTTTTGCGGGAGCAGGATTGATCGCGGCGGGGCTGCTTTTTACGAACTTCAGACATTCGGATTTTATGGGATGCTGGTGTCTCGGGCTTTTGACATACACACTCGCCAAGCCTACGCTCCAACTCATTCGCGTGGGAAGTCCAGACGCGGCGCGCTCGCTGGTGTTGGCTGGCGTCAAGGGCTACTGCTTGCTCGATGCTGCAATGTTATTTTTAAGCAGTAAAGATAATCGCCTCAACATCGCAGCGCTCTGCGCGATCCTGTTGTCCTTTCCCGGCGGCTGGCTGCGCAAATGGCTCGCGGAAAACGAAGCGTAACACTTCACACGTGCGCGGCGAATTTCGTTACCGGCCTGATTTCTCATTTTACTCGTTAAACTATTTGGTAACGTGTTTCACAGACTACATGCCGATGGATCGATAAGCGGCGCACCCCTATTTAAGTTAAGGAATAGATCGACATGATGAATCGAAATCGCGCGACAAAAATCGCATCGCTGGCCGTTCTGGCCGCGCTGATGATCGGCGGGCATCTCGCAGCTCAGGACACTGCTCCGAAAGAACGCCTCTTCAAGCGCACCGGCAAACCCCTCGGCGACACTGGCGCTTCGATCGCACCCATCCACCCGCGCGGAGCAGGTTTGATCATTGTCCCAACGTATGCAGCGTCCATCAATAACCACGCGCGAGCCGCCGACATCAAAGCCACGATCAACGCCGCGCTCGCCGTTTACGAAGCCACTTATTCCAATCCTGTGACCATCACCCTCACATTCGAAGATACGCCCAACGGACTTGGAGCCAGTTCGACCTATACCACGACCAAATCATATTCGTCATATCGCGCGGCACTGGTTTCACATGCGAGCACGGCCGACGACACGACAGCGCTCTCCAAGTTGCCCATCCAGTCCGCGAATCCGGTCAACGGCAACACGAATATGACTATCGCCATCGCCCTCGCCCGCGCATTGGGATACACGGGCAGCAGCGTAACGCCGCCGTCCGGCGATACGGACAGCACGATCTCGTTGAATATTTCGTTGATGAATATATTGCCCTCCGATACCAACCAAAGCAAGTATTCGCTGACCGCCGTGGCCTGTCACGAAATCGACGAAGCGTTGGGCATGGGTTCACAATTGGACTCGAATACCACTGGTGATCCATATGTAGAGGATTTGTTTCGCTATGACAGCAGTGGCAACCGAAGCTTCACACAGGCGACCAACGCGTCGTCCTATTTCTCCATCAATGGCACGACCTTGCTGGCACAATTCAATCAAGACCCAGGCGGCGATCGGGGCGATTGGTACAGCGTCAACGGTGGCCAGACGCCGCAAGTTCAAGACGCATTCGGAACCCCCGGCACCGCAGAAGTGCTCGGCGTCGAATTGACCGTACTGGACGTCCTCGGCTACGTCCGCGTCGGTGGAGGCGGCGGTCCCAACAATCCGCCGGTGATCAGCTCCGTCGCTCAAGTCTTGACGAGCAATCCGACGACCAGTTCCCCCGTTTCGTTCTCCGCTGCGGCGACCGATCCCGACAACGACTCTCTGACCTACACGTGGGATTTCGGCGATGGTGCGACGGGAACGGGCTCATCGCCGACGCACTCTTACATGAACGCAGGCAGCTACACGGCAGCCGTGACCGTCACGGACGGGCGCGGCGGTTCGGTGTCAAGCAGCGTGAATCTGACGGTGACGTTTGCATTCAATGCCGTCTCGCTTTTAAAGAAAAAGTTCTCGATGAATTTCAAAACGTTGAAAGATGGCATCGACATCACGATGACCAGCAACGACTTTTTCACCCCAGCTGACGGCACGACCGTGACGCTCGTGATCGGAGATATTTCACTCAATTCCGGGACCACGATCGACACTGGAATCCTCTTCCGCAGTAAGGCCAAGGGCGATGTCGGCGCGTTCACGCTCAACACCCGCAGCGGTACATTACGTTACGCCACAACCAAAGCGCAGTTGCAAAGTCTGCTGGCTCAGTACGGCGCGACAAACACGGACACCGTCACGACGGTCGGGATTCCGATCTACATGTATTTCAACGGAGCGTACTACGGCGGGACGTACAATTTCACGTACACGGGTAAGGCAGGAAAAACGGGTGCGGGGAAATAGCGCAGAGAACGTGAACTGAAAGTGAAGTGATCAAGGGGCGGGTGACCGCCCCTTGTTTATTTGAACTAAACTTTCTACTGCACCTTCGACTTCTCCTGCGCTGTGCTCCGTTTGAATTCTTCCAGCGCTTTCTGCTCCGCACTTGCATCGCCCGACGCCGGCGGCGCATCAACTTTCTTGTCTGTCAATCCAAGATCCATCTTGAACTGCTTCAACAATTCCTGACCTTCAATCTGCTGCGCCCGCTCTTCGATTTCAATGCCCTTCATGTCGATGCTTTCGACTGCGGACGCAATCTTGCCATCGGCCATGGCGGACTTTTCTTTTAGCTTCTCAATCATTTCCTGATGCGTCGCATCCACGCCCGCGACTTCGAACGACTGGAAAACATCCGCCAATTCGCTCTTCCATTTCGCCGACTCCGCTTCCTTGATCGCGGCCATCGCCTGCTCGGTTTTCATTTTCATTTCGCGCATGTAACGCTCTTTTAATTTCAGCAGCCCGTCATACCCGGTACGCGCGGAAGCCAATTGAGCGGCGGTCCGTTCCTGCGAATCCTGCTTCTGTTTGAGCTGCACGGCGTACTGCCCGGCCAAGCCTTCTTCTCCCGCGAGGAGAGCGGACTTCACGCGCGCCGTCAATTTCGCGATGTCCTGTTTCGTTGTATTGACTTCGTCTTCCAAGCGCACGATCCCTCCGCGCGCTTTGGCAATCCCGGTGTTCATCTCCGGAATCTTGTCCTGCATGTCGCGCATGTTTTGTTGAAGAATCAATTTCGGATCTTCAACGGCGCTGACCAGACTTCCGAAGATGGAGCGAAACAGACGTTTGAGGCGTTCGAACATAGTCGTAGATTCTCCGGTGACGACGTGGATAACGGGTGTGCGCCAAATCGCGATGATAATTTATCCTACTTTCATTCCGTCAATCGTCAAATCGGCATTGCGATAATCATTCTTTCGAATGAAATATTTTGTTCGTTTGACTTCGCATGAAGGTTTGGCTAGACTGTGAAAACAGTTTCTCATCGTATCGCCGCGTTGGCCAACCGGTTCGCGCGGCGGTGATTATTTTGTGCCGTCTATTGGAGTAGAAAGTACCTTACAATGTCAGCCCCTACAGTCGTGCGCCCCTCAGCTTCAGTCTCGGACGATACGCAATCCGGACA
>JBAXUS010000222.1:0-9635 GCA_037129555.1 Planctomycetota bacterium
GCACTGGGGTCTTTAGGCAGAGCCAGTTTGTATTCTTCGAAGCTGTCGCTGACTCCGGCTCCAAAGACGGTCATGCGGCTGAATTTACCTTCTGAATCGAGCGGCGTTACATCCACGCGCGTAGTGTGGCGGATCGTGATCGCTGCAGTACGGGCTTCGTCGATGGAGGCGGTAATCAAATTGACCGCGCGCGACATTTTGGACGTTTTCAGCATCGAATTCACGGAGATCAACACCAGTGTGATGATCATGATGATGATGCCCATGACCAGCATGATTTCAATCAGGGTGTAGCCGCGCGGACGGGCTTGCCGAGGCGTCGTCGTGCTCTTCATGCTGGGTACGGCTGACGGGCTGCTCATGGGATTCATCCTTACAGTTTCCACAGACTTAAAAAAGTCTGCCGGTTGATGCGTGACGCAGGCGCAAACGACTGCGTGTTCCAGTCTTGTGTTTCGCTTGCGCTTAGCTTTCCGGATCCCAATTGTTTACGTCGTCCAGTACCTCGTTATCCTTCTTATTCGAAGCAGTAATGTTCTTATCTTTTTTGTATTGAGTCAGCGCTCCGTTGAACGCGGCCTTGCCCAAACCAACCGCGTTGGCGTTGGCCGGGTTCCCGTCGTATGCATTATTGTCGTGATTGAGTGCACTCGGAATTCCGTGCTCACCACTGTCTTTGTCGCTCGCCGTCTTGCGATCCGGGCCAGCCGAGAAGAGGTCCACGCCGTCGCGGTTGTGGAGCACACGGGCGCGACTGCCGATGTAGCCGATGGGCGTAAACCACGGGTCCACGACCATATAATTATTGTCAGTTTCGGGCCCACCATCGAAGGACTTCAACTCTTTGGAATCGAAATGCTGGATATACGGGCCATAGGTGCCCTTTTTGGGGCCGGTCAAAATGGTCAAGGGGCGACCCAAATAGCGATACAATGAGCCGGTATCGTACAACGTGACTGAGCCGCTCTTGCCCTTTGCAGGGTCCAAACCGTAACCCGTGTCCGGCGGGTATTCGCCATGATCACTGTAGTATTCATGCAGGGCGATGTCGAGTTTGTGAATCAAAATACGGGCGGCTTTGATCTTGGCTCCACGCGTCTGATCAATAAAGACTTTGGTCATGAATGCGATCATGAACGCGATCAGGAACAAGACCACGAGCAATTCGATCATTGAGAAACCGGTCGGGCGTCGCTGGTTCAACATGGTTGCAGTCCTCCGTTACTTTGTCCACGACATGATGTTGTCTTTGTCTGATTCGGTTACAGTTGTTGAGTTATAAAAAGGCGCCAGTTCGGTCGATTTTCCATCCGGCCCTTTACTCCACGCTTTGACATCCTCCACCTGCTGGTCTTCGGGAATGTCTTCCGCGTAGGGCTTGCGGACGATCACGTTGCGCGTCTTCTGATCGCGCTCCCAAGTCGTGCAGTACAATTCGAATCCGTGCTGATCTTCTTCCGTCGCCTTCCAAAATGCATCGCTGTAAATCTGACACAAGCGCCCATCTATTTCGACTTCCGGACCTTTCAAATTACTATTATCCATGTCCCGAATGTATGGGCCGGCACGTTTCCCGGTTTGTGTGTCCAGCAGTTCCATGCCGAGATAACGGTGGATCACGTACTTCATCTGCGCCGCACTGATACCCTTGAGTGGTTTATCACCGGCACCGTATAAATTGGTCGACGGTGGATAGACTTTAAAATCCGCGAAGTATTCTTGCGCCGCAGCGACGATGGCCGTGAGTTGGGCCTGCGTCTTCACCTTCTTCGCCGTCCGGTTCATCGCGCCGAAGATTTTAAACGTGGCCACAGCCAGGATCGAGATGATCGAAATGACGATCAGCAATTCCAGCAGCGTGAAGCCGGAGTGTTTCTGAAGGTGCGTTCGAGATGTACGCATAAGATGCTCCTGCCTTCGGGTCTAGAAATTCGTAATATCGTCTTCTTTTGCGAGTTCAGCTGGCGTCATTTTCTTGCGGTCTTTGACTTCTTCGGCACCCGGTTCGGTCGTGGTATCATCCTTCTTGCGGTCAGGACCCGTTGAATACAGATCAACGCTGGATGGATTATGGCAGAACTTTGGATTGCCGTTCTTGAGTTCCACGTAGTCTTTGCAGTTAAAATAGTGGATCGGCATGCCCCACGAGTCCGTGATGATCAATTTCGTACCGGATGAATCCGCTTTGATGTATTCTTTTCCCAGCACCAAAAACGGCTCGTAATGGCGCTCGCGCGGCGTCCCCACATTCGCCTCGACGCCGCGACCTTTGGGGCCATTCATGTAGAGCATCAACGTACCATCGTCTTCCGTTCCGGTCGTTGGGTTAGGCGGATAGGCATCAAATTCAATTTTGTAGCGTTCCAAGCAGGCCGCGACGGCAATGATCATGTTTTGAGACGCCGTCTTCTTGGCTTTCATCATGACTTTGCTGTAAACGGGCATCAACGCGGCAACGAGGCCAACGATGATCAAAATCACGACCATGAGTTCAATCAGCGAAAATCCGCGCGGCTTCTTTGATCTGCAACCGGTTTGGTTTTCATATGAGCGTTGGATTGACATGGGTGAAACTCCTTATTCCAAACGTAAACATCCTGCTTCTTTCAATAGTATGGTAGATTACGACTCGAACGTACAGACCAAAAATATTGGAAAATCGACAAATCCATCGAGTTCCGGGTTAGGCATTGAGATTCACGCGGCTGTTCCCCTCTCCCCTTGAGGGAGAGGGCGGACGAGCGTACTCGCTCGCCGGGTGAGGGGGAGGCGCTGATTAATCAAAACGCGTTGATTTAATCCAGCGTCCACCCCTCACCCCGCGAGCCGAACAACAGGCTCGTCGGCCCTCTCACTCAAGGGGAGAGGGGAACAACGGCGCAAATACAATGCTTTGCCCTCTCTTTATGGAAACACGAATCGTTGCAACGCGTTATCCCACTTCGCACCCTCTTTAACATTCTCTTTCCACCACGCCAACGCCAGACCCGGCGTACTCCAACGGATCAACAGTACCGGCTTGCCGTTCAGCGTATCACTATGGAGTACGATCTTGATGTCGCGGCGCTTGTCGCGAGTTTCCTTCTCAACATCCCCCGATTCCTTGGCGTCGGCATCCAGCGTTTTCATCGTCGCTTCGCGGACTGCGTCTGTGACAACAGTATAGCGCGTTTCGGCTTTGGAATCAGCGGTGAAGGCAGTCACAGCTGCTGAATTGGTAATAATGACGAGGTCGGACATGGCGCGCAAGGCCGCTTTGCGGACGTCGGCGTCGATTTCTTTTGTCGAATCTAATTTGGCCAGCAGACGATCGAAGTCTTCCGATTCGAGCACTCCGATATCGGCTCGGGGAGCGGGCGTGGTCTGACTGTGCGCGAGATAGTTGGCGCAATGCAAAGCGACAATTTTCGCACTTTTGTTGCCGGTGTCGAGTGCCTTGCGGAAGAGCCGACGTCCGGCGATAGGGTCGTCCCGGTCGCACAACGCTACGAGCGATGCGATACTTTCGCGTTCCTTGCGGATACGAATCAGCGCGTAGCCATCACCCAGTCCGTTCGGGCGCACGGATTCAAATTTACCGCTTTCGCCCCGTTCGCCAATATCAGGTTTGACGAACGCATCGCACGTCGTCATCGAATCGTATAAGGAATTTTCGGCGAAGTGCGCGCGTCCCAAAATCAACACGGCTCCAGCCACAAGCGTAATCCCAAACGCGACGATGAGCCACGTGGGAAGAGTCGCTTTGGGTTCGACTGGTGCAGGGTGCGAATGAGTGGCATCGTGGCCGGATTGGCCGTCGTGTGTAATAGGGTGGGTCGACATGGGTTTCTGATTCAATTCCATAGTGCGGGCAAATCCGCCCGTTAAATTCCAAGAACACGTCAAGCAACGTGTTACACGGCGCTCACGTTAGAAAATGGGTGGAACGTTGCGAGCGGCGGGTGCGTCCGTGTAGTTCTTACCCAAGCCGAAAATACGCCGAGCGTGTTCGCCGACATACGTCGCTTCGCTAAACACTCCCGGACTGGTCTGCAACCCTCGGAATACGTCCAAGCCCAGCGAAAAAAAGACGGCGTTGTGCTTCAGCGCATCTGCCGCAACCGGTATACCTGTCGTCGAGCTGGCCAGTTCGCGCGTGTCAACCGATCCCTTTCCAGTGGTCGTATTGAACTTGAACGACTGTATGCCATCAATGGGTCCGCCGGTGATACTAATCGCTGGTCCCGCGCCAGTGACGCCAAGGCCTGTAAATGATTGCGAGAATCCCGCACCGACGCGGATTCTAATCGTATTGATATTATCAATGCCTTCGCGCAATGCCATCGGATGCGCGACGATGTCGGTCGCACGCGGCTGTGCTACAAATTCAACGTGCCACGCGTTTCCGGGCAAACCCGTCAGCGTCACCGTGTCGCGCGAGCGAACTTTGACGATTTGAAATCCGCCTGTCACGTTGACGCCCGATAGTCCCTGTCTGAAGTCCAGCAGGTACGACGACCCGGAAACGGTCGCCACAAACTGCAGCACTTCGCACGACAACACCGCATTTCCGAGCACAATTTTAATCGGACGAAGCACTGAATCGCCGGTCTTAATTCCAGTCAAATCGACGCCATTAACGAACGTACCGTGAATCACAGAAATGCTGATCGATCCGGCGGAAGCATTGATTTTGACGTTGAAATTGGTGCTACTGCGTTGGATCAGGTTGCCATTCTTGTCCAAGCGCCCGGAGACGGAAATGTTGCCGAGCTGGAACGAGAATTCAGAATTGAGCAGGCTCTTCTGATCCAGTCCCAACGTCGTGATTAAACCCTTGAGGACCATCGAATCCTGACCCGTGGTGGACGTGTCACCCGTCACAACGCACTGCTGAATCATCGTGTCGCCGGTGGTGACGCGCGAGTCGTTGATGACGAGCGTGAAGACCTGATCCTGATTGAGCGTACTGCGGCGGCTCGTTGCAATGGTGTTCGAAAAATCGACGGCGCGCGCGGTAATCGTATACGTTCCCAGTTTGATGGGGCGACCGTAAAGTGTACCGTCTGAAGAGAGGAACAGGCCGATGTCGGTGAGTTTCACCGGCGTCGGATCGCCTTGGAGATTCACCGAAAGCGCAGAGACGACGATCGGTGCCTTGCCGCCCAGCACGTCGAGTTTTACAACGTATGGCGCATCCAATTGAGCGGCGGGTAGCGTGTCCACAGCGAAGCGGAATGCCGTCGCAGCTTTGTCGAAGAGTGCGAGATTGAAGTTGCCTGTCTGAGGCGCACTGTAGGCTGCGATGCCGGCAATGCTGTTGCTTTCGTTGGCGTCGGTGAGTTTGACAAAGAAGCGCAAGCCGGGCGCCCCGGTGAACGTCTTTGAATTCGCCGCAATACTCGCGGGCGTAACGCCGTTGATCGCGCCTGACGCGCCAAGCTTCAACGTTGACGTGGTATTCGCAGTCGCGTTAGGCAGGCTGGGCACGACGGGAGTTCCGGGCGAATCAATCGAGGTGAAGCGGTACGGTTTGACGCCGCCTTCCGCGATGAGGTAGCGCACGATGGACGAGCCGAAGAGCGCATCGCCTAAGTCGTATTCTTGCGCGTTCAACACGGCGCCGGTGGTGCCCAGTAAATTGGGCGTCTTCAATTTGAGCGACACATTCGAGCCAATGGCCCGCGACGCAATAGACGAAGGATTGGAGGTGGCTCCACCCGTCGCGACTGCAAACGTGAAACCCGCTGCTGCAAAGACCAACCCGAAACCGATGGCGCGCGAGCCGAATCGTGAAACGCGCATAAACTCTCCTCTTTTAAGTTCAAACCGCAACGGCCTGGCACGAAAAAAGACTTCGAGCAAGCCTGAATCCATTTTTAGAAGCACTACTTTATACCGTACCGCCGTTTTTTCTGCCTCTACAAAAAACGTTATGATAAAATTTGTCCGCCGCTATCCTTTTGGGGCGTCCGGAACAGAATGGTTCACGCGGAATTGGAAAAATATTTTTGAGGGTCAAGCGGCACGGTTCAATCAACACATGCACACTCGCGTAGCGGCATTCAACCTCGTTGACACCAACTATGTGACCGCTCTGCTCGACCACATTTGTGAGTTTAAGACGACTTTTATTTTGGGAAGTTTTAATGTATCCGGGAGGATTCGAACCTCCGACCTCAGCCTTCGCAGGGCTGCGCTCTATCCAGCTGAGCTACGGATACTTGATTCCGCTTCGCGTGACCTGCTGCGCTGGCGGAGAGAAGAGTATCGTCAAGACGCTGTGAATATCAATTGAAAATCTGAATTTTTATCAGAAATCCCCACCGGTGTTGGGCGGCTCATGGGAGTTTGAAGTCGATCTTTTTCGACGCGACAGGGAAACGCTCCGGTCTCGCGGCGTGTTCGCCGTCCGCTTCTTCTGCTTTATCAGTGGCCTTGCGGTCGTGTAGCTTTTTGAGCTGGTTCGGTGAAATGCGGCGGGTGCCGTCAGGACAAAACAAGAATTGAACGGAGACCGTGTCGCCTGCTTTCGCTCCCAGCGCTTTCGGATTCATCTGAACTTTGAGCGACTGTTCAAGATTCTCGCTCGGAGCAAATTCTTCCATGTCCAATTCCGCCTCGTCGATATCTTTTTGTTCGATTACTTTTTCCATCGCGAAGACAGGCTTGCCATTCACCCACCAACGTGCCAGAAAGTACTGGTTGATTTTCTGGACCTGAATCGCGACGGGAATTTTGAGTGTGAACGTTTTGTCTTTGTATTGAACAGGGAACGGACCGTCGAGGTGGTCCACAATCGTTCGCAGACGTATCAGTACGTCAGCGTCTGCCGATTTTTGAGCGGCGCGGAGCAGCATGTCGGCTACGGGCGAACCGAGGGACTCCAATGCTTTCGACGCGTTCGCCCGGATGGCGTATGTGTCTGCGCTCAATTCGATGATCCATTTTTCGGCCTGAATTTTTTGGTCCTGAGTCAACGGGCCGAGTGCTTTGGGTTCGAAAGCGGGCAGAACGGGCAGCGGGTCATCGTCTTTGAAATGATCCGGGATGCGAACGCCGTTGGCCATCAACGCCAAGAGCGGCACGCTACCTTTTAGTTTCGGAACGCTTGCGCGTCCCACTGCCGTTTGAATGTGACCGCTGCCGTTCGTTTCCAGTTCCTCGTCCTGGGGTATATCACCGGTGGCTGGGACGAGCGCGGACCACGTGTGGAAAGCCTTCACTTCAAGCGGAGACGCGATCTTGACCCGCGCTATCACATGGTCGCCTCGATACACTTCAACCGTGTGCTCGTTGAAACCGTCCAACGCCAGGATGTGCCCGAAGACGAGCCGACCGAAATCACGTTTGCTGACCTCTTTGAGCAGCCGCTCTTGAAATGAGACGTGCCAATTCGAGCTTGATGGGAAGCACACAACATGAAACGGCCCAAGCGTGTCATTACCGATGTCGTCTTCGTCTTCATCATCCGGTGAATAGGCTTCGGTCATGCAATAAATCATCACGCCGCTGTGTTGCTTTGCGTGAACGGCTTGAATGCCTAATCGCGCAGTGGAGTTTTTTTGTAATTCGATGGCGGGTTGGCTTGCGAGATCGTTCCATGTTTTGACGACTGCAATCGTGGGCGGAGGGACGGGTTTGTCGGCGCTCAACACGGAGAGGGCGACGCATAGGGACAGGCTCATCATAGCTCTGATCACGGCAGCGGAAGCCTGCATGTTATTGCTGTTGGCCTGTGTCTTCTGATTGTCCGTGTCGATCACGTCAGGCAACTTCTCAAGGTCAGATATGTCAATGCCAGCTGACGCGCACTTTTCAATCAAGGCAGGCAGGTAAACGTATTCAAAGAGCGCCTGTTCTTCTGGGGTCATGCTCATGGCAGAGACCTCCTATTCATTCAACCCGTGAGCGCAGGCTTGCGGCCAGAAACAGCACGAAGATCACGGCGGTCCAGAATTCGCCGAGGACCATGTACGGTGTCACGATCTTTGATCCATCACCGTCGATTCGCTGCAACGTCACACCGCCGACCGCTTCTGTTTCAGGCGGCAACGCGATGATCATCTCGCCGAGCGGATTCACGGTAATTGTACGTCCTGTATTGGTCACGCGCAGCAGCGGGCGACGCGTTTCAATCGCTCGCCACATCGCCGCCATCGCATGAGCGCGCGGGCCGTGTGTGCCGTAGAACCAGCCGTCGTTGGTCAGATTTATAAGCGTGTCTGCGCCACTGTAGGCAGCTTCGCGCGCGATCGCCGGGTGGATGTCTTCGACGCAGATATTTAATGCGAAGTGGTAGCCGCCGATGTCGGCGATTTGAGACGGCTGTGTTCCCGGGACGTAATGATCGCGCGTGATGGAGCGCAGAATTTGCAACACGGGGTAATCGCGCGCACCGGGGATGTATTCGCCGAACGCGACGAGGCGGCGTTTGAAATAGCGCAGAACTTCTTTTCCATTGGCGTCGAGCACATAGGCGGTGTTGTGAATCCGGCGGTCTTCGGGCTTCAGTTGCATCGTTTCAGGTTCGACATAATTCGAACCAAACAGCGCCGGGATGCCAAGGCGTGCGACTTCAGCGGTCATCGCTTTTCCAGCTTCTGAATCGTTGAATTCCCCGGGCACCATCGTCTCGGCCCAGCACACCAGCACGGGTGGTTTGCCTTCTTTGGCGGTGATGTCGGCGATGACTTTTCGGTGCAGTCCGACATGTTGAATAAATTGAGCGTCGAGCATCTCTTGCGTCCGGCCGAGCTTGGTTTTGATATCGCCTTGGATCAGACCAATCGTCGCGCCCGATTGCAAGCGTTTCGTGGTGCGGGCGATGCGCTCGAAGCCGTATGAATATAAACCAACGATGATCGCAAACAGAAAGCACGCACATTTCCACGCGCTTTTTAAACCCGGATCGCGCGCGGCTTGATACTGTTTTGGCAGGATCGACGGCAGGCCAAACGCAAGCAGTGCGTTGAACGCTGCAATGACGAAACTCAATCCGTACACACCCAGCAGATCAGCTTCCTGCCGCAACGGCGCGTTGTTCACCAGTGTGTGTCCCAGCAACAGCCACGGGAAATAAATCAGCGGAATGACAGAGCGGAAAATTTCCGCGAGCGCCCAGACGGACGCCGATCCGAAGACCGCTGCTCCACCGCCGATTTGTGCGAGGCGGCGGATGCCGAGGAACGCGAGCGTGTACACGAGCGCCGTGTAAATCGAGAGCGGGAACCAGCCCTCAAACGCGCATGCCCACATGAACGTGAACGAGCGCCCAGCCCAAACGAGCGCGAAGACGAAGCCATGCAGCGCGGCACTTTTCTGTGTCTTTGCGTGCGCCACCAGCCAAAAGACCGGCGCAAACGCGAACCAGACGGGCAGCGAGGAATCCAGAAACCGAAACGGTTCGGCGGCGGTCAATCCACACAAGGCACAGATCGCGAGGGACAGGTAAATCACATGGAGCTCCGCGTGTTCAACGCTTGGATACGAAGCGTGAACGCAAAGGTTCGAAGATTCAAAAAGGTATGCGAACAATCAAGATTGAGCATAGCACTATTTTACTCAAAAAAAAAGCAGGCACTTACGTGCCCGCTTGTGTTGGGTGCATCACCGGACTTGCAGTTGCCGTTCCCTCTCCCCTTGAGGGAGAGGGC
>JBAXUS010000223.1:0-9628 GCA_037129555.1 Planctomycetota bacterium
ATAGAGTTGTCCAGTGGGTTGTCCACTGGCTGAATGCGATTTAAGTCATACGAGGGAATGATGTTAAAGGGCCAGAGTCGAATTCGTTCGACTCTGGCCTTTTTTTTTTTGTTTTCGCTCGACGTAAAATGAAACCGTAGCATTTGAAAAGCCGAGCCGCGCAATCAAGCGCGGCCCGGCTGTTGAGACTGACTTCGCCAATGATTACTGCGCTACATCTTTCAAAACAAAGATGATCGGCAAAACACAACTCAGCACCATGCAGCCCGCCCACGCCAAAAAGCAGTACAGGAACCAAATGCCGCCTGGTTCATCGTCATCACTCGGTCCGCCCAGCCCGATGAACAGGAACGCTAGACATTGAATCGACGCCATGGCAATGATGCCCGGTGCGCCAACGGCGTATGCGACGAGGGCAAACAGCGATGCCGTGCCCTGCGTCCCGACTTCCTTCTGCACGTACCACACCAGCGCGCACCACAGCGCTGAAATGAACAGCATGACGATCGGTCTGAAGAATTTCAGAGACATGCGGAACCTCCTGTTTGAAAAAGTGAAATTGATTTGCGTCGAATAACGATGGCGGAGCAATTGACGTGATTACAATTCGTACGCGAGCACCTGAGTTTGGCGATGGAGAAATCCAGAGACCGTCGCGTTCACCAACGTCGCGATCACCTGACACTCGCGTTCCCGGTTACGATACACTGCGATAAGGACGAACGATTCGTGCGCGTCAGCGATCTCCATGACTCCGACAAATTCATCCTCAAATCCAATCGGACGATGCGATATTAGGCGCGTAATTTCGGCGCTCGCCTTCTCATGCGTTGATCGCGACCAGTCATTTACTTTTTCGCCGAGAGCGAATGAGACGGCAACAACGACGCGTCGGGCCAGTTGAGTCGATTCAAATTCACGTCCCGGTCGGATGTGAACAATCGCGCGGAGAAGACCAAAGTCATCAAAAATCGGGAAGCCTCTTTGGGCATTCGTTGACAGCATGATTTATTCCTTCGGTCGCTTGGGACCGCGCCGCGACCATTTCAGTGCTGATTTCAATTCGTGCGCGGCTTCACCGAATAGATGATCTTGTGCTTGGAAGTCAGGGCGCTGTTGTTCGACCAGAAATTTTCCGAGCTTTTCACACGCGGCGGATCCATGCGCTAACGCGCGGATGGCGCACTCGACTGCGTGCGGATAACGATCTTTCATTTGTCCTCCAATGTTGGAGCGAACGAAAACGCCGCGACTGTCGCGGCGTTTTGTGACAATGTGATGGCTGCGACTATTCGCCGGATGCGACCAGCGCAGTCGGTGCGAAGTCCATGTCGAACAGAAAGCCCTGTTGCCAGGCGCGCGGTTCTGTGCGAATGATTGGCGATTTGGGTTGGATCTTTGGCTTGGGAACGTTCCACGCAGCCCGGGTGTCGATCTTCTTTCCGGCTTCGAGCGTGGTGGCCAGCGCGGCAAGGATGTCATCGTTCTCGCCGCCGTTCATCATCGCGCGGAGTGCGTTGGTATCGAACGTGCCTTCGAGCGCCTGAGACGCGGCCTCTTTTTCGCCCATCAACGCCAGCGCGGTTTCCTGAATTGTCCCGGCGTAATAGAGGAAGAAAACTTTGCAGGGCAGGGTCTGAGTTGGGCGGCGCGCGCGGGCGGATGCTTGCCGGAGAACATGGGTGGAGTAACCGGTCTGATACCAGATCAGCGACGGGAACGTGATCAGATCGAGGCCGGTCATCACTCGCTTGGGGTGAACAATCAGTACGTCCATTTCGGACAAATGCTTTTCGATCCAGTCTTCGCGCGCCTCGGGCTTCACTGTGTCCGGCATGACCAGAGCTTTGATGCCAGCGCCAGTCATCAGCTTCAGCAGTTTCGGACGTACGTCGTGAACACCGGTGAACTGAGGGTAGATCGCACAGCGGCGACCTTCGCTCAATTCCGCGCGGACGATTTCAACGAGCTTTTCGTCTTTGGTATCGGCGTGTTCGTCGCCCAAATCAGCAGGCCATGCGACTGTCTCAGTCCCGCAACGTCGGCCGGATTCGTCGTATGCAGGCGCGGTGATCGGATCCCAGCCATACGGTTTGTCCAGATAAGCGTCTAGCGCCTGAACCCGCGAAGCCGCGAGGCCGGGCGGGCCTTTACCGTTCACACGCGACTTGATGGCGTCCTTGAGTTCGCCATCGAGCTTGGTGTAAGCGTCCTTCAGTGCTGGGGACATCGGACACGAAACCAACACACGTTCCAACGACGGCAGCGCCGGGCCTAATTCATCGAGCGACATGAACACGGCGCGGTCGAGCAGGAAGTGGTTGAACAGGTCCGGCGATATGCCAGGGCGCGGGCGTTCATCCGTCTTGTATTGCTTCCGGCGTCCACACGCGCCACGCTGAATTCGCCCACTGAAATCGTCCGCGACGTTGCGGACGATTTTGTGTTCCATTACTCCGTACCGGCCAACGAAGCCGCGCTCGTTCCGGGCAATCGGCGAGATGCGAGAACCTTTATACGCGTGAATGTCAAAGCCGCGTTGATGCAACAGATCCGCGCTCATGCGCCACAGTGGGGCGTGCAGATCGGACGCCTTGCCGCCAATCAGTGTGCCGGTGAGTGCGATGGTGTACCGACAAGCAGCCGCCAGCGTCCCAAACGTGTTGCCCTGGATCGACTCGGCGGCGGCGAGTTCGTGAACTTCATCGGCAATGAGCAGATCGAACACACCTTTCATGCGGCGTTGGATGTACCGGTCGATGTGCGGATTTTTTCGGAAGCCGCGGGCGTTGGTCAGCAGCTTATCGCCGCACTGCTTGCACATGACCGGCTCGTTTCGGGCGATGTAATCGGCGTGAGCAACTGGCTCGGGACTCTCGTCGCTTTTGGTGACGAAGGTTCCGCAACGTGAACAGCAGGCGACATCAACGATGCGGGTGACTTCGAGGACCGTGCCGTTGTCGCTCGGAATTTCGCGAAGATCGGTGTCGCCGGGCTGCATTTCGGCGGCAGAGTCGAGCCGGACGCGGAGCTTCATTTTGCGTTTAGCAGCACAAGGCTGATCCACGCGGAGACCCAACTTCGCGGTGTCTTTGCCGATGACGGCGACCATTGGGGCGACGCTCGTTTTGGACGCAACTTCAAATTTCAACAGGTCGGAGAAATTGCGGATGATCCGGCAATCAACGCCGGGAATCATCCATTCAACTTCGCGCCGCCACTTTCGGACGATGTGGCCGGGACACATCACGAGGATCCGAAACGGGCGCTTTTTGAGCAGCGCCCACGCTGCCGCCAGAGACATCGGTGTTTTTCCGGAGCCACAATCGAGGATCATCCAAACTCGCTTCTTCGCTTTCAAACCGGCCAACGCTCCGGCAATCTTTTCGCGTTGAGAAGGGTAGAACTCGAACGGACGGCCTGTCGCGGCTGTGCGACAAGCTTCTACGGCGGACAAATCGGGCAGCGGTGCGCCAGGCTTGTGGCGCGGAACCAGCACAGACTCTGCACCCGCTGCGATGACAGAGCCGTACTTCTGAATCAGTTCGTTGAGGTCACGTGCCAGCGGCATCGCGAATCTCCTTTCGTTTTGAGAATGTGCAACCCTTGCCGCGACACTAATGTCGGGCATTGCGTAGCAATCGAGTGTTTTGAAATTTGTTTATGCTGCGACGCGGCGAGGAATGCCGGTTGAATGCACGAGCTTGGAAATGATGGAATCAAAAGTGGTTTGCGAATCGGCGGCGAGAACGAACGCTCGCAGTCCCTTCGGAACACCGAACGCTTCACATTCCAGCAGCATTCCGGAACTGTGAATCTTCGGCATCAACGCCCCGCCCCAGTCCGCCAACGTCGGACACGACATCTTTGCCCGAAGTTGCCGCCACAGCGTCTCGTCTTCCGGTGCCAACATGAGGTCGCCGGAGCGGTCGAGTATGGCGACATGGTGAACGTGTCGCGACCAGCCAGGTACGGACAACCGGACGTTCGCCACGCGCGGCGATTCGGGCGGCGTGATCTCCACGTAGTCGCCAGCTTCTCCAGCGCGATAGAATCGAAACTCAACGACGCCGCGCGGGTCGGAAACAGATCCCATAAGCGCATGCGCCCCGGCGTCTGATGTAGAAACGGCTTCGAGGTACAGTACGCGGTTTTGCGGGTTCACAATCAGTGCGACGAGTTGCGCGCCGACATTGGCCACGATGTCGCCCTTCGTGTTTCGGGCGACGACTTCGAGGTGGGGCAATTCGGCCTCAGTCAAATCGACGAGGCCGAGCTTTGGGACGGGATCCGTTGTCGTTGTCATTCGGTGATCATCTCCGTTTCGAGTCCTTCGGTTTCTTGTTCTGCGGACGAATAATTCTCAATTGAGCCGTCACTTCGCAAGCAGCGGACGGCCATCTCGTACCGAGTCCGATACGTATCGACCTCGGCGGTCTTCATGCCTCGGTCATCAAGTTGGTCCTTTGTCGAAATTCTTCGGACAGCAGATTGCAACGTTCCTTTTAAAAGGAATCTTTCGTTGCCTGATTCGATCACGCCATCCGCGAGACCTCCGGCAAGAACCAAAGCCAAGTGTCCGGCCTTCAACGGCAACAGTGGGCGGCCGATTGGCGGCGAGGGCGAGGCGGCTTCGCGGAGAAGACCAGCGCGAAGCGGTGACCGGCTGAGAGTGTCGATGATCACGTCGTTGCCTAGCCGTGTGCGGCGGAGCGTCGGAACCTTTGTGACCGGATGAAGCGTGGCGACCGGCTTCATATCGTCGCGCAGCACTGACCACGTGTTGGGATTGGCTGCCCAGCGAGGGAACGTCAGCTTTGTTTTATTGAGAGCTTTTTCACGACGCCGGGCGAGCAGAACGCACTGCTTGAACTCGCTGTACTCCGGCTCCGGATAACGCCACAGGCCGAGCAGTTCGTAGTCGCGTTCGACGGCGGTGGCGAGGCCGACATCGGGATCGGACAACACGTAATCAGGCACGATCATCAAGAGCAGCCCGGTGGACTTCGCGGGCCATTCTTTCACGCGGTTGAAGAGCGTGAGTTCCATGCGGCCGACACCGCGAATTTTGTCGAACGGCGGATTAAAATAGCACAGGGATAGTGGCTGATCGACTGTGGCGTCTTCGATGGCAGACCACAGCGCGGTGCCGCCGCCCGAGCCGATTTGAAATTGTTTTGCAGCGTTTTCGAACCGGCTCTTATCGGACTCGATTCCGAGCAATATCACATTCAAATCCGGGCGCTGGGTGAGCCAGCTTTCACGAAGATTGTGGATGGCCTGACCGGTCCCGCAACCCGCGTCGAGGACGACGAGCGGACCAAGTGTGGTCGGAAGTTTGAACAACTTGGCGATGGCACGGACGACGCGGTCTTGCGTGGGAAAGAATCCCTGGGAAACACGAGCGATTTCGCGCATAGAAAGTTCCTTTCGGTTTTTCGGAGAAATTTTTGGTGTTTCGAACAGAATGCTCGACCATGAGCAGAGGGTGATTTACCTTACTTCAGCAAAGGCGCACACCCGACCTACCTGTGCCTAAATCGTCGCGCGGATTCTTTTCGCCTTGAAACAATTTATAAAGTCGTATAAGACACAAATAACAACCAGTAAATATGAACAAGATTGTGGTGATCCCAACGTTTTTCATGTGCTTGTCGCGCCAGCCGCCCGGCCGCATGTTCAGCGCTCTCCGTTTGAAGGAGTCTTCGCATGTACACGAATCGTTCCGCCCGCCGCCTCGCTCTCGCAATCACCGTGATTTTTTTGAATGCGTGCCTTTTCAGCACGATCTTCGCAGCCGATTCGCTCGACGAGTTGCTGGGTGGAGAAAAAGCTGTGTTGAAGGAGCCCAGCCCAGCGACGAAAAAGCTGTGGGACGATTTGCTGACGGCACTTGAGAAGAGCGATATTGAGGCATCCCGACCTCTATTGGAAAAATTCGTTTTAACCACCGATTACGTGGAACCGTATCAAAAAACGTTCGGTATGTTGGTGACCGAAATTTTGGAGCGCTCAAAGGCGGAATCCCTACGCAGTGTCAATGTTGCGGCCCGCGCAGTGCAAATTCGTGTGAATTTCGATACTGAAATGAATGCAGCAACCAAAGCCAATAACGATTTGTGTGCGGAGAAATCGGCGGCCATCGACACCTTGCGTAAAAAGATCGTGGAAGTTGAAGCGCAGATTACCGCCGTCAACAACGGAATCGCCCAGCAGGATGTGATCATTGCCCGAGAGTTGAATGGATTGCGTGATTCTGAACGCGCTGCCAGTATCGGTGATGCTGTCGGCGGGCGGAGTGGTGGCATATTGGGATTGGCTTCGTCCATCGCGGGTGCGGCAGGAAAAGGGGAGTTCGGTAATCACGCGCGTCGAAAAGACGCCGCTGAACAGCAGAAGGCAGGATTGACGATCTCCCTTGGTGAATTGAAAAATCAAATCACCGCACTTAACGCCGCCATCGCAAAGAAAACCGAGGAAACGGACGTATTGAAATCGATTCTGGAGAAAGACAAACTGACGAAGGTGAGTTTATGCAATCAGCAGGTCAGCCAGATGAAAGCAGAGGAAGAGGGCCGGGGAGCGCTTTCAAATATTGAATTGAAATCCAGAATTGTGCAGTTCGCTGTTCGAATGAAGGAAAAGGTTAATTATCGGCCTGCAATCGCCCTTGCTGCCACATACACGAAGCAAGTAGCCGACGATCAGGATATTTCAAAAGTTGCGCAAGATTGCATTAACTGTCAGAAAATGGAGGCCAAGGCCATTGAGATTGCAAGAGTGGTCGCCAAGCCAGTCAATATCTCCATCGCTGCGAACAGACTTTATACGGCAAGGGCCGAATTGACGAAGGCCGACGAATCCATCGCTTTACGTATCACCGACGAATTGCAATTGCGTTGCATCAAACGCGAAATGGCCGACTGCCACAGTCAGTTGGACAAAATGCTAAAAGCAGTGCAGGCCAAACACGACACCATCATGGAAGTAGCCGCTCGCGATGCAGTCGAAGGTCGAAGTCAATTCGATAGCTTCATTAAGGAATACATAGACTATCCCGAAGTAGAAAAAGATCAGTTGAAGCTGGGTGACTTGAGGCGGCAACAGGTACAGAAAAAATTCGACAACAGAATTCAGGCGATTCGGGAAGTGATCCACAACGATCCCGTTGAGGCACGAAAGATGATCACGAAGCTGACGAACTCCGAAATTGATGCTGATGAAATTTCGGTCATCAGTTCCGAACTCGTCAAAGTGAAGCGTGAAATTCTGGAACGCGAAGTACACTTGATCCGCATGGACTTGGATGACGCGCATTCCTATCTAACCAAATTCAATACCACTTACGATCAGATAGAAAAGTCGCCGGACCATCCCGAAACACATTTGAGCAAACGGCTTGCTCTAAGCACGGAGAACTTGATCCGCGCCAAAAGTCTGCAAGTCGGGGCGGTCAAGCGGTTGGAAATTTTAATGAACGAGGAGACCGACAACGTGACAAAGGCACGACTGGTTTCCTTACTTGAGACACAGAGGTCGGCGCTCGGCGATATCGATACAGCGAACGGAAAAATCGAAACAGATAAGAAAGATCAACAGCGGGTGCTTGATGACTCTGCGGCCCGAATACGCCTCTACATAATTCTCGGCGTTTCGATATTCATGGTCATGGGGATCGCAATGCTTGCCGGTTTGTGGCTGATACTTGGCAGAAAAAAGTCGCCGGTAGCCGCAGCGACAAACGCCCAAGGGTGATTCGGAATTATGAAATCCAGCCGCCGACAGCGGCGGCTGGATTCCACGTGGCGCTCAGTTCAGTTCCGCAACGAGCACCTGGTTGAGCGCCTTGAAACCGTCAATTTGCCTCGACGGACTTTGCACTTTCATGATTTCCGTCGCGCTTTGATACAAACTCCAAGCGTTCTTTTCCTTGAATTCATCGTGTCGCGGATTCTCGAATTCGTGGACTACCGGCAGGATGTCGCTCGACGAGAACGCACCCGCGCGAGCCAGCTCGACGACCAATGAATGCGCCGTCGTCCTTCGCAACTGACGCGCACGCAACTTCTCGTAGGTTTCGTTGAATCCGCGCAGGCTATCCATGAATGCGTCCAAAGCTGCATCGATCGCCACAACCAGGTCCAGGCCGCTGGTATGTTTTCGGCTGACAATATGTTCGGCGTTCAGGCATCCGTTGGCACACACGAACACCCGTGCGCCGGAGAGGATCGACAATGCGAATGACTTGTCCGCTGAATTGCGTAGCCCAGCACTGGGCGTGCAGCCAGCCGGAAACGGCATTCCGGGCAGAGGCACGAAGTCCAAACTTCCGAACAAACGCGCGCCGGGGATGCGCGTCTGCACGCCGTTTTCGCCGTACAGTGTGCCGTCGAGCAGCGCGAACTTTTCGTTCTTGATGACTAGACCGCGCGCGGCGGCGCGGTCTGTCAGGGTGTTCACGACTTCGTAGTGCGGGACGGGCTTCCAGCTTTGAGTGGGTTCGGGTGTCACGACGTTGTACAGTTCGTCACGTGACACTTCGGACGCATGGCTGAGCATGAGCATGGTTGAATCTCCAGTTTTGAAATTGGGTGAAATGAAAGGGAATGGCGGCAGTGTTCACGCCGCCTTTGCTTGTTTAATCGCCGTGAGTTTGCGGACTCGACGGGCTTCGCCGTTGAGGCGGATGATGATGTCCGACAACGCGTCGTCCACGTTCCAAACAAAATTGGAATCATGGGACGCAACGGTGTCATCGTATTCGAGTACGAGTCGTTGAATCTCGTGAAAGACAGCGGCTCTGCAATGTGTGGCTGGCATTCATGGCCTCCATGAATTGAATATGAATTTTGCGATCAAACAGTGGGAAATGGACGTTCCCGCAAATCTGTGGGAACGCCCCTGGTCGGTAACAACTGATTACGCGGCGATGGCAACGCGGGTCTTCTTCGCGCGCTTGCCTTCGCGGCGCAGCAGGCCGCAGATTTCTTCGAGCGTCTCGTCGATGGCCATGCCTTCGCCGCAGCGTTCCAGCGAACGGTCCTGAGCATCGACTTCATTGATCAAATGACGAATTTCAGCAAACAGTTTGTCACGGCGGTTGGCGGGAATGAGATTCAAAATTCGGGTCGGCATGGTAGTTCTCCAATGATGAGCCGCATGAAATGAAAAGGCCCACGCAGGCGGCGTTCTGTATGGGCTGAAATGAATTGTTTTCGGATTGGGCAACAGCGGGGTTATTCGCCGTCGTCGTTTTCTTCAGGTTTATATTTCAGTTGAGCGGTGACGCAGTCTTTCAGGTCGAGGTCATCGCGGACACCCAGCATTACCGGTTGAAACAAACATCCTTCTCGGAATGCGTACAAGAAACGAACATCGACCACCGATCCGACTTCGGGCATGGTGTGATTGGCCGGAACGGTGACGTTACCGACAAAGACGGATTTGCCTGCATCATTCAACGCTTCAAGGCCGACACTGCGTTTGCCCGCGTTCGCCCCCGCCACGAAGAACGATCCGGTGGTGACGAACTTGAATTTCAACTGCGTTCCACCGCTGGTCGGGCGACCCGGCGTGTATGGTGCGTCGGCACGTTTGAAAACAACACCCTCGGCATTCGCCTGTTTCA
>JBAXUS010000224.1:0-9623 GCA_037129555.1 Planctomycetota bacterium
ATGTGCTCGTGAACAATAACTATGCATTCTATTATGGTAGTTATGGTATTGGTGGCGGGCTGAAGAATTTTGTCTTTTCAAACAACACGATTCATACATCGCGCCTTGAATCGATTCATGTCGATGCTGATGCACACAGCAATGCAGTATTTTCGAACAATGTCTGTTCCCAGAAAGCGAACGGGACTCAAGCCGTGCTGCCTGCTAGCTTGACAGGACTGTCGTTCTCGAACAATTTGTGGTATGGACCTGGGGCGGGTGCTGCAGCTGGAACAGGCGATGTGAATGGTGATCCGAAGCTAGTTAATCCGGGCAGTGTTATCGCCAGTGATTACAAAGTTCAGTCGGGTTCGCCAGTCAAGGGCGTTGGAAAAGTGATGTCTGTGGTTACTGACGATTTCAATGCTGGGACGCGCACTCAACCGATTGATTTGGGTGCATTTATCGCTCCTGCCCCTCCGGTCAATCACGTGCCGGTGCTGACGGCGCCGACGTGTACGCCTAATCCGGCTGTGACGAACCAAACGATGTCATTCTCGGCCACGGCATCTGACTCAGATGGCGATACGCTTGTGTATACCTGGAATATGGGTAACGGTACAACGAAGACTGGTACGGCTGTCACGCAAGCGTATTCGGCTGCGGGTACGTATAATGTGTCTGTGACTGTGACGGACGGCAAAGGCGGTAGCGATACGAAATCCATCAGCGCGACGGTGACTATCCCGGTCAACAATCCGCCGGTTCTGTCAGCAGTTCCGACGTGCTCGCCGAATCCCGCTATTGTCAATCAAGTCGTATCATGTTCTGCGACTGCGACGGATGCAAATTCTGACCCGTTGACGTACACGTGGGATATGGGGAACGGAGCGACGCTTACGGGCGCGTCAGTGAGCCAGATCTATACCACAGCGGGTGTGTTTACGATTCGAGTCACTGTTAGTGATGGCAAAGGTGGGAGTGATACGAAGACAGTTAACTTGACCGTCAACAATCCTCCCGTCAATCATCCCCCGGTATTGGCTGCCGTGCCGACGAGTTCACCGAACCCGGCGCTAGTGGGTCAGACGATGACGTTTACAGCCAGCGCGACCGACTCGGATAGCGATCCTATTACGTATACTTGGGATATGGGGAACGGTACGACCAAGACGGGCGCATCGGTATCTCTCGCTTATTCTGCAGCAGGTGTTTACACCGTCAGTGTGACTGTGACTGACGGCAAAGGTGGAAGCGATACCAAATCAATTTCAGCGACGGTCAATACGCAAGCCGCGTCTCAGAACCACGCGCCTGTGCTTTCGGCGGCTCCGACGTGCAATCCTAATCCAGTGATCGTGGGGCAGTCAGTCAGTCTGATGGCAAGCGCTACTGATAGTGATAGCGATCCGCTTGTTTATACATGGAATATGGGTAACGGATCGGTTCAGACAGGCGCGTCGATTAGTTATGTTTATAATGCGGTGGGAACGTACACGGCGATGGTGACGGTGCAGGATGGCAAAGGTGGCAGTGATACGAAGTCGGTGACGATTACCGTGAATCCTGTTGCGGTGCCTGTGAATCATCCGCCGGTGTTGGTTGCGGCTCCGAGCTGCTCGCCGAATCCGGTCAACGGCGGTCTGGCGATGAACTTTTCGGCCAGTGCCACTGACCCTGATAACGATCCGCTGACGTACACGTGGAATATGGGTAACGGACAGACGCGAACGGGTGCAGCATTTTCGATGGCGTATACGACGCCAGGTACCTATACGGTTTCGGTCACGGTGACGGATGGTCGCGGCGGGAGCGATACAAAAACGGTCAGCGCGGTTGTCAATCCTGCTGCTCCGACGAATAGCCCGCCCACGATCACGTCCATTCCGTCGTATTCACCGAATCCTGGAATTGCCGGACAACCTGTGATGTTTACGATCGCGGCTGCGGATCCCAACAACGATCCGCTGACGTACACGTGGGACATGGGTGACGGTACGACGTGTGTCGGATCTACTGTATCTAAAACATATGCGACTGACGCGCAATACAATGTCATCGTCAGAATAACGGACGGAAAAGGTGGCAGCATTTCTGTTTTGGTTTTGGCCACAATCAACAAGGGTAGTTCACCGATGACGGTTTCGGCGGTTTACTTGGCCTTCGATACGAAGACTCAACATGATTCGATTTCGGTCATCGGAAACGTTCCGTTGCCTATCGGATTTCAGTTGGAAAACGCCAACGCGATTGTCACGATTGGCGGGTTTGAACATTCGGCAACTCTGACGGCTAAAGGATTGAGCACCGATAGAACTCTGAAGTTATCGACCAAGACAGTCAGAGGGTTGACGGCTGTTTCGAACGTACCTGTTACGATGAATGTCAAGCGTGTGCCACTGCAGAGTCAGTTTAGTAGCTACAATTTAGATATGACAAAAGGTGTGCATCAATTCCCTGTCACCGTGAATGTCGTGATTGGCGATAAAAGCTATTCGGGTGAGGCTACGGCGACGTATATTGTTAAATAAGTATTTACGCTTATTTCTGCGGGCGTAAGACGCGCGCCAAGGCTTTGATGCGTTCGTCATTCGGGCGGCCGTCGGTGCCGAGTGTGGGTTGGAGCCAGCCGCCTTCGTCGTGTTCGTTCCATGCGTAGATGATGATGGTGTTGGCGGGATTGAGATCGCGATTGGCTTTGGTCCAAGCGAGGGCTTCGCGGAGGTGCTCGGCGAGTTCGTCAGACGTGGCCGTGGTGGCGTCGATGAGCGGTTTTTGTTGCGCGGGCGGTGTGAGATCGGGTGTGGCTTTGACCCACGTACACCACGCTGGCGGACGTTCTTGGCGCGGGCGCGTATCCCAGCCTGCGGTGGCGAATGTGATGCAGGGCGTTCGATCTTTCTTCCATTTATCCCACAGGTATTTCCGCACGTAAAGTGATGTGAGTTTCGCGTAGCTTTCGGGATCGGTTGTGTAGCCTTTTCCTGAACAGGCGTATTCGGAGACCGCATCGAAGCCGATGCGTGTGCGTTCTGTTTCAGCGTTCGTTCCCATCAAAACGAGATACGGCGTCTTGAGACCTGCGGCGAGGGTGAGGCGTTTCAATTCGTCCCATTCTGTCTTGCCGAGCTTTGTGGTTTTTTCGAAGAGGAACAATAGCGGTCGACCGTCGAGGACTGTTTGGTAATTGGGACGGCGGAAGTGTTCTACGAGTTTGGGCCAGGCGGCGATGCCCATGCGGTCGAGGCGTGCGCCTTCCTCGATCAGGCAGTAGCGGATACCTTTTTTGTCCTTTGCAGCAAGGTAGTTATTCAGCGCGATGGACATGGTTGGCGCTTCATTGATGTAGTCCAAAAACGCCCAGTAATTCAGCCCGGCTTGAGCCGCATACGCGAGTTCCTGATCCATGCTGGACGGCGCGTCGCCATTGATGCTGACGGCATTTTCGTTGATGATTCGCGCGAACCACGGCAGGCGAAAATGATACTTGGGCTGGCCCAGCGCGGACTCGACCGCCGACACGATATTGCTTTTACCATACCACGCATCCCAGCGAATCGCGCCAACGATGGGGGCGTCTTCGTTGGCGCGCGATGCGGTTAGCGGGATGAGCAGGAGACAGGTGAGGAGGGCGCGTTTTAACATGCGTGGTTGATGTGAAATTGTACGACACGTAGACGCTGATGACGAGTGCCTAACAGCAAGGAGCAGCGTGCTGCTCCCTGGCACCCATTCGCTAGTTGTTATTTGGCTGAACGTCCGGAGATGCTTCCGAAATCGCTGTCGGGTGAATAGAGAATCATCAGCGTGGATTGGTAGGTCATGCCGGCCACGATGGCGCAGCATTGGAGATGGCGTACAAACGTGGTGCCTTTTACCGGGTTGGCGACTTTACCGACACCGTCGCTTGCCAATCCGCCTTCGCCCAAGCCACTGTCGGCCAATTCTGCGCCTGTTCCGGTCATTGAGAATGTGATCGTCATCGTCGCGCCTAGAAGTGTTTTGCGCGTGGTTTTGTCGAGGAGTTTGGGCATGGTGACTTTCACTTTACTGATGTGAGTCGAGCCGGTTTGAGAGAGGACTTTGCCTTTCGTGTCCACGGTTATTTTCGTTCGAAAACTGCTGGCTCCAAACTCGATCGTGGTCATATCCGTCAACGCTAAACCGGACGAGACTTCAATTATATCGGAGACAGCAACGGTGCTTGTTTTGGCCATCTTGAGCTTGCCTTTGACACTGTAGCTCTTAATGCCTTTATTCGTGCGCGTATCAGTCTTGGCGTTCGAGGGGTCCGTTTCGGGCACACTGATCGGTAGCATCAAACGTGAGCGTTTGGCTGTGCCGCCGATGACGGCGTCGAGTTGAACGACCCGGATGCCCTGGGATGTAAATTTGGCACCGGTCAACGGTCGGTCGGGATCGGTGGCGGTTTGCTCAGGGATTGTGTAGGTGTAGGTGTCGCCGCTGGCTCGCACGGTGATACCATTGGTGGTGGCATCGAAATTCAACGCACCGCCCTGGCTGGTGCTGACTACGATGCCGAGGTTGTCCACCGGATTGTTGGCTCCGCTGGCATCCAAAATATTCGGAACCGTCGTCCCGGCATTCGGCCCCAGCGGGAAGACTTCGAGGCGCACGGATTCGGCTGTGGAAGAGAACGCGTCGGAGACGACAACGCTGATGTCGAAGTCGCCTTCAGACACGAATGTGGTGGTCACGGAAGAGTTCGCGCCGTCCTGCAATACTTTTATCAACGTCGGACTGCCGTGAGTGAACAGATTAAAGGTGTAGTTCAGCGGGAGGCCGGAATTGGATTGCGCGTTGGCTGTGATCGTGACGGGCGTGTTGATGACGGCTGGGTTGCGGTCGATGGTCAGCGGGAGAATGCCTGGCGGGTCCGCCAGAGCGACGGAGAACGTTTTGGTTTGATCCGCGCTGGCTGAATAGCTCGACGTTCCGTTGTATGTCGCAACGACCGTATACAGTCCGGTCGCGGGTGCAGCGGGAATTGAATACATGACGGACACATTTCCGCCGACCACCGGGTTGGACGTGACCGCGCTGCCCACGAGTGTTTGGGTGTTGTCGAGAATTTGAAACGTGACCGTGCCTTCATTGACGCTGGGGCTTCCGATGACGAGCGCGGAGAGTGTCACGGTCTGAACAAAGTTGCTTTTCTTGACAATCGAAAAGTTGAGCAGGACGCTGGTGGTCGTGGCGATCGTGCTGGTGATCGTCAGCGTCCCGGCTGCGGTCGTGCTGCTTGCGGCGAAATCGTCTGAGCCGCTGTATGTCGCCGTGATTTGGTACGATCCGCCCGGGGTGTTACCGGGTATGGAATACGAGACTTGGGCTAAACCGCTGACTACGGTCCCGGATGTTGTCGCCGTGCCGATAACGGTCGCTCCGTTTTTGACTGTAAATGTTACGGTGCCGGAATTGACGCTGCCGGCCGTGGACGAGACCGTCGCGGTCAGATTGACTGTGTACGTCGACGCATTGGAACCGGCTGTGATGTTGTCAGCGACGAGGGTCGTCGGTTCTACTTGAGCCAACTGAGCGATGTAGCCGCTCTTGTCGGTGTAGCCCGTGCCGGTGATGACGCCTGGCAGGCCGCCGATGTCTGCAACGTTGGAGTACGACACACTGGAATTGCGCCCGCCACCGGACGTGAGCGTGTCGGTGTTGACGGCGTAGGCCGCGCTGCTGCCGCCGGGTGTGGCGGCGTAGGCGCAACTGGACGCGGCTATGAACAGAGCGGCGAGGACGTTTCGTTTTAATCGAGCGAGTTGCATGCTCTTCTCCTGGTGCAAAACACGAATACAGAATCTATTTGAAGCTGAATGTAATCCGTTGGAATCAGCCGTGTGCTGATTCCGGTTTTCACGTCACGACAGATGTGAAAGCCAGTTTACTTCGCTTCAAACCGTGTGTTGACCGCCTTGGGTTCGTCGTCTCCGAGCGCTTTTTCGATCCGTGCGAGGCGTGCTTCGCGGGCTTTGTCTTTGACTTCAAGTTCTGCGAGGCGCTTGTGCTGCGCTTCGAGTTGTGCCTTTAGAGTGGCGTTTTCGCTTTGCAGGGATTTCACTTCCGCATCGTGACGGTGTTTGAGTTCCTGAACGGCAGCGACCAGATGCGGGGTGAGGTTGGATGTATTGAGCACGTGGAAGTCTTTGATTTCACGGCTGCCGACTTTTTCAGTGTTTTGGCTGACCATCTCGGGAAAGACGGTCTGGACTTCCTGCGCGATGAAACCGGTCTGTTGTTTGTCCAGCCCGTTGCGTCCCGTGCGGAATTCAGCGATGTAATCGAAGGTGACGGGGCGCAGTTTCAACAGGCGGTCGAGGCTACCGGAAACGGGTTCGATATGTTCTTTGACGCGGCGATCGGAACTGGTCACGAAACTGGCGGACGTAGAGCGGCAAATACCGTTGACGGTCAGCAAATGGGAGGGGGCGGTGGTTTGGCCGATGGCGACATGAGAGTTAATAACATCAAATGGGCAAAGGTATAGATCTCGAAAGAAATTACTTTGCTCCTCGGGTTGGATGCATCCGCCGCCAATGGTTCCAAGCGCGGTGTTGAAACCCATATTAAGGGCTTTCACAGCAAATGCAGCCGGCGCAACGCCGATTCTCATTTGCGGGTACGTGGCGCCCGTCACGTCTAGTTTATATGCAGGCGATGGAGTCCCGATGCCAACGTTGCCTGTCGATCCGACCATTCGCAACGTGGTATTAAGTACAAGATCTTTGATCGTGGTTCCGTCCGTGGAAACAGCATCGATTGAGTTGACGTCACCTTGGGGGCCACCTTGAATTCCGGCTGGAATAATGCGGATTCCGCCGTTGGTTGTATTGGAGGTCAAGGCCGCACTTTGACCGATGAAAAGGTCGGCGCGGTTGATCAAGTTGCGTTGCAGCAGAAACGAAATCCCTGACGGTACGTTTCCACTGTTTGCATAATCATTTCCGGACAGACGGAGGCGTTCTTTTGTTTGCACCGTGCTGCTGAGATCAAGCAGGGCATTCGGAGTAGGCGTACCAATACCCACATTGCCGCCCGCCTTGATTCTCATGTATTCAGTCGCCACACCCGTTCCGTTCGGTGTGTTTAAGAAAACAAAATCTCTGCCGCTGCGTTCGTGTAATCCAGAATACGCGTTGGTGTTGTCGGTAAACATGTAAAGATAGGGGGGATTGCCGGTGCCGCCTCCGCCGTTAACGGTATCACCGACGGCAAGTATTGCGCCGTTCGTGGAATGGACATCCAGCTTGTGAACCGGGTTGGTTGGAGTGTCGATGCCCACGTTGCCTGAGAGCACGGTGGTGGTGTGTGTGCCGGGTGTGCCGATGCGAATGGTGTTCGATTCGGCTGCGACGCCTAAGTGACCGATGTCGATGTTGTTGCTGCCTGTCGTCAAATTGCTTCCGGCGCCGAATCCTATACCCGTATTGTTGCTGCCAGTCGTCACATTGAGGAGGGAGACCGTTCCAAACGCGGTGTTAGTAAATCCGGTTGTATTGAATTCCAGCGAATAGATTCCATAGGCGGTATTGTTGTATCCCGTGGTGTTGGAGTAAAGCGACTGTGTGCCGGTAGCGACGTTGCTGCTCGCGGTCGTATTGTTGAAGAGCGCCTGAAATCCGATGGCTATAGAATTGTTTGACGTGGTATTGCTTTTGAGTGCTTGGGTGCCCAGAGCAATATTTCCGCCCCCCGTCGTGTTTGAAATGCCAGCCCCGGATCCGATAAAAAGATTGCCTGCACCGGTATTGCTCGATCGAGGTTCAACCGTAAAGGCGGTTGACACATTGAAAACCCCGGTCAGCGTCTTGTTGCCCGCAATGCCGGTCTGATTGGTCGAAAGATCGACAAAATTCTGAGTCGCTGAACCGGTGCCGCCGTTGGCGATGGCCACGACGCCCGTCACACTCGAAGCCGAACCGCTCACATTGCCGTTGACATTGCCTGTCAAGTTTCCAGCGAACGTCGGAGCAGTCACCGTGCCTGTAAATGTCGGCGAAGCGAGAGGCGCCTTGAGCAGATCGTTGCCATTGATCTTATTGATCGACGTCAAAATCGTATCAGAGGCGGTCACCGCACCCGCACCGGAAACGAAACCCGTGATGGCCTTGCCGGTGACCGTGGAGGCTGCAATTGTGTTGGCCGCGGAGGAACCTGTCACGTCACCGGTCAGTGTTACGGTAGAGGACAGGCCGGGAATATTGCCGTTGGCATCGCGCAAGACGATTGTGCTCGGAGTGCTGGCGGTCGTCGCCGCATTGGCCGCGTTTGCGCCGCTCGCCACGTTGGCTGCTGTCACACCGCCCACAGATGACACCACTGATGCAGATGATGTTCCGGTCACATCGCCGGACAGGGTAATCGGAGTTGTCAACGAATCCGCCGAACCCGCCACCATCGCGTAGCCCACAGACGTGATGCGCTGATCGGGCGACAGGAGCTGGACGCCGTTGTTGCCATCGTTGAACCATACGCGCAGGCGCACGTCCGAATTGGCGCTGAAGACGTTGGTGGGGATGGTCGTCATGTTGGTCAAGGTGGTGTCACCGAGGATGACGGCGTAAAGACCTTTTGTGACGGTTAATGAAACGGCGGCAGTGGGCTGGTTGCCGGTGGTGCTGGAGCCGTCGTTGCTCCACAACGTTTGAGTCCCCGCACCATTGACGAGCGCGAATCGGAATTGTCCGGTGCCGGTGAAATCGACACTGTTGGATTGCACACGGCCTTGGTAATTGATGATGCCGGGTGTCGCAGCGTGAGCCGTCAGCGATCCCAGGGCGACCAGCAAACAAACGTGAATCAACGCAACGAGACGCGACGGGGAATGGGCCAAAGAATGTAGGCGCATGCGACTTCTCCATTGAATTTGCAGAAAGAACAGCAATGATACGTGTGAATGACGACTGAGTAGATTACTTCATATGCACATGTGATGCAATTTTAAATTATTTTACTACTCTTGAGAGGTGCACCATTGGACTTGCTGCGCTGTTCCCTCTCCCCTTGAGGGAGAGGGGGAAACAGCGGCGGAATGTTCCACGTGGAACATTGGGATTGTGGTGTTGAAAATTGGGGGCGGGGGACGATAATAATATGTGATATTCTTTCTTTGGATACTAAAAGGAGTGCTCTCATGTCGTATCTTGAAATCGATCCTCCGTCGCGTGTGTTGATGGGGCCGGGGCCTAGTATTGTGCCGCCGCGCGTGTATCGGGCGATGATGATGCCGACGGTGGGGCATATGGATCCGACGTATTTTAAGACGATGGACGCCGTGCAAGCGATGCTGCGCGAGGTGTTTGTCACGAAAAACGAGCTGACGCTGCTGATCGCCGGGACTGGCATGTCCGGGATGGAGACGGCTCTGGCGAATCTACTCGAAACGGGTGACGAGTTGATCGTCTGCAACGGCGGCGTCTTCAGCGGGCGTATGCCAGAGATCGGACGGCGCTGCGGTGCGACGGTGCGCGAAGTGAAGGTGCCTTGGGGTCGTGCGACTCAGGTGGACGAGATTGAGAAGGCGTTGAAAGAAAAGCCGGCGAAAGTCGTCGCGTTGGTGCATGGCGAGACCTCGACGGGCGTGATGCAGGGGCAGTTGCCGGAGATCGCGAAATTGT
>JBAXUS010000225.1:0-9621 GCA_037129555.1 Planctomycetota bacterium
GCTCGGAAGTGTTGCAACAGCAAATGGTGTGATTGATGTGACATCGCGGACGAATCTTGTCGTCGCAGCAGGAGCGACGATCAACAGCGGGACTGGCACCAATTCACTCGGTGCCGATCTCACGGCAGCCGGAGCAGGGGACAATGGTACCGGAACGTTGACGGTCAATGCTGGGGCGAATGTGTTCGGCGCGAACATCACTTTGCGCGGCGCGGATGTGGATGTGAATGCCACGGGCACCATTGGAAGTGTCAACGCCACGACGACGGCCAGTACATTTGTGACAAACAATCAACTCGCCAACACAATCGCCTTGGCGGTAGATAGCTCGGGTAACATCTACAGCGCGGGTATCAACGCGGGTAACGACCTCGTGTCCAAGATCACGCCTGCGGGCGTGGTATCTACATTTATTAGTAATGCCGCACTGTCGTCATTTATGCAAGGACTCGCCTTCGATGCTGCGGGAAACCTGTATATTTCATCCTACGGAACCGGGGCGATCTATAAGGTCACGCCAGGCGGAGTCCTTTCGACATTCGTCACGGTGCCGGGCAGTCCGAACAGAGGAATGGCTTTTGATATCAGTGGCAATTTGTATGTGGCTAACGACGTGGGCATGATTCAAAAGGTCACGCCCGGTGGAGCCGTTTCAACCTTCGCGACAAAGGCGTCGGGCATATTTAATTACATTGCTTTCGATGGTGCAGGCAATTTGTTCGCCAGCGGTTCTGACGACACCATTTCGAAAATAACGTCAGGCGGTGTGGTCACGACATTTGTCGCATCGGGGCTGACCACTGCGAAAGGCTTAGCGTTCGACGGCAGTGGCAATCTGTATTGCGCGGAAGCATTCCGGATTTCAAAAATCACCCCGGCAGGAGCGGTCAGTTCGTTTACGGCTACAACGTCAAGCAATGTTGGCGTGGCCTTTGACAGCAGCGGAAATCTTTACACGATAAATCAAGGCAATACTATCACCAAGGTTGCACCTGGAAACCCCGTTTCCAACACGGTCACCATCCGCTCCTCGGTTGCTTCCCGCCCGATGAGCGTCGGCGGAACGAACTCGGCGGTGGCTGGAGTCAATCTGACCGACGCGGAATTAGCTCGGATTTTTACGATCGCGGCGGGATCAATCACGTTTGGTGACACGGCCCAAACGGGCGACGTAACGGTCACGACCGCGACGCCTGCAACAACGGCGGGTGCGGCGATCAATGTGCTGCAAGCGACGGCGGGAGCCGGAAAGATCATCCTCGATGACGCAACAGGCACAGGCACGGCGCTGAATGGCGGATCGAGTTTGATTTCGTTGACCGCTGGAACAGGCGGCGTTACGGCAACGAACGCGAACAACACGGCGGCGGAGATTTCGACGACCGCTGCATCGGTGACGATCAACACGAGCGGTCCGGTCGGGACGGCGACGAACCGGATTCAGTTCGCGGATAATACGAACACCGCGCAACAGGTCGTGAATGTTGGGACGACGACACCGCCGAGCAGCGTGTTTTTGGATGGTTTGGGAAGTTTAACGCTCGGAAGTGTTGCAACAGCAAATGGTGTGATTGATGTGACATCGCGGACGAATATGGCCGTGAATGGCACGGTGAACAGCGGGACAGCAGCGCTCAGTTTGGGCGCGGATTTGACGGCGGCGGGGGCAGGGGATAACGGTACGGGCACATTGACGGTGAACGCCGGTGTCAGTGTCCTCGGAACCAACATCGCGTTGCGCGGCGCGGATATCGACATTGCTTCCACGGCGACCGTCGGCGGCGTGAGTTCCGCGACGTCGGGCAGCACGTACGCGACGGGATTCAACGATCCGTGGGGAATGGCCTTCGATGCGAGCGGGAATCTTTATGTGGCCAACAACGGCGGGAGCTCAATCATCAAGGTTGCGCCGGGCGGTGCCACGAGCACGTTCGCTTCGGGAATCACTTCCCCAGCCGGAATCACGGTTGATTCGTCTGGAAACGTTTATGTGTGCTCCATCTCAGGCGGCGTCGTGAAAAAGTACAATTCGTCGGGAACGTTGCTCAACGGCTCGCTGGCCACGACCAGCACCAACGATGCGCGCGGCGTGGTCGTCGACGGCAGCGGCAACGTCTACGTCACTGACGGATTGGCCGGACGCGTATCAAAATTCGACAGCACCGGAACCGCCATCAACCTCAATTTCATCACGGGAATGGGTGTTGCGCAAGGCATCGCCATGGACTCGGGCGGCAACTTTTATGTTGCGGATGGTGTTGGGAACAGGGTCGGCAAATTCGGCCCGACCGGTGCCGCCATCAATGCCTCGTTTATGACCGGCTTGAGCAATCCCTTCGGCGTGGCGCTCGATGCAAGCGGCAACGTCTACGTTTCTGCTTCCAACACGATCGTGAAGGCACCTCCCGGTGGCGGGACAGGCACTGTCCTGATCGGCAGTTTGCCAGCCACGTCTAATGGGGTAGTAGTCGATGGCAGTGGTAACGTGTACTACTCGCAGCGTTCCACCACCAACACGGTCAACAAATTGACGATCGGCACCGTGGCCGCGAACTCGGTGGCAATTCGTTCGTCCGTCGCTTCTCTTCCGATGAGCCTTGGCGGCGCCAACAACGCCGTCACCGGCGTCAATCTGACCGACGTCGAACTCGCTCGGATTGTCACAAGCGCCTCAGGTTCGATCACGTTCGGCGACACCACTCAGACCGGCGACATCACGTTCACGACGGCGACGCCTGCAACAACTGCGGGCGCGGCGATCAATGTCCTGCAATCGACAAGCGGTGCCGGAAAGATCGTGCTTGATGACGCGGCGGGAACGGCCACAGCGCTGAACGGCGGAACGAGTCTGATTTCGATGACGGCTGGAATGGGCGGCGTGACGGCGACAAGCGCGAACAACACAACGGCGGAGATTTCAACGACGGCTGCTTCGGTGACGATCAACACAAGCGGACCGGTCGGGACGGCGACGAACCGGATTCAATTTGCGGACAACACGAACACGGCGCAGCAGGTCGTTAACGTAGCTGGCGCGAGCACCGTGTTTGTCGATGGTTTGGGCAGCTTGACGCTCGGAAGTGTTGCAACAGCAAATGGTGCGATTGATGTCACGTCGCGGACGAATCTGGCGGTAAACGGTTTGGTCAACAGCGGGACGGCGGCGTTGAACTTGGGCGCGGATTTGACGGCGGCGAGTGCTGGCGACAATGGAACCGGAACGTTGACGATCAATGCTGGGTCGAATGTGTTTGGTGCCACGATTAATCTTCGCGGCGCGGACACCGATATCGCCAGCACGGCCAGCGTCGGGAGCAGCACTGCCCAATCGCCGCTGGTCCGCACCTTCGTCAGTTCCGGGCTGAGTTCTCCATTCGGCCTCGCGAGAGACGCTGCCGGCAACTTCTATGTCGCGAACTTCGGCGCGAATTCGGTCAGCAAGATCACGCCGAGCGGCACGGTGACCACGTTCATCAGCTCCGTCGCAAATGCTGCTGGCTTGGCCTTCGACTCCGCTGGCAACCTTTACGTGGCGCAGGCGAACCCGACGAACAAGGTCAGCAAGTACAGCTCGGCAGGCGTTCTGATCACCAGCAATATCGTCACGTCGGGAGCGTATTCCGGCTACGACGCGCAATCGATCGCCATCGACTCCGCCGATAATGTCTACATTCCAGAATGGGGCGGGGGCCCGGGCTCCACGGTCGACAAAGTGACGACGAGTGGCGTCGCGAGTGTCTTCGCTAATGTTCCGGCTCCCTATAGTGTGGCTGTCGATGCCAGCAACAATGTCTATGTGGGCAACGCAGCTGCCGGCGCCAGCGGAGTCGTAAGGAAATTCAGTGCGGCTGGCGCATTGCTCGCCACCTATAGCGGTTTCGGGTCAGACCTCGTCTCGGGTGTGACTGTCGGAGCTGGGGGAACCCTCTTCGCCGCCACCGATAATGGTAACGTTTACACGGTGACTCAACCTGCGGGCGTGGTGACCTTGTATGCCAGCGGCTTGAACACTCCGCGGGGATTGGTTTTCGATCCAGCGGGGAGCAACCTCTACGTTGCGAATGCCGGCAACAACACCATCAGGCAGATTTTGCCCGTGTCCGTCGCGGCCACGACCTTGGTGACGATCCAGTCATCGGTGGCCAGTCGGGCGATGAGCATCGGCGGAACGAATTCGGCGGTGGCTGGTGTCAATCTGACAGACGCTGAATTGGCTCAGATTGTCACGAGCGCGGCGGGTTCGATCACGTTCGGCGACACAACACAAATCGGCGACATCACCTTTGCATCTGCGACTACAGCGACAACAGCGGGTGCGGCGACGAATGTGATTCAATCGACAAGCGGTGCAGGAAAGATCAATGTCAACGGTGGCGGCAACGCCTTGAACGGCAACACCGGGCTCGTCACATTGACGCCCGGAACCGGTGGCATCGTCGCCGGGCAAGTGGCGACAGACGTACCGATTTCGTCGAACGGTTTTACCGCAACCGGCAAGACATTGAGCCTGACGCTGGGTGCTGCTCCGACGCCGGGATCGTTCTTCACGATCATCAACAACACCTCCGGAAGTCCCATCACCGGAACATTCACGAATCTCGCGCAGGGCGGCCTGATTTCAGGAACGTTCAATGCAACGTCGTATCAATTCGTTTCCAATTACAGCGGCGGCGATGGCAACGATCTCGTGTTGCAGGCCGGCCAGCCGCCGACGGTGACGACGCTCGCAGCGACCTCCATTACGGGTGTCGGCGCAACCTTGAACGCCACCGTGAATGCCAACTTCGTCAGCTCGACCTTCACGTTCGATTACGGCACGACAGTAGCCTACGGCACGAGTGTGTCGGCGACACCGTCCACGCTTTCGACGGGAACATCCGCGCCTGCCAGCGCGACGTTGACCGGCCTGACGCCGAACACGACGTATCATTACCGCATCAAGGGCGTCAACTCGGTCGGTACGACGAACGGTTCGGACCTCACGTTCCGATCCTTGAACAACAATCCGAATCTGTCGAATCTGGCGATCAGTTCAGGAACATTGACACCCACGTTTGCGAGCGGCACGATCAGCTACACGGCGAACGTGACGAACGCGACGACAAGCATCACGGTGACGCCGACGCTGACGGACACGAATGCGTCTGTGAAAGTAAACGGCACAACTGTCGCGTCGGGAACGGCCAGTGGTGCGATCACATTGAACGTCGGACTCAACACGATCAATACGGTTGTGACGGCGGAAGATGGAATCGCGACGAAGCAGTATCAGATCGTCATCAATCGGGCGGCGACGACGACGACCGCTGCGTCGAACGCATCAGTCACGTATAAAACGACGGCTCAGAACGTGACACTGAATTCGGCGGTCACGTCCTCGAACGGCACGGTTAACGAAGGAACAGTGACGTTCCAGATCAAGAATGGCGCGAGCAACGTTGGGACAGCGGTCACGTCGGCGACAGTGTCGGGCGGAACAGCATCGGTGACGTACGCCTTGCCCGCAGCATTGGCGGCGCAGAATTATACGATTGTCGCGACCTTCAATCCGACAGTGAATTTTGAAACCAGCAGCGACAACACCCGCACGTTGACGGTGAATCCGGCGGCAACGACGACGACGACCGTGGCGGCGTCGGCGGTTTACGACGACAACGATCAAAACGTGACATTAAACGCATCGGTGACATCGGCTGGCGGTCCAATCAATGAAGGCACGGTGACGTTCCAATTGATGAGTGGCGCGTCGAATGTCGGGACGGCTGTAGTGTCTGCGACAGTCGCGAGCGGTGCTGCGTCGGTGAGTTATGTCCTTCCCGGCGGCACTGCCACGGGGACGTACACGATTGTCGCGACGTATGGCAGTTCGAGCAATTTTGTAGGCAGTTCAGACAACACAAAATTGTTGACCGTCACAAAGGCTCCGACGATTGTTGGAGCGGCTGTCGGAAATCCGACCACGTACGATCAGGCGGCTCAGAACATCGGCATCAATGCGACCATCAATTCTGTGCCGGGAACGACCGTTTCGGGTGGGACGGTGACGTTGCAATTGAAGTTCGGATTGACGCCGATTGGCGGACCATTAACAGGCATCTCAGTGAATTCAGGAACCGTGAACTACGCGCTCCCACCCGGTGCGCCCGCAGGCCTCTACACGATTGAGACGACCTATTCGGGCAGTGCCAATTTCCAGGGGTGTTTCAGCAACTCGCAAACGCTGACGATCAACACGGCTCCGGTGGCGATTATTCCAGCCGATCCGACGACCAACTACAGAGTTGGAACGCAGAACGTGACGCTGAATGTGGCGGTCAATTCCCCTGCTGGCATCGTCAACGAAGGCACGATTACGTTCCAGATCAAAGACGGAGCGGCCAACGTTGGGACGGCGGTGACGTCGAGCACAATCAACAATGGGACGGCGTCCGTGTCGTATGCTCTGCCTGCGGGTTTGGCAGTGAAGACGTATACGATTGTCGCGACGTTGGGAAACACGACCAATTATTTCAACGGGTCGAACAACACGCACACATTGACCGTCTCGCCAGAAGCCACGTCGCTGGACGCGGTGACCAGTTTCACCGTGTTTAATGTCTCGAACCAAACTGCGACGATCATAGCGAACATCACGTCGGCTGCGGGTACGCTGAGTGTAGGGACCGTCACGTTTCAAGTCAAGAATGGCGCATCGAACATTGGCACGGCGGTCACGTCGCCGACGATTGTCAATGGCGTGGCGACGGTGACGTACACGATTCCGGGCAACACGCCGGTGGGCGTCTATTCGATCAACGCGACGTACAGTGGTTCGGGCAATGTGACGGGCAGCAGTGACACGACGGAGATCTTCACGGTTTTCGTGATTGCATCAACTACCACGGGAGCGAATGCCAGTGTGACGTATACGCAGTCTGCGCAAAACGTGACGTTGAATGCAACGGTCGCGTCTCCGAACAACACGGTGAATGAGGGCACGGTAACGTTCCAAATCATGGACGGAGCGTCGCCAGTGGGAACGCCAGTGACATCAACGACGGTGCTGAACAACGTCGCGTCGGTTTCGTATTCGCTGCCTGCAGGACTGCCTGCGAAGATGTATACGATTGTCGCGTCATATGGCAACAGTTTGAACATCGCTCCCAGCATGGACAGTACGAAGAAATTGACGGTGATTCTCACGACGTCCACAACCGTCGCCACGAACTCGACGACGGTGTACGGTTCGGCGGATCAAAATGTGACCTTGACCGCGACGGTCACTTCGCCCGCCGGGATCATCAATGAAGGCACGGTATCATTCGACGTGCTGGACGGCGGATTGCCAGTCGGCACCACCGCGTTTTCTGCCACTCTCGTCAACGGCGTTGCCACTGCGACGTATGTGCTGCCGGGCGGAACGCCATTGGGGACGTACCAGATCGACGCTTCATACGACGGTGGAGCGAATTACAACATCAATTCCGACCGCAGCAAGTCACTGTCGGTGACGATTGCTCCGACGACCACAACGGTTGCGACAGCAAACGTGCCGATCAATCAACTTGCGAATCAAAACGTTACGTTGAGTGCGACTGTCACGTCACCAAATGGGCCGGTGAATGAAGGTACGGTCTCGTTCCAGGTCTTTAATGGTGCGACTCCGTTCGGCCCGGCGCAAGTATCGGGTACGCTGGTCAACGGTGTCGGAACCGTGGTCTTCGTCGTACCGGCGGGCACGGGATTGGGCGCGTATCAGATCGTCGCGAATTACAGCGGCAATGTGAACTACACGCCCAGCAGCGATAACACGAATGTTCTCAATGTGAATCTCATCCACCCGACGATCACGAGCCCATTCACGGCGGCGGGTGTAGTCGGATTGCCGTTCACGTACACGATCACGGCGACGAATCTCCCGACGGGATTCAACGCGAGCGGCCTGCCGCCGGGACTGACCTACGATACACTGACGAATTCGATCGTCGGCATTCCGACGACAGTCGGTGTGACGAATTCGACGATTGAATCGTCGAATGTCAGCGGTGTGGAATCGAAGACTCTGGTCATCACGATTGCTCCAAACCAATTGCCGGTCATTCCGCCGTTGACGAGCGACGAAAATCCGGGATTGAAGAACCAGACCGTGACCTACAAAATCACGGCGACGGACGCTGACACGGACATGCTGACCTATACATTCAATTTCGGCGACGGAGAACCTGACATCACGGGAACGTTCCAGCAGGGAACATTCACCACGGTTTCACACGTGTACACGCATTACACGTTCCCGTCAGTGCCGATCACGATGACGGTGACGGACGGATTCTCGACGGTGACGCAGACGACGCTCCAGACGATTCCGGAACCGGCGTCAGGTGCGGCGGATATTGTCAACGTGTTGCTCGAAGCTCCGCCGATTGTCGCGCCGCTGGATGGTCTCGAAGTCAAGGTCATGGCCAGCGACGGCGGCGTCATTCAATTGGGCATCAATGTCGATTCCCTGACCCGGGCTGCATACGACGTATCGACCGATTGGGGTGATGTGGCCGGACGCTCGTCGAAGACTACGGGAACGCGTCCGGTTCACGATTTCAACAATCGCGGACTCTTTGTGGCGAAGACAACCGCCGTGAACAGCGACACGAAAGTAGTCGCGGGCAAGTCGCGCATCACGATGCCGTTGAGTTCCAAAGAAACGAGCGATTATCCGACACACGTTCGCGACGGCAAAGAAGTTCAAGCCGAAGCGCCGGGCGTGCGGACAAAACCGACGAACGATGCCAGCATCACGTTGAAATCAATGAAGGGCAAATTCGCGTTCGGAAGTGCTTCAGCCACAGACACGGTGACGTTCGCAGGGAACATCAATTTGCCCCCGAACGTCACAATCGGCCAGCCCTACGAGTTCTGGATCGCTATCGGAAATATCGTCGCCAAAACGACGATTGACAAGAACGGAAAAGGCGCCGTCCCGGGAACGGTCGAAGGCTCAGGCACTCCAGGCGTTCTGAAGAGCCTGAAGATTTCAACCAAAGTCAAGAAGGGCACTACCACAGTCGGCGGAGAACCGGCGACGGTGACGGTGACCTACAGCAGCAAGGGCATGGTCGATAACGGCTTCGATACCGAAGGCGTCAGCGACCGCGCGACGGATGTGGGCGGCGGAAAATCAGCGCCGCGCAAGATCCAAGTCGCCATGCTCTTGGACGGTTCGCCGTTCCAGACGCTCGCCCCCGTTGACTTCTCGAAGTCCAGCAGCGGCGGCATCGGCACGATCAGCGGACGCAGCAGCAAGAAGTAATTTCAAGTAGAGCCGAATTTCATTCGGCTTATTCCTATTGGAGCTAAAACGAGCCGAATGGAATTCGGCTCTACTTTAATTCTTCACGCGCAACACCAACCACCATTGAGGATCAACGTCGGGTAGCGAGACTTCCTCAACCGGCAAGCCGCTCTCCAAAATCCAGCCGAGAGTCATCGGTATGAAGTGGTAGAACAAGTCCCACGGAAACCACTCGACGCCGATAAATTTGACCCAATTAAAATGGTCGAAAATCAGATAGCCGCCGGGCTTCACCAGTCGCACCGCGTCCGAAATCACGCTCATCAATTCCGGCTTTCCGCGCTGCTCCAAAC
>JBAXUS010000226.1:0-9546 GCA_037129555.1 Planctomycetota bacterium
GGCGCGCTGTGGTTCGGCGACTGGGCCAACGCGCTCATCGGCCACATGCAATACTCCCAACGCGACCCCAACCGCGACAAAACCCACGGTCGCATTTACCGAATGGTTTACACAGGAAAGCCGCTGTTGAAACCGGTCACGCAGTTCGGAAAATCGACCGCTGAAATTCTCGACCAATTGAAAGAATACGAACCGCGCACACGCTACCGGGCGCGGAACGAATTGCGCGACCGCCCGACCGCCGAAGTCGTCGCCGCAATCAAAACCTGGACGGCGAAACTGGACGTCAACGACAAGGAATACGAGCACCACTTGTGCGAAGCGATGTGGGTGCAGCAGAGCCATCACGCCGTCGATATGGACCTCTTGAAAAAAGCACTAGCCGCTAAACAAGGCGAAGCGCGAGCGGCTGCGATTCATCTCCTCGCAGACGAAAAAGACTACATCGCCGACGCCTACGCGCTGATCAAAACCGCCGTGAAAGATCCGCACCCGCGCGTGCGCCTCGAAGCCGTCCGCGCGCTCAGTTTCTATCCGACGCAAGACGCCGCCGAAACCGCGCTCGCCGTCCTCGATCTGCCAATGGACAACTGGTTGAAGAGCACGCTCGACAACACGCTCGGAGCCACCGCGCTTGGCTGGGAGCAGGCACTTAAAAAAGGTGAATTCGCCAAGGCCAACGCGGCGGGAAGCGCGTACGCATCCAGTTATTTCGAGAGCTTGAAACCCGGCGGAAAGGCCGAGAAATTCATCAAGACCTTGTTGAATCCGGATTCGAAAAAAGACGACGTCACGAAGGCTTATGCGGAACTCGAAAAGTTGAAGGGCAACGTCGACAGCGGCAAAGCCATCTTCCGCCGCAGCGCCTGCATCGGCTGTCACAAAATCTGGACCGAAGGCATCGAATACGGCCCGGACCTGACTCACGTCGCGTCCAAGCCTGAATACAAAAAAGAGATCGTCCAGTACCTGATCGAATCGATCATTAATCCCAGCGCCAAGATGGACGCGAAGTACGTCACGACGAACGTCCGCACAACCGACGGCCAATTGCTCAGCGGCTTCGTCGTGACCGAAGACGATAAATCCATCACGCTGAAAGTCGCGGTCGAAGGTGGCAAGAAACCGCCGGAAGACAAAGTCATCTTGAAGGAAAATATCCAAAGCAAGAAGACAACCAAAGTCAGCAGCATGCCCGAAGGTTTGGGCGGCGTGATGTCAGCCGGCGAATTTCTGGACGTGATTGAGTTCTTAAAGAGCCTGAAATAAATCCGACTCCATTGTGTGGTACTGGCAGTTAGTCTTGCCAGTCGTCGAAATTTGCACGAATGGTAAGAATCAAGTAGTTGTTTTCAGCCCCAAAGGGATAGCATACTGTAGCCCAGGCACGTGAGCGGAGAATTGCTCATTTGGCTGGGCTACATTATTTCGCTTCTTTGGGGCTGACGGCGGGAGGTGGGGACATGAAGAAGGTCATTCCGAAATGCAAGTATTGCGATGTTGAGATGCAGGTGGGTTTCACGTTGGATCGAGATCAAGGATATGTTGCCGCATGTTGGGTTGAAGGTGTGCCCGAAAGTAGTTTTTGGGGTGGATTATCCATTAAAGGCAAGCAGTGGGGTCGAATTCAAACGTTTCGCTGTGAAAAATGTGGGTATCTTGAGAATTTTGCTCGAAGGATCGAGGAAAATAGGAGCATGTTTGATCTTCCGCCGTCATAAGTCTGTCATCCCTCCGGGATGTGGATTTGTGTGAGTGCGACGCGTTCGCAGAAGGATTGTGCTGGGCGTTTGGTTGCGCGATTTTTATGCCGCCCTTTCAGGGCTTGTTCGTTACGCGCGATTTAGACCCAGGCCTTACGGCCTGGGCTACATTATTTCGCCCCTTTGGGGCTGACGGCGGGCATTAACGGAGAAATTATTTTGCCTTCGACTCGAATCAAAAAAAATGTGGACACCGCTGCTGTGAAGCCGTTGAATATTCTTGTCACCGGCGGGTTGGGGGCGGTGGGGAGTCATTTGGTGCCGGAGTTGGAGGCTCGGGGGCATAATGTTTTTGTGCTGGATTTGCGGCATCATCATAACGCTCCGAATTATGCGCGGTGCGATGTGGGGGAGTTTCGCCAGGTCGAGCGCTTGTGGACCGGCGGCGGGTGGCCTCACGGGTATACGGCGAAGGCTCGGAAATTTGATGTGGTCTATCATTTGGCGGCGGAGTTTGGGCGCTGGAATGGGGAGGACTATTACGAGAATCTTTGGAAGACGAATGCCGTCGGGTGCAAAAACATTTTGCGGATGCAGGAGCGCGAAGGGTTCAAGGCGGTTTACTTTTCGTCGTCTGAAGTTTATGGGGACTACGACGGCGTGATGAACGAAGAGGTGATGAATTCGGTTGAGATCAAGCAGCTCAATGATTACGCGATGTCGAAGTGGGTCAATGAGCAGCAGGTGTTGAATTCGGCGTCGCAGTATAAGACTCAGAGCGTGCGGGTGCGGTTATTTAATACGTATGGGCCGGGGGAGTTTTACAGTCCGTATCGGTCGGTGATCTGCTTGTTTTGCTACCGGGCGCTGCACAACATTCCGTACATCGTTTATAAAGGGCACAAGCGGACGAGCACCTATATAGGGGACATGGCGCGGACGTTGGCCAACATTTCAGGGAAGTTTAAGGGTGGCGAAGTCTACAATATTGGAGGAAATGACTATCACGACATCGAAACTTGTTCGAATTTAGTGCTTAAACATCTGCGTAAGTCCGATAATAAACTCGTTGACTACCGCGAATCGGAGATGCTGACCACCAAGCAGAAGTTGGTGGACTGTTCCAAAGCGGCACGGGAGTTGGATCACAAGTCCACGGTGTCATTGGAGATAGGAATTCGACGAACGCTGAATTGGATGCGCAAAGCGTACAAAAACAGCGTCGTGGCGCTCGACAAAGAGAAGGAGTTGCAATAATGAAGGTCTCGATTGAATACTGTACGATGTGAAATTTTTATCCCAACGCCGCCGGTCTGGCGGACGAGTTGAGAACGAATTTTGGAGTGGAAGCGACGCTGATCGAAAGCCGGGGCGGGGTGTTTGAGGTCGTGGCCGATGGGAAGTTAGTCTTCTCCAAAAAGAATTTAGGTAGGTTTCCGGACGAGAATGAAGTCAGTGAATTGTTGAAAACGACATAGTTTCTGGTTTCGAGTTTCGCGTTTCGGGTTGATTGATACGGAACGCGAAACTCGGAACACGAAACGCGAAACATTTCAGGGAAATTAACCATGCTATTCGGACGCAAGAAATCGCTATTGGGCTTGGACATCGGATCGTCGAGTGTCAAGGCTGTCGAAATGACCCGGGTGGGGCAGGGGTTGGTGATTTCGGGCATGGGCAAGGCGGAGATCGAATCGCCTGAAGCGCTGGGCGACGCGATTCAGAAGGCGTTGCGCGAAGGCGGGATTCGGTCCAAGCGCTGCGTGTCGGCGGTGTCGGGCCGGTCGGTGATTCACCGCCAAGTGCCGATGATGGTGATCCCGGACAACGAATTGAAGCAAGCGATGGAGTACGAAGCGGACAAGTACATCCCGTTCGATGTGTCTGAAGTTCAATTGGACGCTCAGCGCTTGCGCGACTTGGGTGCGAGCGAAGAAGACACGGGTGGTGCGACGGCTCAGATGAAAGTGTTGCTGGTCGCCGCGAAGAAGAATTTGATCGAAGAGCACGTGAATTTGTTGCAGTCGGTTGGATTAAATCCGGAAGTAGTGGACGTTGATTTTCTGGCGTTGGGCAACGCGTTCGAATTGCGCAACCTGAGCTTGGGAATCAATGACATGGAAGTCCGGGCGCTGGTGGACATCGGCGCGAGCAAGACGGACATCAATATCATGCGCGGGAATTCATCGTACTTTCAGCGCGAAATTTTCATGGCTGGAAACGATTTGACGGAAGCGATTGCGAAGCGGTTCGGTGAAGATCCGAAAGACGTCGAAAAGATGAAGCGCGATCCGGGCGGTGCGTTTGAATCGATGCAGGACGCGATGCTTCCGGTGCTTGAAGACATCGGCAGCGAAATCCGGTTGTCGTTCGATTACCACGAAAATCAGTACGATCAGGAAGTGAAGGAAGTGTACATTTCGGGCGGAACGGTGCTGTTCCCCGGAATTGATAATATGCTAGCGCAGATTTTCAATCTTCCGATCAAAGTGTGGGACCCGACGGAAGGGTTGGAAATCACCGGGCCTGGAAGTGGATCGGGATTGAATAGCGATATGGCGATAGCGATGGGATTGGCGAGCCGACTTCGAAATATGTAAAACACTGTTTCGAGTTCCGGGTTTCGAGTTTCGGGTTGGCCGGACCGAAGCTTGAGATTGAGTGACACGAAACACGAAACAGAAGCTGAAACCGGGAGTTTCCAGATGATTGAAATCAATTTATTACCTGAAGGCATACGAACGACTGAAGGCACCCCGCCGCGCCGGTTCGCGATGTATGTTGGGTTCCTGATTTTGTTTCTTGGGTTGTGCTTCTATGTCATGAAGTACATCAAGGTGGAACTGCCGAACATCACGCAGAAGATCACGCTTGCTGGCATTGAAAAACAAAACTTGATCATCAAGCAGAAGGAAGTCGAAGAGATCACCGTGAAGATCGACGACTTGAGCAAAAAGATTGCCGATTTGGACGATTTGAATTTAAGCCGTGTACGGTATGCGCGTTTGTTTGACCGACTGACGAACGCGATTCCTGAAGGCGTCTGGTTCCGAACATTCACAGTGGCACCTGAAGCGTCGACGTCGTTGCGCTATTTGCCGGCGGGACGGCGTTACGCGATTACGATGCAAGGGAACGCAGTGGCTACGACGCCGTTGGAACGCAATCATAAAGTGACTGAATTGCTAAGCAATTTAGAAAAGCAGTTCAACATTCCGCCGGAAAGTGCGTTGCCACCGAATCCAATTCCGGAAGATTATGGATTCTGCAAATTCATCGGCGCACGTTTTGAACGACCGCGCCCGGATGGAATCGCGACATCAACTATTTCGGTGCTACAAGGCTTGGATGAGAAAGTCGTCAAGACTATTTCTGTTCCGAAAGAAGGTGCCGATTTCCGCATCAATTTCATCTTTGATATGCCAGCTGCGAAGAACCAGGGCAACTAAACCGTCTCGATCAACGACACGCATTTGATTCGTACGAGGAGTGAAACATGGCTGCTGAAGAATGGTCGGAAAAGAAGAAGATGATCGTGACTGCCGCAGTGGGGCTGTTCTTGAATGCCTGTGTGGGGTATTATCTATCTACGCTGCGGTCCGAGATGGCTACGAAGGAAACGCAGCTGAAGGCCGTCAAGAATGAGATCGACGGATTGAATAAGATTGTCTCTCAATTGCCGTTGAAAGAATTGACGCTGCAGAATCGCAAGGCTGAGTTTGCATCGAAGGAAAGCAAGCTGCCGGATTCCGAAGGCACGAGCAATCTGATCAATGAAATCTCGCGACTGGTGAGCAAATACAAATGCGAACAGTTGAGTGTGACGTTTCAGCCGGGGACACTTGATACCACGAAGAACTACATCAAGGACACATGGAAGGGCCGGTTCAAGGCTGACTTCTTCAATTGGTGCAGGCTGATGAACGAAATGGAAGAACGCTTTCCGCGTTTCGTGGCGTTTGAAAACATGTCGTTTACGATTCAGAACAACGGTATGATTCCGACGGGCACGAAGCATGAAATTTCGGTGGACATCGTGACGTACCGTTATCCGCGCGCGAGGGTTGGCGGCGGCGTACAGTAAACTGTTGATCGTGACGGGTGTCGAATTGGCTGGATGACGGGTTGAGATACACGAGTGAATTGACTGAGAAGCGATGGTTTAAGGACAGACGGGGTACATCATGCGAACGAATTCTTTAAACGCACGTGGAACGATGCGGGACCTGGGCCGCTGGATGGCTGTGGCCGTCGTGACGCTGGGAATGGCGTTGACGACGCGAGCCGGTGAAGCGGAACAGCCGCCGCCTGTTCCGCCGCCGCCGGTGGCACCGCCAGTTGCGGTCGATCCGAACGGTGTTCCGTCCGACAAGCCTGCGACGACCAGCTCGCTCGAAGTCGATTATGTTTTCGACGACAATGGACGACGCGATCCGTTTACGTTTACGAAGAATGTCGCGATTGTGGATCGCCAAGACGGTGATATTACGATACCCAATGCCAATCCCAAAGAACCTCAAGGCGTGGCGCCAGAAGTACTCAAGCGCATAAAGAGCCAGGCGGAATTGGCGTGCAGCATGGCTGAAACGTCGTTGATGGAATTGGATCCGAATACGGCGATTACGAAATGCGATCAAGGCATGGACGAATTTAAGCCGATTCCTGATCTGTCGAAATATCCGGATCTTGAAATTGTCAAAGGACGACTGTTGCGCGCTCGAAAAGCGGCGGACCAGATGCGGGGACGCCAGACGGCTCAGCGCGATTTTGATGCGTTGAATATTGAAATCAGCGGCGTGATGGCGTTGAAGAAGAATTCGCAGGCGATCATCAACGGCGAAATCGTACATAAAGGGACGATGGTCAAGTCGTCCAATGACGCGGCTGACGTGATGGTGGATGAAATTCTGCCGGAGCGTGTGATGTTCAATTTCCGTGGCTATAAGATGATGCTGTTGCTGGCCGAAGCGGGGCGCAAGAAATAACGGAACGCGCTTGAAATGACGGTAGGTGTTGATGCACAATGTGAGTCAGGGTGAATGAAGACACCGTGCATACAAGAACAGTTGAATGTGCCGATTAAAGAAAATTCGTGGCATTTGCTTTGTTTCGTTTACAGTTGGGCACGAAATGTCCGATAATACAGTATCAGTAGTTTAAAATTTTGGTCATTGCCACGCTCTACGGCACGAAATGCGCGTAAGTTGGCGCAAAACGTCAACGGACAGGAGACGAAATTGAGTACTTTCAAACATCCTACGGTTGGACCGCTCATGCGGGTTGTCTGTTTGGGTGTCGTGACATTCCTCGCGGCTCAGGTTTTCGGCGCTGAAGAAGAAGCAGCCGTGCCGGTGATCCGCCGAGTTGAATCCATCACGACGTCGAGCGATGACAAAAGCGTGGCCGCGACGCAGCAACGCGGTGCGCTGTTCACGTTGGATGTGACTGAACGCCCGTTGAAGCAGGTGCTGGATTATCTGTCCACGATCAGCAACGTGAACATCCGCGTGGTGAAGGAAAAAGATAACAAGCTGCCCGTAACGTTCCGATTGGATAACGTGACGTATCGCGCAGTGCTCGATTTTATCGCCAAGAAATACGGGATGATCATCGACGACCGTGACTTGGCCAGCTCCCACATTATTTACGTTGACACGCCAGAACGAGTTTCAATGGTGTTCCAGCGCGCGGACATTCGCGATGTGATTAATACGATTGCGATTCAATCCAACGCGAACATTGTGGTCGGGCCTGAAGTGACGGGTGAAGTCTCCATGCGCTTGGAAAACGTGCCGTGGAATGAAGCGTTGGACATTGTGGTGAAGACGCTGGATTTCGTGACGGTGAATGATCGGAATACGATTCGCATCACAACGAAGGATAAATTATCGCAGCAATTGGACATTAAGATTTTCCGCCTCGCCTATGTATCGCCTGAAGGGTCGTCGTACACGGCCACGTTGACGAGTGAATTCGCGACGAAGTCGGGCTCGAAGGAAGTGAAGGACGCTGGGCAGTCACTGATCGATGTACTCTCGCATGTGAAGACGTCGGCTGGATCGATTTCGTTCGAAAAGCGCGCCAACGCGCTCGTCGTCCGCGACACGCCGACGGCGTTGGAACAGATGCAGAGCATCATTGACAAATTGGACATTCCTCCGAAGCAGGTGCACGTCGCAGTGAAGCTGGTCGAACTGTCCGATTCAGACGCAGAACGCATCGGCGTGAATTGGAATCAAGGCTTGCAGTTCGCGATGTCGCCGGTTTCGAATTGGTCGTCCGCGTTCCCATTCGATGTATCAAACGGCATCTCGAAATCGTGGCTGGGCAGTCTCGCGGTCGGTTCGGCATCGCGCCAGGCAGTGGATCCGTTGACGCGCACGATCACGGGTTCGACCGACATTTTCAATCTGCGCAACGCTGTTAGCCGGGGTGGTGGGTTTGTAGCTGGGTCGACGGTCAATCCGAATATTGCGCTGGGCAGCATGGGCTTCAAAGCGACAAATGCGTTGTTTGAATTGTTCCGAACGAAGACGAGCGGACGCGTGATTCAGGCACCTCAGTTGGTGACGCTGGACAACGAAGAAGCGACGATCCAAGTCGGCGAATTGGTGCGCTACGCAGAGTCATTCGTGAACAACACGCAGGGTGGCGGCAACGTTTCCGGCTTCCGTGAAGCGTCAGGCTCTCCGATTAAATTGGGTTTCCAATTGCTGATTATTCCGCACGTGACTGGCCCGGAAAACAATGTGTTGATGACCGTGATTCCGAAGACCGAAGACTTCAGCTTGCAGCGCAGTGGAACGGGCGGCGCGCCGGCTGGATTCCAACGCTTCATCGGACCGGACGGCATCCAGTTGGACTTGCCGCAGACGAATCAGCGCATCGTGGTGACGAAGATGATGCTGCGCAATGGCGAGACGGGTGTGATCGGTGGCTTGCGCCAGGAACGTGAAGACTTGTCCGAAATCAAAGTGCCGGTCTTCGGCGAATTGCCTGTGATTGGTCGCCTGTTCAAGCACCGCAGCCGTAGTGGTTCGGGCAGCAACTTGATGGTCTTCGTGACTCCGACGATCATCGATTTGCACGCGACTGACGACTTCAAGAAAGACCTAGAAAAGATGAAGCAGGATTATGCCAAGCCGTTCAACCAGATCGGCACGGAAGACGAAGCGGCGGATGCGTCGAAGTAATCCAATAAAATAACGAAGCGTGGGACGGAAGAAGGAGTGCGAGAGCATTCCTTTTTTCGTTGGATGACGCATTCAAGCAGGCTGAAGCCTGCTGGTCGCGGAGTAAGATTCCTGGTCCACCAGCTGAAGCTGGTGGCAAGCAACTGCAACTGGGACCGTTTAGTTGTGTTTCAATTTCGCTCTAAACGTGATGGTAAACAAAAAGCCCCTCGAAATCCGAGGGGCTTTTTTTGCAGCAGTTTTAATTATGATCGTGAGCGATTAGTCTTCGCGCTTCTTTTCCCATGGTCGGACACCACCACCGCCGCCGCCTTCAGAGCGTTCGCCGCTCTGGGGCCGCGCGTTTTCCCATGGTCGGGAGCGTGAGGAGGAGCCGCCTTCCGGACGAGCACCGCGTTCGCGGCTATCGCGTGGACGGTCGCCGCCACGATCATAACCACCCGGCTTGCTGAACGTGCGCGGACGATCTACGCCACGGCTGTCGCCAGCGCCTTCGCGCTTGACCCACGGCTTGCGTTCACCGCTTCCACCGCGAGAATCGCCACCTCGGTCGTAACCGCCCGGCTTGCTGAATGTGCGCGGACGATCACCGCCGCGGCTGTCGCCAGCGCCTTCGCGCTTGACCCACGGCTTGCGTTCGCCGCTGCCGC
>JBAXUS010000227.1:0-9524 GCA_037129555.1 Planctomycetota bacterium
CCCGAAGCCAATGGATGCAACACACGCGACAGCGTCGATCGAAACAACTCCGCCTTCGCCGCGCCAGGAACACCTCCGCGAATAACCAATACGACCGCCGCCGAAATTCCCGGCGCGCGCATCGGCAGCATCACGCGCGACGTCCCGGCTGACAGCGTCACCGGCACCGCGTTCATCGCACGCTCAGCCCACTCACGCCCATCGCCTTCACTAATCTCAATCTCCGCATCCATCGCAGATCCCGGATTCGACACCTGGATCTCCAGCGGAAACGCCTCCCCCGCCCTGTACCGAAATCCCAACGGAGCCCGCAACGCCACCCCAACACTCGACACCTTCAACTCTGTCGGCACCACCACCAAATTCTCAGCCGCCGAACACAATCCATCCCAACACAACACCACCCCAACCCATGCAATGGCCCGCAAAACCGGAGTGCCGTATCGAGACATCAAACCCATTTAAAAACCCAATCAAAAATCTACCAGCTACACTCAACTCAAAACCCGGAACCCGAAACGTTTTTTAAACAATCGCTTGAAGTAAAAGTGTCAACCCCAACCCCGCCACCGATCCAATCACTGTCCCAACACTCCACGTCTTGAACGTCTGTGAAACGGATATCCCAAAGAATTCTTTCACAATCCAAAATCCGCCGTCGTTCACATGCGAAAAAAACAATGATCCCGCACCCAACGCAACGGCCAACAATTCCAGGTTCACACCCCCTTGAGCCAGCGCCAGCGGCCCGACAATTCCCAACGCCGTCGTGATCGCCACTGTCGACGATCCCACCGCCACACGAATCACCGCAGCCACCGCCCATCCCAGCACCAACAGCGGCAACTTCGCACTCTCAGCGAACCGCACAATCGACGCCGCCACGCCGCAGTCTTTCAAAACCTGATTGAATCCCCCGCCCGCCCCCACCACCAACAGCATCGCCGCCAGTGGCCCCAAACAATCGTTGCTGTGTTTCAAAATGTCTGAGCTCGACATCCCGCGAGCCGAACCGAACGTATAAAACGAAACCAGCACCGCAATCAACATCGACACCAGCGGCCCGCCGAAGAAATCACACCACTGCCGCACCACCGATTCGCGCGGCAGTTTCACATCCGCCCATCCCGCCAAAACCATCAACACAATCGGCAAAAATATCGTGGCCAGCGTGATCCCAAATCCAGGCGGATTCGTCGTCGCCTTCTTCGCCTGAACGTCCGCGCCAGGAATCACCCCATCAATCCGTATCCGCTTCAAAATCCAATTCCCATAAACTGGCCCAGCCAGCACCGCCATCGGAATCGCCACAATCAGCGAATACAAAATCGTCTTTCCCGCATGCGCCTTCAATTGATCAATCACTATCATCGGCCCCGGATGCGGCGGCACACACGCATGCATCGCCGACAGCCCCGCGACCAACGGAATTCCCAGCTTCATCAATGGAATCGAATTCGTCCGCGCGACAGCGAACACAATCGGCAGCAGCAGCATGAATCCAACGGGAAAAAACACCGCCAACCCGATCGCAATCGCCGCCGCCAAAATCGCCCACTCCGCACGCGTCGGTCCGAACACGTTCGCGATCCGCCCTGCCACCACTTCCGCCCCGCCCGATTCGCCCAGCATCTTTCCAAGAATCGCTCCCAGCGCGATTACGCCCGACACAAATCCCAGCACATTCCCCACGCCCGTTTCAAAACTCTTCGCAATCACCGCCGGATTCATCCCAGCTGACAATCCCATTCCCAGCGCCGCAATCGCCAGCGCCAAAATCGAATTCAGATTGAAGCGACCGATCAACACAACGATCCCAACAATCGCCGCCAATGCGCACACAAGTAATTGAGTGTCCAGAAACGTGCGAATAATAGGGAACATGAATTCTCCAATAACCCAGTACCGCTGGCAAGTGTGCCGTTCCCCCTCTCCCCTTGAGGGAGAGGGCCGACGAGCCAGCTGTTCGGCTCGCGGGGTGAGGGGTGAACGCTGATTCAATCAACGTGTTTGGATAAATCAACGTCTACCCCTCACCCCGCGAAGGAGTACCTTCGTCGGCCCTCTCCCTCAAGGGGAGAGGGGGAACAACAGCGGCGCACGCCCAATGACGCACCCCGGAACAATTCGCAACCAATTTATGAACTGACACGGAACGTTTTACGACTATAATGCTATTGTCATATTACAAATTCGAATCCAAAGGAAGCTCGATAATGGTTCTCGCTCCGCGCCACAAAACAGTTCAAGTCCCCGTGGGCCGCTTCATGGTCGGCGGCGACGCACCCGTCGTCGTTCAATCGATGACCAATACCGACACCGCAGACGCCGTCGGCACCGCCAAGCAGATCATCGATCTCGCCAACGCCGGTTCCGAACTCGTCCGCATCACTGTCAACGTTCCCGAAGCCGCCAAGCAGGTCGCTGAAATCAAGAAGCGCGTCAACGACGCCGGCATCGACGTCCCCATCATCGGCGACTTCCATTACAACGGCCACAAACTCCTGACCGATTTTCCCGACTGCGCCGAAGCGCTCGGAAAATACCGCATCAACCCCGGCAACGTCGGCCGTGGCAAAGCCCGCGACGTCCAGTTCTCAACCATCTGCAAAATCGCCAAAGACAACAACAAACCCGTCCGCATCGGCGTCAACGCCGGGTCGCTCAATCAAGAACTTGTCATGGAAAAAATGCAGGAGAACACTGACAAGGATTTGGGCAAAGACCCCGACGAAATCATCAACGACTGCATGGTCATCAGTGCGCTGCAAAGCACCGAACTCGCGCTCGAATGTGGTCTGCGCAAAGACCAGATCATCATCTCCTGCAAGATTTCAAAACCAGTCCACCTGATCTCGCTCTACCGCGAACTCGCGAAGAAAACCGACCAACCGCTCCATCTCGGTTTGACCGAAGCCGGCATGGGCCTGAAGGGCCACGTCTGGTCCTCCGCCGCGATGGGCATCGTCCTCGCCGGAGGCATCGGTGACACGATCCGCGTCTCGCTCACTCCCACGCCCGGCGGCGACCGCTGCCAGGAAGTCTACGCCGCATGCGAACTGCTCCAGTCGCTCGGCATCCGTTCGTTCGCCCCGTCCGTCACCGCCTGCCCCGGCTGCGGTCGCACGACCAGCACCACGTTCCAGGAATTGGCCGAACAAGTCCAAGGCTACCTGCGCGAACAAATGCCGACATGGAAAAAGAAGTACGACGGCGTCGAAACGATGACGCTCGCGGTCATGGGTTGCGTCGTCAACGGCCCCGGAGAATCCAAAGCCGCCAACATCGGCATCAGCCTCCCCGGCACCGGCGAAGAACCCCACTGCCCCGTCTACATCGACGGCAAAAACTTCACGACGCTGCACGGAACACCCGCCGACCTGGCAATTCAGTTCCGTAAGTTGGTCGATGATTATATTGAGACGAAATACGCGAAGTTGTAAGAGTTGAAAAGGAAACGTGCATGGGTGTTTCGTTGACCGTTTATACTACCGACTTTAAGCGGTTCCTCGCATTGTTTGGCTGCCAAGATTTTGAAGTGTTAAAGCAAATTGTCTTGGCAAATGAGGAACTTTTAGATGAAGAGGAACTACCGATGAACGCGCGAGAAAAGGATGAAGGTGAACCTTTTATTCGTGAGTTGCTGGCGGAGTTTGTGGTTAACGACATTGAAAACATAAATTTTCATGGGCCGTGTGCTAACGCAATTTCTATGATGATTAATTTTTGTTCGAACTCGTTGGAGTCTCAAGAAAGAGCAGACATCGGGGAGTACAAAAAGCTAGACCCATTGCTGATCAAACATGGATTCCCAAAATCGTTTTCAAGTTCAACTGCATTGAATGGTGGATTGCCGGCGCCATTTCCCAAGTTTGAATTCGAAACATTTGGACACGTTCCACCCGAGGAAATTCAACGAATTGCTTCCAATTTGAAGCCAATAGATGTTCTCGGAGTCGCACCGGATTTGGCTCGGCGAGTAATCAAGTTTATCGCTTGGGTAAAAGCAGCTGCTGCCGAAAACACAGGATTAATATTCGTGTGGAGTTAAGCTCGTAACCGTGCACATTTAATATCTTCGAAACGCCTGGTCAATGACGGATCAACGCGTTGCGTTCAAAGCCATCATGAACTTATGGGGCGTCACGATTTTTGTGCGCCCTATTTTTTTGAGCGGGAGCAAGTGTTTCTTGTCATTGGTGACAAAGTAATCGGCGTCGCCTGTGATCGCAAGTTCGAGGAACTTCTGATCTGTGACATCGCGAACAATAACCGGCAACTCTATCTTATCCGACTTGACTACTTTGCTCATTGTTTCGAGCAACTTGCATATTTCAGAGATTACAATTTTTCTCGCGGCAAGTTTTTCCGTGAAGCGCATTGAACTGAGCGCTTCAACTAATTCGCGTTGTGTCTCGATTGACGTGAGGAAGCAAAACCCGCCATTGACGATGCTTTTAAAAACGTCAAAACAAGACCCGTTCTCAAAGGGAGTCGTGATTCCCGAAACGAGAACATTGGTATCAACTGGGGCGCGAAGCATACTTTTTTCGCACCTCCCTCACTGCGGCATCGACATCCCTTTGAACTTCGCGCTGATTTTTATAGTGTTTTGCGGTTTCCTCGCGAATCAACCCCGTCAAATACAGCAGGCGCGTACGTGCTTGCTCCCGCCTCGATTCCGCAGAAGCATCCATTGTAATTTTCTTTTCAACTCGGCGGGGAACGGTCAACTTTTTCGCAGCGGAATCCACGGCGATCCTCTGCCTTGTCGATTCGACAGGACTACGCGCATTCCTGACGACCTTTTTCTTCGTACCCGCTTTTTCAAATTTTAAAATGACTTCGTTTCCGCGTGTCAATTCGACGGATTCATCTGATGCTATGACGTGGTCAATGAATTCTTTCAGCGACATGTGAAGTGATTCAAGCTCAAGACGCATGGTCATTCTCCTTTACTGAACCTGAGACTACTATATCATACGCCACCACGCCACGAAAGCATGCGCGCGTGGCAAATTTCCGGCTAAAATCTCATTCAACATGGCTCCGCAGACCGACCCACTCATCCCAACTCCTCACACGCCCGCGCGCGTCCTAATCGTTCACAACCGCTATCGCCAGCCCGGCGGTGAAGACGTCGTCGCCGACGCGCAAGCAGCACTCCTCACTGAACACGGCCACGCGGTTCATCGATTCGAAAAAAATAACTCCGACATCAATTCGTATTCACTCCTCGGCAAAGCCGCGCTCTTTTTCAACACGGCCAACAACAGCTCCTCGGCTCGTGAAATCGCGCGCGTCGCGACCGACTTCAAACCCCACGCCGCATTCGTTCACAACACGCTTCCGCTACTCAGCCCCTCCATTTACACGCCGCTTAAAAAGGCTGGCGTGAAAGTCATTCAATGGCTACACAACTTTCGCCTCGTCTGCCCAGCAGGAACGCTCTACCGCAATGGTGCGCCCTGCTCGCTCTGCGTGAATGGAAATTTAAATCCTGCCATCGAGCACAACTGTTGGAACGAATCAAAGCTCGCGACGATGGCACTCGTTCGGATGTTGAAGAAACACCGCCGCGCCGGAACGTGGCGCGAGAACATCGACCTCTTCGTCGCGTTGAATCAATTTCAGAAACAGCTCCTCGTCGAACACGCCGGTCTGCCCGAAGAAAAAGTCATCGTTCAACCCAACTTCTCAAACGCCCCGGCACTCGACACGCCATCTCCAGTCGGTGACTCCGGCGAATTCATTTTCATCGGCAGGCTCACGCCCGAAAAGGGAGTCATGACGCTCCTCCGAGCCATGACATCTTTGCGCGACGTTCCCATCGCCATCGCCGGAGACGGCCCGCTCAGCCCCACCGTCCAACGCGCCTGCTCGATTCCCGGTCACGTCTGGCTCGGCCAGCTCAATCGCGATGTTCTCCGCGCACGACTCGCGTCCGCCCGAGCGCTGATCTTCGCTTCGGATTGGCCGGAAGGCTGCCCATCGGTTATTCTCGAAGCCATGTCGTGCGGAAAACCCGTCATTGCTTCAAGTGTTGCAGGCGCGACCGAACTGCTGCAAGAAGGCAAGACCGGATTGTTTTTTCCGCCGGGAAACGTTGACGCGCTCGCCGATTGTGTACGTCAACTGATTGCCAGTCCCGGCCTCGAAGCACGCATGGCTAGTGCAGCGCTAGCGCGTTTCAAATCGTTCCACTCGTGCGAAGCAGGCTATCGAAATCTGATGTCAAATCTCACTCGGTTGGGAATCGAATAACGTTCATTTAAAAGGAGTTCTAATTCATGTCCGACACCATTCCTTCTTGGGCGCGAGAACTGAAACAAGTCTATCAAGGCGGCGCGGCCAACACGTTCCTCCTGCACGGCAACGTCAACGACCGTGAATCTCTCGGCCCCGTTGGCGCGTCAGAATTCGTCGGCCTTAAAGACTATCTCGTCCGCGAACGCTTCTGCAAAATGGACTGCATCGTCAGCTACGATCAAGCGGCGGGAATCCAATTCGCGAGCAACGAGATGCGCGAGGATTTCGCCAAAGTCTGCAAAGCCATCGACACCGTCCAAAGCTCCACATTCTCCGACCGCCTCCCGCGCGATCCTGCCAGAGCGCTGCCGCTCATCGAGCGTTACCTCCGAACGCGAATCGCCGAACGAAGCAATTACGGTGCAGCGGTTATCATCGACTACGCGCACTTCGTCGCCCCCGCAAGCCTCGGCTCCAGCTTCAGCCAGGACGACGCCTCGTGTCTGATCACACTCCACAAATGGTCGAGCGAACCCGCGTTTCGCAAAGCCGAAATCGTCATCGTTCTGATCACCGAAAACCTCGCAGACCTCCACCCGATGCTAGTCCGATCGCCCTACACCGCCAAGATTCACCTACCGCTTCCCGACATCGACGAACGCCTCGTCTATCTGCGCTCACATCCGGAATTGCAGCCGCCCGAATTGGCGCGCATCAGCTCCCTCAGCCTCGAAGAAATCGCGGTCCACACCGCTGGCCTCTCGCGCATCAACATCGACCACCTCATCCGTCGCGGCCGCTCCCTGACCAATGAACACGCCCGCCTCGAAACACGCGCTCCAAACGCAACCGATTCAACCGGCGCACCCGTCCCGCCGCGCCCGTACCTGGATCTCGACATGTTGTTCGAAGAAAAAAAAGCGCTGATCGAAAAGGAGTGTTTCGGCCTCCTCGAATTCCTCCGCCCCAAGCGCGGCCTCGATTCGCTCAGTGGCCACGCTGCCGCAAAAGAATGGCTGCTCGAAGACGCGAAGCTCCTCAAAGAAGGCAAGCTCGACGCGCTCCCGATGGGCTATTTAATCTGCGGCCCAGTCGGCACCGGCAAGACGTACATGATGACGTGCTACGCCGCAACGCTCGGAATTCCCTGCGTCAAACTCATGAATTTCCGAAGCCAGTGGCAGGGTGTCACCGAGGGCAATTGGGAGAAGATTCTCAACACACTCAAAGCAACCGGCCCCGTCGCAGTGATCATCGACGAAGCCGATGCCGCCGTCGGCAACCGCGACAACTCCGGCGACAGCGGCACCAGTTCACGCGTCTTCTCGATGCTCGCGCAACAAATGGGCGACACGCAATACCGCGGCAAGATCCTCTGGTTCCTGCTGACCTGCCGCCCCGATCTGCTCCCCATCGATTTGAAACGTCAGGGCCGCGCCGAAGTCCACATCCCACTTTTTTATCCGGAAACGGAAGACGAAAAGCGCACGTATTTCACGATCCTCGCGAAGAAAAGTGGCGGAGTGCTTGACGCAAAAGATGTCCCAGCCAGCGCCCTCAAAATGCGCCTCTCAGGAGCCGACATCGAAGGCCTCACCATCCGTGCAAAACGCCGTGCACTGCTCGCCGGTTCGCCCAGCATTCGAGCGGACGACCTCGACGCCGTCCTCAAAAACTTCATCCCGCCGAGCAATTCGGATGAAGTCGAATTGCAGATCATGGCCGCAGTCGTGGAATGCACCCACCAGGATTTCCTGCCGCCAGACTTGAGAAAAATTGATCGCACCGAAGCCCTGAACCGACTGTCCGCGCTCAAACGGCACGTGACCGGTTAATGTTTTTCAGTAAGTTCGAACAGGGGCAAATCGTCACTATAGTAGGTGAGTTGATTTTCATCCGCTGGGAGCATACACATTGAAATATTTATCTGCGCTTCTGCCATTGTTTGCTATCTGCTTTTTTCTGTCTGCTCAGGCAGGTCAGGCGCAATACGACTCCGGCGATCCCACGGCCAGCGAACAGGTCGTGCTTGAAATCATTAATCGCGCTCGCGCCAATCCGACCGCCGAAGGCACGCGGTTGGGCATCAACATCAATGAAGGACTTTCCGGCGGTGCCACGGCTCTAGTGCAACCTCCGTTGGCCATGAACAAAATTCTTCTCGGCACCGCCCGCGCGCACAGCGACGACATGTACACCCGCAGATTTTTTGCCCACACAAATCCCAGCGGCAAAGACCCGTTCCAGCGCATCGAAAGTGCCGGATACAATTATTTTGCTGCGGGTGAGAATATTGCAACTGGCAGCAGTTACACTGCCTCTGAACTCGAAGATATTCTCATGAAAGACAGTGGCCTTCCCGGACGCGGCCATCGAGTCAATCTCCTCGACATCGGATCCTCCGTCGTCTACCGCGAGGTTGGAATTGGGTATCACCTCGGAGCCACGCCGATAACCATCGGAAATCTTCAAACTAAAGATTTCATCACACAGGATTTCGGGACGAGTGCGACCGGCCCTTTTATTCTTGGCGTTGTTTTCGCGGATGCCAACACGAACACCTTTTACGATTCAGGCGAAGGCGTTTCAGGGATCACGATCACGCCGGACAGCGGCAGCTTTTTTGCGGTCTCCGCAACCGCTGGAGGCTACGCCATTCCTGTCGGCACCAGTGGGACGATAACATTGACTGCGTCAGGCGGGTCGCTTTCCTCACCCATCACAAAGCAAGTCACGCTGACAGGCAAAAACATCAAAGTCGATTTCATTGTCAATGCCGGACCGAGCGGAACTCCGCCTACAATCACCAGCCCACTAAGTGCCAACGCAACGCAATTCTCTGACTTCACCTACTCCATCACCGCAACAGGAACACTGCCGATTTCATTCAGCGCGACGGGATTGCCGTCAGGACTTTCATTGAGCGGATCGACGATCTCCGGCAAGCCGACGCAGACCGGTCAATTCATGATCACATTGAAGGCGAGCAACGGAAGCGGGTCGGACACTCAAACATTGGTTCTGAACATTACTGCTGCAGTGTTCGTTTCAAACACAACAATCGACACCGATAGTGACGGCTTTCCCGATGAGCTCGAAACGTTTCTTGGTACGGCTCCCAACAACATCAACAGTACGCCTTTTGCTGGAGCCGCCGCAGTTCCGCAACCGCTTTCAATCACAACCAAATTGATCAAACTCAATTTCGCGAAGACCAACAGCGACGCCATTACATTGACCGGTACCCTGCCGATTTTACAGGGATTCGCGATCAC
>JBAXUS010000228.1:0-9517 GCA_037129555.1 Planctomycetota bacterium
CCCAGCAATTCCGGACGGACGGCAGGCTGCTCGCGCTCCCGTAAAAATGCCATCACACTGCCCCGTGAAATACGGCGGTGCCCGCCTGCTGTTCGTGTGCTGTCCAGCAGTCCGTTGTCGCACCAGCGCTTGAGCGATGCTTCACTGACGCCCAAAGCCAGCGCGACTTGCTTGGGACTCAGCTCTTCGGCCGGGCAGGATGCATCTTCGAGCGAGCTGCTGTGATCGTTTTGAATGTTTTTCTTCATGCCCAATCCTCTGCTTAAGTTCAAATTCAACAATACAATACCACGAAACGCGCAACTTGACAATAGTAAATAATGAACGATTAGAACGAATTTAATTTGACAAGACGAATCTGTGGGGTAGTATGTGTATGAACGATTTGAACGAATTTAATTTTGACTGTGGAGGGCATGATGATTGCAACAACAGAGAATCGAGAGAAGCCTGTGACACGCATTCGAAACGCGATCAAGCCTCCGACTGTCGATTTGAAACGGGCGGAACGAGCGGTGCGGGAGTTGTTGTTGTCGATGGGTGAGGACCCGGATCGTGAAGGTCTTGTTGATACGCCACGCCGCGTGGCCCGTATGTATCAGGAGCTATTTGCAGGAAATCAGACCGATCCGGAGATTCATCTCCGGCGCACGTTTAACGAACCGTACGACGAGTTAGTTGTGTTGCGCGACATCGACTTCGCATCGTTATGCGAACACCACCTCCTGCCTTTCATTGGCCGCGCGCATGTCGCGTACCTGCCAGGAAACCGGGTGGTGGGTTTGTCCAAACTGGCACGAACAGTCGATGCTTTCGCGCGACGCCCTCAAGTTCAAGAACGGCTAACGACTCAGATTGCTGACGCACTGATGCAGCATCTGAAAGCGAAGGCCGTGATGGTGGTGATTGAGTCCGAGCATTTGTGCATGAAGGTACGAGGCGTCGCCAAGCCCAATAGTGTCATGGCCACGTCAGCGATTCGCGGACTCTTTAGAACCGACGCGGCAGCACGCGCTGAAGCCATGGCGTTGCTGCGCAATCGTGTGTGAGTTCTCCGGCGTGTGCCGAGGAATAACGTCTTACAGTAAGTAGTAAAGGAGCAAGAAAATATGAACAAGTTGATGTCGTTGTCCGCAGTAGCAGTTGCAGTGCTTTTTTTGGCGATGCCGGTGCGCGCTTCCGAATCAGCCGACATCGTAGACACGGCGGTTGCAGCAGGTTCGTTCAAGACATTGGCCGCAGCTTTAAAGGCCGCTGACTTGGTCGAAACGTTGAAGGGTAAAGGTCCGTTCACTGTCTTCGCCCCGACCGACGAAGCGTTTGCAAAACTCCCGGCCGGTACGGTCGAGACGTTGTTGAAGCCCGAGAACAAAGCGAAGTTGGCGGCAATCCTGACGTATCACGTCGTGTCCGGTGATGTGCGCGCAGAAGCCGTCGTGAAGTTGACCGAAGCGAAGACCGTGAATGGCAAGAGTGTCGCGATTAAATCGTGCACTGGCAAAGTCACAATCGATGGCGCGACCGTTGTGAAGGCCGACATCGCTTGCAGTAACGGCGTGATCCATGTGATCGATGCCGTGATCATCCCCAAGGAGTAGTCCTTAGGGACACTCCCGGGCGGTGGGTAAAGCGCATTGCTACCCACCGCCTGCTCTTTTTGCCAAAAAAAAGTGATCGCTTGAATATCCTCCCTTACTTTTTTAAACGCAATGTAATAGTGAGTCATCCCTTCGATTTAATGAGGGGTGAAGTTGGTTACGAGCAGTAATCATAATCTGTCGATGACGGCCAAAAATTGGAGACCATCATGATCCACAAATTACTGGTGTTGCCCCTACTTATGTTGATCGGGGCGTTCGCGATGGCCGTCGAAGAGCCACTACCCTTATTTGACTTCACCGACGCAGATTCTGCTAAAGAATGGCAGACAGTCAATGACGGCGTGATGGGCGGCGTTTCTGACGGCAAATTCAAGATCACCGGCGATAAGACCATGGAGTTCTTCGGCACGTTGTCTTTAGCAAACAATGGCGGCTTCGCTTCCGTGCGAACGAAGAACAAGAAGATGGGCTTTGAGAAAGGTGATACGTTGGTTGCCAAGGTGCGAGGCGACGGTCGTGAGTATTCTATAAACCTCTATGTCAATAAACCATTGGTTGCTTTCGCGTATCGGGCGACGCTTCAAACGAAGAAGGACGGATGGATCGAAGTTAAAATCCCGCTCGACACGTTCGAGGCGACTTGGTTCGGCAAGCTGGTCAAGGACGCAGGTGCAGTGAAGCCGGACGAGATCAACGCTCTCGGCTTCATGCTCAGCGACAAGACGGCTGGGCCGTTCAAGATGGACGTCGAGTGGATCAAGGTGGAACGTGCTGGAAGGTGAGTCCACAATTGTGGGTACCTCTCCTCGTCAGCAGCAGTGTTCTAAACACATAGCAAATGAAAGGAACTTTGGATATGTCACTTTCGGGCAATCCTTGCGTTGCGATCCTAGGCGCGACAGGTGGTGTAGGATCGGCATTGGCGCGGATACTTTCGAAGCGCGAAGTGAAATTGTTTCTTATTGGCCGTGATGCAACTAAATTGTCGCAGCTAGGCGAAGAACTGAAAGCGTCTACTCGCTTAATTGATCATGCTGGATCCTTCCAGATCGCCGAGGCGTTGCGCGAGGCGAAGAATTCGCTCGGACGACTGGACGGCATCGCCAATTGTATTGGCTCGTTACTTTTGAAGCCGGCTCATTTGACGACGGATGCAGAGTGGACGTCGGTGCTGGACATCAATCTGGGATCTGCGTTTGCCACGGTGCGCGCGGCTGGGCAATTGATGGACGGAGGCTCCGTCGTTCTGGTATCATCCGCTGCGGCGCGGATCGGACTGGCGAATCATGAAGCGATTGCAGCTGCCAAGGCTGGGATTGAAGGCTTGACGCGCTCGGCCGCAGCGACCTACGCGTCGCGCGGACTGCGCTTCAACGCTGTCGCGCCGGGGCTACTGAAGACAGGATTGACGCGACGACTTTGGGAGAATGAAAGTGCGGCTGCTGCGTCCGCTGCCATGCATCCGCTGGGGAGGCTTGGTGAACCCGAGGACGTGGCGGGGCTGATCGCGTGGCTGCTTGATCCGGTCAACACGTGGATTACGGGACAGGTCATTGGCGTCGATGGTGGGCTTGCTGATTTGAAAACAAAAAACCGCTGAGTACTTTTTCAGCCCAAAAATTGGACGCGTATGATTCGCCTGGGTCTCTGCTGTATGTTTCGTGACGAACCGATCAAGTTTCGTACTACAACCGTGACCGCTATCAGCAAGATGAAACGCCCGGACGCGCTCACAAAGTTGTCCGATTTGTGTCGAGCGAACGCCGAAGCCTTGCAGGCGGCGCTGGAATTTTGCGCGGCCAATGGTATCGGATGTTTTCGAGTGAACAGCCAGATTCTTCCGCTGAAGACGCACCTCAAACAGGGCTACGAATTAGAGGACCTTCCGCACGGCAACGCGATCATCGCGCTGTTCAAAGCCTGCGGTGAGTATGCTCGTTCGCACAAGCTGCGAACCTGTTTTCATCCCGATCAATTTGTGGTCTTGAATTCTCAAAAACCCGAAGTGGTTGATGCGTCCATTCGCGAACTCGAGTATCAATCGGAGGTAGCCGAATGGATCGGAGCCGACGTGGTCAATGTTCACGGAGGCGGTGCGTTCGGCGATAAAGAGAAAGCGCTCGCTGATTTTTCGCGAGGTGTTGATCGGCTTTCAAGTCGGGCCCGATCGCGCTTGACTGTTGAGAATGATGATAAAACGTATTCGCCCGCTGATCTGCTGCCGATTTGCCGAGCACTGGGCGTCCCTTTGGTTTATGACGTACATCATCACCGGTGTCATGCGGACGACTTCTCGGAAGACAAGGCGACGGACTTGGCCATCGCGACGTGGAATCGAGAACCCTTGTTTCACATCTCCAGTCCGATTGATGGCTGGAGCGGAGTGAAGCCTGAATGCCATCACGATTACATAGACATCGCGGATTTTCCATCGTGCTGGAAAAACGCGGAGTTCACCGTGGAGGTCGAAGCGAAAGCGAAGGAAGCTGCGGTGTTGAAGATGAAGCGCGAATTGGAGGCTCTGTGTCGACGTCGGGTTGTGTCCTCCTAACCGGAGCCACCGGTTACGTCGGCGGCCGGTTGCTCGCGTTATTGGAGCATCGCGGCATTTCCCTGCGCTGCCTCGTGCGTCGCCCCGACGCCTTGCGTGGGCGAACCATGCCCGAGACTGAGGTTGTTGTCGGTGATGTGTTGGATAGATCGTCTTTGGACGCAGCTTTGCGCGGCGTTGATACGGCGTATTACCTCGTCCATTCAATGGGAACAGCGCGCGACTTCGAGCACGATGATCGCATTGCCGCGACGAATTTCGCACAAGCTGCGACGGCTGCCGGAGTGCGTCGCATCATCTATCTTGGAGGGCTGGGGGATCCCGGCGAAAAGCTTTCGAAACATCTGCGCAGCCGCCAGGAGACAGGCGAAATTTTGCGTGCTCATCATCCTCACGTGATCGAATTCCGCGCGTCGATTGTGATCGGTTCAGGCAGTCTTTCATTTGAAATGATTCGCGCGTTGGTCGAGCGCCTGCCCGTGATGATTTGTCCGCTGTGGGTCCAGGTCAAGGCGCAACCCATTGCAATCGAGGACCTTCTGGAGTACTTGCTGGCCGCATCGAATTTACCGTCCGCGTCGTCGCAAATCTTCGAAATCGGCGGACCCGATCAAGTCTCGTATGGAGAAATCATGCAAGAGTATGCCCGGCAGCGGGGGCTCACGCGCTGGATGATTCCGGTGCCTTTTTTGACACCGCATTTGTCGAGTCTCTGGCTGGGACTTGTGACGCCCATCTACGCGCGCGTGGGGCGAAAACTTGTCGAGAGTCTGCGCAATCCCACGCTGGTTTCAAACGATATTGCCGCAACCACATTTGCGATTCGTCCACGTTCGTTGGCTGAAGCTGTGGCACGCGCTTTGATCAACGAGGATCATGAATTCGCAGTCACGCGATGGGCAGATGCGCTGTCGTCTTCAGGTGCGCCGCGAACCTGGGGTGGCGTTCGCTTCGGTTCGAGGCTCGTTGATTCGCGGACGATCACGGTCGCTGTTCCGCCCGAGCAGGCGTTCGCTCCCATCCGGCGCATCGGAGGCAAGACAGGCTGGTATTATGGAAATTGGCTGTGGACTGTGCGCGGCTTTCTGGATTTACTCGCAGGCGGCGTCGGTGTGCGCCGAGGGCGACGCGATTCGGACGATCTGCATGCCGGAGAACCGCTCGATTTCTGGCGCGTTGAATTCTATGAATCGCCCAAGCGATTACGGTTGTACGCGGAGATGAAATTGCCTGGCCGCGCCTGGCTGGAATTCGAAGTCACGCCGTGTGAAAACGGCAGTCTCATCCGGCAAACGGCCATTTTCGATCCGGTCGGATTGCTGGGGCTGCTTTACTGGTACGGGATTTACCCGCTTCACGAATTCGTATTTGCGGGGATGTTGCGCAACATCGGACGCGCGGCGGAAAACGGTGAGTTGTAAAGTGTGCAACCGGTGAGCAGAGCCCATCGCCACCAGAAGAAAGGCTGAGCCAAAGATTGCGTGAATGATTTTAAAGTGGGCAAAGTTACTTTCGATCCAGCTTCTCTTGATCCAATGATTTCTTGATCGCGTCGTTGAAGTTCTTTTGAAAATCATCTGAACTCAGCGTGGCACCCGTGGTCGCTTGGCGTGAATAGTCCCCGCCCTCCCAGCGCAAATTACGGATCTCGCGCGGGCCTTTCCACGCCTTGCCATCCACTTTCACTTTCTGCCCGTCTTTAACACTCTCTCCTTTGGGACTGATGCTGAATTCCGTGACCGACTGCCAGTTGGCAAGCGGAGCCGTGATGTTCGGATCGGTGGCGACGAGTTCGTTCAGACTCAAGGAAACGCTCTGCCAGTCGGGAGAGCCTTTGATTTCTTTCACCGCCGTGTAGTCCACAGCAGACTTCCCCGGCGTGAAAGCGCCCCACGCATTGCAATTGAACGTGACCACGATTTTGTTGTCGGTCTCGCTCTTGATTTCAAAGTGCAATGAGGCACCGTCCGGGCCACGCCATTTGACGTCCTTCAGCTTGCGCGTCGTGGCCGTCCACAAAGGCGCATGAGCCCAATTCAACAGATACCAGTCGTGCCAGCCGCGCGCACCATCGTCAATCAGCCGCTCTGGTTTGTCCGTGGCCTTCACTCCGGCCTCCTGCAATTTCGTGGGCGCGACTGAGATCATTTTGGAACTGATGGCGAAGATCTCGGAGTTGGACTGCCCCGCAGTTTGCGTCCCGGTTCGATAGTTCGCGGGAGTTTCATACATCACATTGGCAAACGCAAATAATGGCTGATTCAACGTCATGATGGGACAGTCCGCCTGCCAATGGTCGCCGACTTTCGCGGCCTTCGCATCGCGCCAGAAGCGAGTCAGCGCGTGTGGGTCGAGGGAATAGTAAATGTCCACGCGCTTGATCGGCATCGAATCGTCCGGCGCGACCGAGATCCGGGGTACGCCTTCGGACGACTTGAGATCCAACACGATCTTCGGCGTCTGCGGCATCCTGAATGCCGCGCCCTTCAGATGCTCCTCGAACCAAAGATACTCCGTGATGTAATGCTCATCCGTATGGCGGTGATTGAGGTGCGGCGAAATGCTGAAACGCAAACGCTCATCGGGCACGTTGCGCCAGTTCCATGCCATGTTATCGATATGCGCGTGGAAATCGTTGGTGGGAGAAAGCCAGAGCACTGGGCACGTCATCAACGGGATGTAGGCGTTGTCCGAAATACAGGCCAACTCCAAGGCCGTGTGTTTGGTTCTACTTCCTCCGGGCACGTTGGTTTCGCTCTCCAAAAGATCGCCAGAACCTCCGCACGATGGCACCGCAGCCTTGATCCGCTTGTCGATCCCAGCGAGATTGGTCGTGAGCTTTCCGCCCATGGAATGCCCGTGAGCGCCGATCCGCTCAGGGTCCACTTCCGGCTGCTGTTGCAGAAAAGTAATGGCACGGCGTGCAGCCATGAGTACGAGAAACCAGTTGCTATTCCGAGGCGATTCGACCGCGTCGAGCGTGTATTCATCCGGCGTGAGCGAGCCGGCGAAATGGTTCGCCTTGTTGCGCTGCGGCGGATGCGTGGCGTCGAGCTTGCCCCAATCGGTTTGCGGCCCGCTCCAGGTCTCCTGGCCGAGATTCATCTTATTGCCGCCCCAGTTTATCGAAATGCCGGCGTAACCGCGCTTGGCATACGTCACCACGCTGTTGAGCGAAGCAGACTGTCCGCCGCCGTGCATTTCGACAAGCGCTGGAAGTTTCGTTCCACCCTTCGGAAAAGCGTAGAACGCTGCAACCTTCGATGGCACTCCTTTGAAAACTCCGACCTGATAACGGACAATTCTGCAGATCACGCCATCTTGCTCCCAAGACTTCAGAATCTCCGTCTCAAGCGGCTCTTTTCGCGGATCAAAATCCGCCCAAAGCTCCGTTACGTTTTGAGGAACATCAGCGGCGTGCAACGCGGCCAGTGGTGCGAGCAGCAGAGCGGCAAGAAGTGTGACAGTGTGTTTCATGACGATCCCTTTGTTTGCATAAACGTCGTGAATGCCGGTTGAAAACCGTGCAGTCAAAGGCTTGTCATACACGCTTTCCCACATTAAAGCCGGCCCTCGGCGTTAGCGGGTAAAGATTGTTTCGAGTGTGAGTGCTTTTTTGCCGAAGTTTCCCTCGTCAATTTTCACGGATGACTCCCGGACAAAAGCGCCTTTTTCATCGTAGTGTCGGATGGCACAGGCTTGGAGCGCGCCGGTGGTGTCGCTTTTTCCCGCGCAACTGAAGTTTAGGAAAAGCCGGCCATCACTAGCGGACTTAGGGTCTAACTTATTGAGCAAGGGGGTGAGATCGATCCCGATTTCGAGGGGGCTGTCATTATCAGGTCCAGCGAGTGGGACTTGCCCGACGTTGTTCTTTCGATTGCCGAAGAGCGGCCAGCCGTTGAGGGCTTGCGGAGCAAGTTCGTGTTCGGGTTTAGTGGCGTTTTTGTCGCCGGCGATGCCGATGGTCACCCGCAGGTCCGAGCGCTTGTTGCAGGCGAGCTTTAATTTTAAGGTGAGTTGGGGAACATGCCGGCAAACCTCGATCCGTCCGAGGTAGTTTCCGCGTTCCCAGGTGGGGTCGACCATCGCGCTGTAGAGCAGGTAGATTTTGCCATCTTTTGACCAGGTTTTACCCCATGAGTTGACCACGATGAAGGCACCGCGCTCGTGGTCGGCAAGGTCGACTTTGCCATCGCCGTTGATATCGATGTCGTTGGTGATTTTTCCATCGCCATTTACATCGAATCCGACCTGGTCATCGTATCCCACGCACGTGATGCCGTGACCGTATCCGCTCGGTCCCCAATGGATCCACACGTCTTCGCCCGCCAGATAATCTCCTTCGGGAATCGTCTTCGTGACCTTTTTGAGCTCACCCATCCGTCCGTCCAGCGCCAGCAGTCCGCCGATGGATTCTTTGCCGGGTTTGGGTTGGTTGCGGTCGAAGAGCCAGCCGCGGGCTTCGTTGATCTGTGCGACAGTGGCGGTCGGGGTATAGCGATAGCCCGCGACGCGATACTCCATCGCTTCGCGCCAGATACCGTAACCGTTAGCCCACAAGCCGATCTTGTCTTTGTCTCCTTCCACGCGACCGTAGGATTTGACAGTGGGAATTCCGATCAGCTTGGCCACTTCCCAACCATGATGCGCTTCCGATCCTTGGGCACTATTGGCAGCATTACACATGTTCCAGGTAAAATCGGCGGGAAACTGCGTGGCTGTTGTGCTGGCCTCGGTGCCATTCAGGACGTTCATTTCGTAAGTGAAGATCGAGGCAATTGCGGTAAACTGACCACAGGCTCCTCCTTTCTGTTTGTAAATTGGAGGGAACTGCGGGCGGGTGGAGTTATCGACGCGGGAGGGCAAACGGCTGATGTCAACAGGCGTCTTGCCGACGTCAGGGCCTTTTGCATCACGCCAGGTATCGTAGTTCTCTCCCATCGATTGAGGCCGGGAAAACGGCTTTGGGTAAGCGGCGTGCGGGGAGCTGTCGGCATCGGCCGCCATGATCGTGGTGATGGAGGCTGAAATAAAGATCAAAGAGGCGAGCTTAGGATGCCGGAGCAGGGAAAGCATAGATTTGGTTTACCAAAAAGGAGCTACTTATGCCGCGTTTACCATTCTCGCTTCTATGCGCAGTCGACGGCGACCAAACATCGGTGGATTTCACCCGCATTCTCTGGGTATGTGCATACCCAGCGCAGACGGGCAAATTTAGCGAAAATTTATGTTCGCGCAAGCTTAGACGCCTGCGTGAGATACGTCACTTAATGAAAACGGAGCGTGAGGGATTCGAACCCCCGATGCCGGTAAAGGCATAATGGTTTTCAAAACCATCGCGATCGACCACTCTGCCAACGCTCCT
>JBAXUS010000229.1:0-9404 GCA_037129555.1 Planctomycetota bacterium
CGCTCGTGCATCCACGCACGTGGCAGAGCGCCATGTTCCGCGACCTGCCGAAGACGGACACCAAGGCGATGAGCGCGATTGTGTGCGGCCGCCTCTGGCCCACAGAGGACTGGCGCGCGTCGCCCCGATGCAAAAAGGCCCACGACGGACTGACGGACGCCGCCTTGATCGCCGAGTTCGGCCGCCGCACAGTCGCGGGAAACGAAATCCTCCACGACAATGTCCACAAGGCATCAGCGTAGCACTAAAAACGAATTCACAATTCCTCAAGCAGTGTGAACTTCACAGAGTAAGAGCATCTGTAACTGCGAAAAAAAACGCAAATCAGCGAGAGCGCTTGTGCGCAGTGATATTCTTTTTCTTCGACGCGCAGCGGCGATCCGAGCGTTTAGCAATGGGTTCCGTCGCCGGCATGTGAGGCGCCAATTCGATACCTACTTCCTCCGCCAGAATCCGCGCATAGTGACGGCGAATCGTCTCCGGACGGTCACCCATTAAGGCCGCAACTTCAACGTCACGTTTGCCCGCTCTGAGTTGCAGTGAACCGAAGGAGCGGCGAAGAATGCGACAGTCGATTGTTTTTGATATACCCGCGTCTTCGGCCGCGCTGCGCAGCAGTTGCAAATACACTTTATCAAATGATGTCGGATACCACATTGCCACATGGATTGGCCCAACGCGTGAAATAAGGGGCTTGCGAGCCTTTTCTTTCAGACCTCGTCTTGGAAACAAGACCGGCGAGCCTTCAGCCAATCGTCTTTGTACGGCCGCCAATGTAGTGCTGGGAATTTGAATGGTGCGCTTGCCCGTCTTTGGCGCCTCACCTTCGATCACATCAAGCGTTATCGTTTTTTCCGTGGTCAGATCCGAGCGAAGCATGGGCAACTCTTCGGGCCGCCAGCCTTGATCGAGTTGAACGCGAGCAGCGTCTCCCCAATAATCCCCATGCAGTTTGTACATGCTGGCCACGAGTCGTTCTGCATCGGGGCGCTCCAGCCACATGATTTCCTTTTGTTCGCGACGGATGCTGTGCGTCGAAACGACGGGCACGGCCGCGCGGTCAAAACTGTTCTTCGTCGCGCTCGACAAAAACTTCAACACGGCTGTTCTAACGAACTTTCGCCGGGTCTCGCCAATGGGATTCCCATCCGGCGACTTGTAGAGAAGCAGCCATTCAGCGACGGCGTGCTCGTCAACGTCGGCCACATTTTTCTGGGATCCCATTTCTCGGACAAAACGCTTAATCACCAGGGAAACATCTTTTGCGTACTCGCGGTCGCCCTTCCTCTTCTCAAAGACATCCAAATAGCGCTTCTCTTCTTGGGACAGTGTGCCACATTCGTTCCGGCTAAGCCGTTTGCCTTTCCAATAATTCCGCTCGCGGGTGATTTCTTGAATCTGGTTGGCCTGACGTTGGATCGTACCCTTGGCGCTTTCCAAGTCGGCAGACTGAGCCTTCTCGACCTTGGTGAGGCGCTCGACTTCTTTCGCCAACGAAGCCATTTGAACCATGATCCCTTTGTTGATCATGCTGAGAACTTTATCTTTTGAATCTGCAATCGCCGGATAGTCGAAGTCTTCAGGCTTGATGACCTTTGGCCACGGGTTGAATTGGGGGTATTTAATATCACCTACACCTTGAATCTTGACAGTCGTGAGTTTCTGACCCCAGATGTCGCGAAGAATCTGAGGGAAGTCGTCGGGCAGATCGTTCCAGCGCTCCGGCGCGTTGAGGACTGCGTCGAGCTTTTGCTTGTAGCGCTCCGCCAAGTTCGCATCAGCAGTCTTGAGCGATTTGTGGATCACTCGTTTCAGCGCAGGGTGCCGGAAAAGAACGTAAAAAGTTTTTCCATGTAATCTAACGGTCGAGCCATTTCCACGCGCCATTGAAGCCTCCCGTCCCCAAAAATGGGGCCGAATGCCATTCACTTTGTAACAGTCTTTGTAACAGTGTTTGGGTGAGAATCAAATGCGTTTCAGAGAGGCTTAGGAAAGTCCGCGATTGCAATACCCTATGTATCATAGGGTTTTATGAAAGATGCGGACGGAGGGAGTTGAACCCTCACACCTTGCGGTACCAGATCCTAAGTCTGGCGCGTCTGCCAGTTCCGCCACGTCCGCGCATTGCATCTCACAAAAAATAACACAGGAATTGATACTCTCAATTCCTGTGTCGTCAACTCAATTTCGTAACACCTACTCACTGACACGGCAAATGGCTGCGACTATGCGCCGCCCTTTTTAATTTGTTCCAACTCTTCCTTCTTCTTGTCGATTTCCTTTTGGAGCTTCTTGGCCTTCGGTCCTGTGGCATCCTTCAGGTCATCTTCCAAGCCCTTGATCTCCTTTGTCAATTCAATGACCTTGGGATTCGGGGCTCCGGACGCGGCTTTCAGCTTCTTGATTTCTTCGTTCTTCGCATCGATTTCCTTCTGGATCTTCTTCGCCTTCGGTCCAGTGGCGTCCTTCAAGTCATCTTCAAGTCCTTTGACTTCCTTTTGAAGTTCCTTGACCTTCGGATCTTCGCCAGCTGATCCACCATTTGCTGCTTCTTCCTTCGCTGCAGCAAACAATTCGTAAAGTTCCTTCTGCTTTGCCAAGCGTTTGGAATCATCCGTAAGTGCGTCAATTTCAGCTCGCTTATCCTTGATCTTCTTTTGTGTATCTTCACTGATCTTGAATTCTAGAGGACTCTTAACGGCCGGCTCAAATTCCTTTTTGTCCATCGTCACAGTGAAGACTTTACCGTCGATCTTATACATGCGCTCTGCTTCAGCTTTGTTCATCGGGCGCGAACCCACGCGGTTGAAGACCGACAACTGGTTGCCGCTTTCGTCCACGCCACGATCGCGCTGCAATCCTTCAGACAGCGCCATCGGTGTGCCCGGAAGCTTCTTGATTGAGACCAGAACAGGATTCGGTTTCGGTGTCCAGCCAAAGCTGTTCGGGTTCGTTTCAGGACTCGTCAATTGAAGCACTGCAAGCTTGCCGCCCGCGTCGGCAACATAGGCGAACAGGGACGTGTTCGTCATGCCGACTTTCACATCGCGAACATCGCACAATTGGCCGTCAGCATTGAACAACTGATCCAACTTAGGGTGCTCAGCTTTTTCGATGTCAACGATACCAACGCCCTGAGTTCCAGCCGCCACGTATGCATACGTTCGTGACAAGTAGACATTGTTGGCATCGGTAAACGGCACCAACGAACCTTCTACCAGCTTCGCCTGTGTCGGATCCGTGATGTCGATGGTTTTCAATCCATCGCAATCGACGGCGAATGCATAGCGGAATTGGATGCGAACGGCTTTCGGCTTGTTCATCGGGATCACGCTCACAACTTTCAGCGTATTCGGATCGGCCTTCGCCGCTTCTTTCTGCAATTGATCGACCGTCAGCACTTTCGTGCCATCTGGATTCAAGCGCTTCGCTGCTTCGACGAGTTCCGCACCGATTCCGGAAATGTCAACGACCACGATACCGGCATCGCAGCAGACATAAATGTAATTGCCTGCGACAGTCGCATTCACAGCACCGTTCAGAATGCCACCTGGATTGAATGTCATGTGGCGGTGCAGGAAGTTGTTGGTCGGATCGCCATCCAAGAGAGTACCTGCCAGAACGGTGAATAAACCTTCTTCGCTGTCCGTGCAGTACAAGAACGCGTAGGACAAGGCAATACCCTGCTCCAAATTCTTCGGATCGCGAGGACGCAACGGAGGCTGGCGCGTCGGGTCGACACCGAGAACGGTCGGTGAGACCACTGCCGTACAATTCTTACTCTTCACGTAGAAGCGCTGACCCAGCGGACTGACCGGGGCTGTCGTGATGCGTTCACTGAAATCCTTATTGTCAACGTTTGCCACATCATAAATCGTCAAGCCACCCTTACCGCGCGCCGCATAGAGATATTCTCCGCGCAGTTGGACACCCAAAACAGTACCTGTATGGTGGCTGCCTTCTTCTAGTTCACGGCTCTTCTTCAAGTGCTTCTCGTACTCTTCAGGATAGGCATCGCGGTGTAGTGTGCTGCCTATGACGGCTTGCGGTTCATCGCGTTCGGTCACGACCGTCGCGCTCAAACCACCACTGCCATTCGCAGTGTAAACATAGCGATACATGAAGTTCGTCTGATTCGTACCCTGCATCAACAACTGAGCCATCTGTGCGTTGTTGTCACCATTCTTTGAAATGTGGCAATCGACGCAGTTTTTCGTTTCCTTCGCACGAACCGAATGCGGATAGTGCGGACTGAAGGCTTGACCACTGAATCCTTCTGCAGAAATCGTCTGCTGCTGACTGTAAATCCAATCACGCTGGGCGTTTTGCGAGGCGACCAAAATCGCGCAGGTTGAGCGAACTGGCGTGACCTTGTTGCCTTTGACTTTGCCGTCCAAACCGAGCATGAAGACGTCTTCGCGGAGCGTTTGGAAATTGTATTGAGTCCAATTGCGAGACTTTGCACCTTCATAATGGATGTTGAAGCGAGCCTGATTCGCGCGCATCGGTAAATGACATCCGAAGCATGACGCAACCCACGATGTATGGCACGTGTAGCAGTCCATCTTTTCATCTTGATGCGCAAGCTTCGAATCGTCTTTGGCATCCAGCACGGGGCCCCACGTCTTCGCATCGCGTTGCATCGTCTTGGCGCGGTGAGATGATTCGTTGTAGTCGGGGTGGCCCGGAGTGACCGTGTCCTTGGTTTGCTTGACCAACCATTCTTTGTCTTTATAGATCGCTGAATGCTGAATCACCGAACCGCTGTTCATCGTGAAGCGAGTGCGCTTGACGCCTTCAGGGTAAATGTCGTTCGCGCTGCCCGCCGTCAATTTGGTGCCTGCGAAGGGTTGATTTCCCTTCTTCGCGGGTGCCGCATTTCCGGTCGTTCGCAATTCAATCTTACCATCTGACGTTACGAAGCGTTCGTCCGCACGAGTTCGGATCGAACCGTGGCAGTCTTGGCAGGTAATTTCAACGGCGTTTCGAACTTCGCCGTACAATTTGCCATCGCCGTGATTGTCCTGGCTGAAATGACAGTCGATACAATGCATGCCTTTTTCTTGGTGGATGTCCTGCATGTGAACTGCTGAGCCGGCAACCGGTTCACCGTTCGAGCCTTTTTTGAACACATCCGGCGAATCCCATTTCACAACATCGTTGTTCTTGTCGAGCAGATTGCCCTTCTTATCGCGTTTGTAGACGTTGCGGTACATCCAGCCGTGGCCGTTATAATCGGCGAACTGCACGAGTTTGTATTCGGAGTTGCGATCTGCAACGCTTTCGAGGAAGTCGATGTCGCCCCACTTACCACGAAGTGCGGAGCCTTCAGGATTGCGAGACTTGATCTTCAACAAATCGCGTTCGGTCTTCTTCGGTTGGCACGGAGGATACATTTTCGAACCTTCGGTTTCGTTGTCGTACCACAAATTGCCGTAATACGTCATCGTCACCGTTGTGCCCGGGTGCATGTGACAGACAATACATTGGCTAGAAGGAATCGCGCGAGTCAACGTGTGGCTGATCGGATGGCCGTTTTCTTTGCCACGTATTTCATGCATCGCAGCGTCTTTGGAGAAGGACTGACCATCTTTACCGAATTCGGCAAATGGGCCAGAATGCGACGGATCGCGGTCATTGGCGTAAACGGTATGACACGCAGTACAACCCGATGAGCGGTAGTCGCCCGCTTGGTCGTTGGTACCCAGTTGCCACAATGTCGGATCAAGCAATCGAGTCTTTTGCAATCCCAAGAAGACCGGATCGGTTGACAATTGTGTACCAATGCCACGGGTACTCAACTTCGTTTCCGGCTTACCCGGTTCACTTTCCTTATTCGTCGATGCCGTTTCAGGCTTGCTCTTGCCGCCACGTTCGAACGAGCGGAGGATGTTTCCAGGCTGGGAAATATTGTAGCGCAACAACGGGTAGAGGTACTGAAGAACACCCTTTTGTTCCATATCCGGCGTCCAGCCTTTGGTGATTAAACGTGCAGGCTGCCCGTCGTATGTATACGCTTCACCGTAATGTGCAACTTTTTGATTGCTCGCACCGTTGTTATAGAGCGCGGCATTCCAGAGCATCGCTCCGTGAGCCATCATGCTGTGCGAAGAATTTTCTGTGTATCCGGCGTGGCAGTTTGAGGTAGGCGTACCGCAGGCATACTTTGCAACTCGCAAATCACCCGGGTTTACGAATCGGACGAATTCCGGAGATTCCATCAACCATGCCGTACCCGCGCGGCGCGGATTTGCAGCGGTTTCATTGTGTTTTCCGTGGAAGCCGCCAACACCTTCACCCGCTTCATTTCGACCATGGGTAGGGTGGTCAGACGCATCATGACCTTCAGCCTCGTCATGAGTTCCTTCTTCTTTTCCCTTTTCTTTTCCTGCTTCCTTATCGTCGGGTCGTGCACCCACGTTTACAGCAACGCCAGTCTTTGAATCTGCATCCGCAAATTCGGCAATAATCTTTCCATCGACGCCCTTAATTTCAACTGACGTTTTCTTATCGCTCGGTTGACCTGGCAACTTCAACGCTTTGCGCTTGGGGGTTTCAGTCGGATGGGTCGAGTACCAGTGTCCGCGCGGTTGGACGTGGGCCAATTCCTTGACTGTGCAATTGGCGTTTCCACCGTGGCAGTCGGTACAGCCCAAGTTGACTGCGCGAAGATGCATCGACGGATTTTCGATGCCTTTGTGACAACTCATACAGCCTTCGGACTTCGACTTGACTTCCGCTTCATCTTTCGAATAGGCGTAAGCCATGCGCGGTTCGGTGACGGCCATACCCGGCGGGTCGTAGAATTCATTTGCAGTCGGATGTGCCTTGCCCAATTCTTCGGGCTTACAGCCAACCAAAGCCACCGCGATCATGGCAAGCAACGTTGCAGGTATCAAAAATTTAATGACTGACTTCATCCGAGTTCCCTCTGGAGCAGGCACGTGTTGTTTACCCCGCCATTACGCTGAGTTACGTTTCAGCGTCCTTAGTGATTTCCATCAGGGTTGCACCAAAACAATTGATCAACCCGGTGATTCGATTTATTTTTTTAGTAACGAACCGTTACGCCCAAGAAACCGGCATAGAGGGTTTTCGCCGTATACAACTGCCTGAATCCCTGATTCGGAGTCAAGCCTGCAACACCGCCGTTAATAATCACTTGGTTATTGAGCCACGGGCGGTAGACCATGCCGAGTGAATAATCGTATCCGATTTTGCGGCTCAGATTATTCTGATGCAACAATTCACCCAACGATGATGTGTTGTCAAATTCGAGGTAGTTGACGTTGAGGACCGCTTTTAAATTCTGCGTCAGTTCCGCGTCATAACCGACATTCAACAAGCGCAATCCAGGATTGACGAAATTGCGCTGGCCTTCGCCCTTGCTTGAATTCAAGCTTGGCAACAACGATCCGCGCTGCTTCAACGACGTCAACGCATTGCCAGCTCCGAACCCTTGGCGAACCCAATAACTGAATTGGCCACCCGCGAAGTTTGGATTGTCGAAAATGGAATCGAATCCACCGGCTTTGTGGTCAACTGTATTTTTGTCGCCTGACGCATAGAATGCGGATGCACGGAAACGCATCCAATCCATGTCGTAGGACAATTCCGTTGCAGCCATATTTGCATTGATCGTCAATCGTTTTCCAGCCAAGTTATTGTGCGTATCGGTTCCAAACGCATGATAGAATTGACCGTTTACGTTCAGACGACCGATATGCCCGTCCATTCCGAGACCGGCGTAATAGACTTTATTTGCATGCGGTTTCAAATCGCCGACCGGGAAAGGCTTCACAATCACGCCGTTCGAGTTGTATTCTCGCGATGATTCTTCGTCGCTAAAGGCGAAATTGCCGAGGATATTGAAACCCTTCCAGAACGTATCCTGGCGAATCACGTTCGCAACTACGACGTGATGGTCTTTAAAGTCGAACGAATTCAAATCGGAATTCGTATCTTTGGCCAACATTTCGAAGTAGGCCAAATTGTATTGCAGGCGGTTGCTTTCCAAGTTTCCGAACGTTCGAATGCCGAGATTGTTGTCGCAGAACAAGAATCCTCTGAAGTCAGCATTGAAGGACTGGATGCCAGCTCGGGCCGCCACGAAATCGTAGTTAGGAGACAAATCGGCGAAATGGTATTCACCAAAGAATTCATTAAACGTGACCTGCGAATCGAATCGCTTGTCGCCCTTGCGCGGATCGATCTTCACCGCGAAGTTTTCGCGCACGTCAGCGTAATTGATATTGAAGATCGGCGTGCAGCGGACTTCCCATTCGCGCGGCTTGAAATCCGTTTCGCCTTTAAACAACTCGAGCGAAATTTCGAAGTTCTGCTGGAGGATGAACTGGTCGCCATCGCCATAGAATTTAAAACTGCCCGGGCGCTGCGCTGTGACACCTGAGGGAGTGGGCACGTTATGACCTTCGACCAACGTGTCGCTCGTAAATCCAGCACTCATGAAAATCGACTGACCAATAATGGGATAATCACCTTTGATCATGTTCTGACGGTATGGATTCCACAAATTGCCCTTTACATGGCGCGAATCGGTGATCACGCCGATGCGCCAACGATCCGGAATACCGATCATATCGTTATTGATCAATTGAACTTGTTCGCGACGCACTTTATTCTTCTTCCAACCGCCGTACCCTTCGATTGATGGCGGCTGATAAACGGATTCCAAATCATCGTCATCGCAATCGGCGCGGTTTGATTTCACGTAGTCAGTCGTGGTCGTAGCAGCAGGCGCTTTTTCAGCCGGCTTATCAGCGGCGACCGGTGCTTTCGCAACGTCGTCCTTACCAGAAACTGGTGTAGCAACATCAGTCGGGCTCGATGCCTTTACGTCTTTGGCTTCAGCATCAACCGGCTTTGAAGGTTCATAAAGCTTGAGCGTCTTCTTTGACGAAGGGTCAGCCACAGCTTCGTCCGGCATAAGGACGTCTGGAAGATGGGTATTGGCAACGGGAATCGGCACTTCCACCGCAGCCTTTTGAGGTGCGAGGGTAGGCACTGTGGGGGTAACGGGTTTGTCCGAGGTGATGCTGTCTGCTGCAAAGCAGAAACCCGCATAACCAATCATCGAAACAAACACCGCAAGTAAATGGCGGCTGTGCAGCATAATCAACCCTTGCCGACTGTATGAACTGACCGTGTCAAACATGTTTTCTAAATCCTAAATAACACTTCAGTTCGGTCAAGTGTTATTTTGACAATTCTCAAAATCACCTCGCGAAGAAAAAGTAAGGCCTCGCGTATGAACGTGCTTTCTGGCTGCGTCATGACAGAATTTTTGAACGATTGACTTGTTAGTCCTATCACGAACGTCCGAATAGTCAACGATCTTTATTGATTTTTCCACACAGTGGCGTTGTGATTTCCATCCTATATTC
>JBAXUS010000023.1:0-47403 GCA_037129555.1 Planctomycetota bacterium
CCCGAAATCGCCATCCACCGAGGCATCGGCCCCGAAGACCGTTTGAGGTATGCCGCCATATTCCGCCGATTCTGCGGCGACTGCCCCAGCAACACCTCCAAATCCAATTTATTATCAATAAACGCCTGCACATCATCTTCACTCATTCCAAGCTTCTTCGCCCACTCCATCCGAGCCGTCTGAACCTTCTTCACCTCCTCCCACCGAGCAACATCCGGATCCTCATCAAAATCATCACGACGTGACCGACCCGCCGAGCGAGCCTCACTCGTCCCAACCGTCCCATTTAAATTGTCAGAAAATTCAGAAGCCTGCGAAACAACTCCAGTCGCACACCGTTCCATATTCGCCTCCATGGAATCCCAGCCCAACATCAAAAGCCCATCGCAAAGCGACAAACCCTTGATCGGATTCCAAGGACGAAAGCGCATAGCGCGCAAACGTGCCGACCACCTAAGATACCCAAACTCTACAAAACACAAACCCTAAAAGTCAAGCCAAAATATTAATTATTTTCGCAAGCGTCCATTCAAGAGCCGCGCACGTAAGTAAGCCGCAAAATCCCAAGCGCCCAATTCAACCCAAGCCGCTTACTAACGTACGCGGCTCTTATTTCGTTGTCGTGTGCCACTGGCAGGTACTCCTGCCAGTGCCGATCTCGCGGAGGTCATCGCATTTTCAATCCCATAGCTCCAACGGAGCGAACTTCATCCAACCCCACGCTCTACAATCCATCACTCCTCAACCGGCATACAAACACGAAATCCAAATATTCTATTTTCACCGTCCGTAGATTCACAACTTCGGGATGCAGAACGGCAGTCCGTTCCCATAGTCCAATAAGATCCGCCACGAAGCACTCGACGGGTTCCTGACAACGGACCTTTGGGATCTACTTGACTTTCCCCTTTATACTCACCGAACCAATCCTCGCACCATTGACTGACGTTTCCGTGCATATCGAATAGTCCGAACGCATTCGCCACTTTCTCTCCTACTACACATTCATTCCTATTACGAGTGTTCAGGTAATACCAGCCCGCACGGTCCAAATCTGATTCCTTATCACCTGTATAAAACCGCGTCGTAGTTCCCGCACGACATGCGTATTCCCATTGAGCTTCAGTTGGTAAATATCCCTTTATTTTACGACAAAAATCAACCGCCATATTCCATGAACTATTACCGACTGCAACGTGTTTCGGATTCATATATTGTCCCATATTCGTTCGCAATACTATATCACTCTGTTCGTAGGTGACCGAATACTTTCCCATATAAAACGGTTTGGAAATCGTAACACTATGAGCCGGAAATTCATTGTATGCTAGTCCGAGCACTACATGTTTCTTTAATTCATGTGCCTGAACCCCAACTGCATACCCCCGCGCAATCCCACCAAAAAACAGCCCCACCGTAAATGTCAGCAACACCAACCATCCCAACGAAAAATGCCGCCGCTGATTCTTGCGGTAATTCATTCGCAGCAATACAAACAACACTACCGTTAGAATAGCACCCAATATCATCATTCCAATCGCTTCTTCAATTGTCCCGTACGACTGCGCAAGATCCTGACTCCCCATCATAAATTTTCCAGGAGGAATCAACACTAATTCCAAAGTCAAGTTATTCCCTAAATCAATCGCCTTCGTTGCAGGCAATTTCACCCGCGCTGCATACGATGCCACTGTCTCCTTCCCATCCCACAACGGCCACTCGCGAGCCGACACAACAATGCACTCCAAAATCATGCATCCAAATAATAACCATTTCATTGCGCTGTCTCCGCAGGTGGTTCACCCGATTCGTGTGAGTGTGCAAAGCTCACGCGAACCTTCGTCCTAAGCGCACGATTTCACCTTAATTTGCACGATCCTGCGTTGTCGAGAATCATCGGGCGTTCTCGGGCTCCACATTTTCGTATTCGGCTTCAATGACATCGTTGATGCGTTGAATTTCAGCATGGAATGCCGAGTCGCGTTTCAAATCGTCGAAAATGTGCATCCAAGGCTTGGCTGAGGTGGGTTGTTCGGGCGTGTCGATTTGAGCGACGAGCGTGTCTTTCAAAAACACATTTAACGCCACGCCCTTGGCGCGGGCGCGCGCTTTTGCTTTTTTGTGAACGGCGTCGGGTAGTTCGATTATCGTCTTCACGCGCGCGCCCCCTGATACTGAAAATGCCTCGTTAACTGGAGTAGACTTTACATTGTAAAACTGACTTCGTCAATGATTCGCTTTGAATATCAAATGAAAACGCTGAGAATGCTTTTCACCCCCGTTTGATTTTTCCCCCTCAAATCCGTATCATCCCCACATGCACTCCATCCTGATCGTCATCGGCACCCGTCCCGAAGCCATCAAAATGGCTCCTGTCGTACTCGCCTTGCAGGCGCGCGATTCGGTGCGGGTGGTGTTGTGCGTTTCGGGGCAACATCGAGATATGGTGGGGCCAGCGTTGGAGTTCTTTGGCCTGACGCCCGACATCGACCTCCACGTCATGACACCTGGCCAGGAATTGACCGACCTCTTCGCGCGCGTATTAACCGGCGTCCGAGACACAATCCGCAGCATTAAACCCGATGCCATGCTCGTTCACGGCGACACCACCACCTGCCTCGCCGCAGCCATGGCCGCGTTCTACGAACACATTCCATGCGGGCATGTCGAAGCCGGCTTGCGCACCGGAAATCTCAACGCGCCGTGGCCGGAGGAGATGAATCGGCGGTTCGTCGATCCGCTCTGCAAGTGGTGTTTTGCGCCGACGATATTGGCGTCCGATAATCTTAAAAAGGAGGGTGTTTCTGAAGGCCATATTTTTATCACCGGAAACACCGGAATCGATGCGCTGCTCGAAGCGGTGCGGCGAGTCAACGAGCATCCGCCAGTTATCGAGGGCCTCAGCGAATCCGATATGGCCGGGCGAAAGATTCTGCTCGTCACCGGCCATCGGCGCGAAAATTTCGGTGCAGGCCTGGAACAAATCTGCGCCGCGTTACGCGAGATCGCCGACCGCAATCCCGACGTCCTGATCGTCTACCCGGTCCACTTGAATCCCCACGTCGCCGAACCCGTCACGCGGCTGCTGGGCGGACACGAGCGCATCCGCTTGCTGCCGCCACTGGACTACGCGCCGTTCGTTTGGCTGATGCAACGAAGCATCGTGATTCTGACGGACTCCGGCGGGATTCAAGAAGAGGGCCCGAGCCTTGGCAAGCCCGTGCTGGTCATGCGCGATACGACCGAACGGCCCGAAGCTGTTACGGCGGGAACGGTGAAACTTGTTGGGACGAATCGAGCCGTGATCATCGCGGAAGTCGAACGCGTGCTGAAGGATTCCGCCGCGCGAGCGTCCATGACCGGGGTAGGGAACCCGTATGGAGACGGGACGGCGGCAGAACAGATCGCCGGGATTATGGTACGCGACTTGTCTTCATGATTTTCGCATTTCGCATTTTGCATTTCCGGTTGTTCCGATAAACTTCCGGTCAGTAGATCGTATCGACTTAACGCGAGGATGACACCTGTGAGTGAAATGGAAGCAATGGCGGCGGAGTTGGCCGTTCGGATGGGCTGTGAAGACGAAAAAGAGAAAGAAAAGAAGCCCGAGCCCAAGTCGGACAATCTCGAATTGAAGCTCCTCGAAAGCCGCACGATCATCGTTGAAGGACCCGTCAACGACAAGATGTATCGCGCTGTGCTCTCGCGACTGGCTTATCTGGAATCGAAAGACCCGGTTGCTGAAATCACCGTCTTCGTGAATTCGCCCGGCGGTTCAGCCGACAGCGGTTTTGCGATTTACGACGCGATGAAATTCATCTCGTGTCCCGTCCGCACAATCTGCAACGGACTCTGCGCATCCGCTGGCGTCTTGATTTATCTGGGTGGAAGCAAAGGCCGCCGCTTCACGCTGCCGAACTCGCGCTTCCTGCTGCACCAGCCGTCCACGTCCGCGATGGGCCAGGCTAGCGACATGGAAATCACCGCTCAGGAAATCCTGCGCACCCGCCGCCGCTACGCCGACATCGTCGCCGCTGAAATCGGAGCCACCACGGCCGACAAAGTCCAGGAAGATTCGAATCGCGACTTCTGGCTCAGCGCGGAAGGTGCTCTGAAGTACGGCCTATGCGACAAAATCGCCACAACTCGCGCCGACGCGAAGTAAGCAGCATCCGCGCAATTCCATTCGAGCCGCGCGACCCGTTTACGTCGCGCGGCTTTTTTCAGATTCAATTGACGCAGGGATTACGCACTGACGTGAGCACACCAGCCAAAGTCACCACGACCCCGTCGCACTCAGACGCCGCCGACGGCTTGTTGGCGTCCGTACGCAAATTAATCGACACCGACATCCGCCCGTTCGTCCAAGCCGACGGTGGCGACATCGAACTCGTCGGAATCAACGGCAACAAAGTCCGCGTCAAATTGCTAGGCGCCTGCGAAACCTGCCCGAGTTCCGTCTTCACGTTGCGCGATGGTGTCGAGACGCGTCTGAAGGCCAAGATTGCGCCGGATTTGGTCGTCGAAGAAGTCAAATAAAAACTCATTGTCACGACGGAGAATCTCGATATGCCCAGCGTCATCAATGGCATCGGCACGTGGCAATATGGCAAGAAGAATCGCACCGTCCGCACCGGAACGTGTACGCTCTGCGGCAAGTCGAGCACCCTTGAATCATACGACACGCGCGAATTCGTCGTCGTCTTTTTCATACCGATCATCCCGCTGACGCGCTACCACAACATCGATCATTGTTCGTACTGCAGTAAGTGGAAAACCATGCCGTTTGCGCAATGGGAAAAGCTCAAAGAAGAAAGCCTGACCAAAGCGCTCGACGAATTCGCAGCCACTCCCGGATCGTACAAAGCAGCCTTCGAACTCTATTCGAACTTCGTCGTTTTCCAAAAGCTGAGTGACGCCGAAAAAATGCTCGCGCATATCCGCGACGTTTTTCCGAACGAGCCCGAAGCCATGCATCTTGCGGGAATTGAGTATTGGGATTTGAAGCGCTACCCCGAAGCGCAGGAATGCTTCGAGCGCGTGCTCGCTCTGGATTCCGCCAACGCATACGCTCCGCGCAACATCATCGGTGTGCTCACTGACGCCGGAAAATTTGACGACGCGCTACCGAAACTCAAAGCCATGCTCCCGTCAACGAATCCCCACGACACGGCGATGGCCAGTCACGTGTACAAGGCGCTGCGAAAAGCAAAGCGAGACAAGGACGTTTTAGATATTGCACGCCTTCTGCGCGAAGCGAATCCTGCAATCGTCAAAGAATGGGAATACCGCCGAATCGTCGGCGAAGCTGAAAAAGCTTTGGGGCAACCTTCGTCGCTTCCTCCGCCACCGTTTTCGTGGAGCAACAAAGTCATACTTCCAGCCGCAATCGTTCTCGTGCTCGTGGCTGTTTTCGGCGGCAACTACTATCGATCCCAGCACCGTTCGATCCACATCGTCAGCGGCTTGCCGAAGCCGGTGACGGTGCAAGTTGACGGCGTACCCTACATCGTGCCAGCTTCGGGTACAACGGTCGCGACCGTCCCTGAAGGTACGCATCACATCAAAGTGCTGGGCGAAGCCACCGACGAATACGACATCGCGATTAAATCTGGCTACGTCGAACGCTTCACCAAATCGCCTGCGTACATCGTCGATGTGGCAGGATCGGTTGCCTTGTCCTATTCAACCGTCGTGTATTCACGATTATCCAGCCCTCCGAGCACGCCAACGTATCACATCGGCGAACGCTTCATAGTCTGTCCCAACGTGGACCACATCTTCGAGAATCCGCCATCAAGTCTCCAAGTCAAGGGCGGCAATCGAGAGGAGCGAACCTGCTTGCGTCGCGAAAACGCCACAGTCGAACAACTCTTCGGCGCGCTTGCGAACAAGAGCAAATTTGCCGAGGGCTATGACCTGGCCTTGGCACATCTAAAATGCCGCCCGGAAACACCGATTTCTGCGCTCAACAGCTTCGTGTATTTTGCCAAATCCTGTAGCAAGACGGAGCCAGCGTTGGCGTTCCTGAAAGCGGAATGCGCACGCCGGCCAATCGAAGTGGAGTGGCACCGGTCCTATCAGACCCTCGCGTTTGAGATGGGTAAGGGCGAGTCGATTATTGCTGAATATGACGCACTTTTGAAAGCTTCGCCAAGCGACTCCGACGTTCTCTATCTTCGCTCGCGGATCAGCGACAGCATAAAAACGATGGTCGATTACGCCACAAAATCCGCAGCGGCCAACCCAAGCAACGCTCACGCGCATGCGAGCCTCAGCTACGCAGCCAGTGTGCGAGCCGAGTGGGCACGAGCGCTTGAGGAGTCGACGCTCGCTATCAAATCCGACCCCAAGAACTCGCTTTTCATCGACCGACATTTCACAGCACGTGTCACGGCAGGCGATTTGACCGCGCTCGAAACTGAACTGAATGCGCTGCTCGTGAACGCACCTGATCCGCGAGACGTGGAACGAATGCTGGTCGTTTTGACCGCCCACAAGAAAGTCGCCGAGCTGCGGCAGTTCGTAATCAGAATGCGGCACAAAGCGATCCTCGATAAAAACAATGGGCGTTTCTGGGGCGATTACCAAGAGGAACTGGCGGCCTATCTGTTGGGTGAATTAAAAGCATACAAAAAGACGCCCACATCATTCCACGTTCCTTATCTGCTTGAAACCGAGCAACTAGACGCCGCCGCCGCAGCCGTGGATTCCCAAGGCGCGGACTTCAGCATGTACATGGTCGTGGCGCAGGCCTTTGGTCGAGCGAAGAATTTGATCAAAACCGACGACTATCTTCGAAGCGCGCAAGGAATGCTTATGACCATGGATGCCGGTGGCGCGAAAATGGCAGAGTACCTGCGCGGCACGTACGCGCCATCCATCGACGAGGTTCTGGACGTACCCATCGCTCCAGCAGAAAAAGCGCTGAGTCTGATCAGCCTGTCCGATAAATTCCCGGAAAACAAAACCAAGTACCTCGAACTCGCGACAAAACTCAACGCCTTCCCAGGATTCCCGAGCCGTGAAATCGAACGTTCGATACAAGAACGTTTGAATAAATAGACTCATCGCTGATTTGCTTTTATGATCAAGGAACACATACACCTATGTTTAAAGCGATACAAACGAGTTACGCGAAGCTGCTGGATCGCTGTTCTCGCGTCACATCGGGAGGGGCGTTAATACCCGAAATTGACGGGCTGCGCTTCATCGCAATCACATTGGTTTTCTTCAATCACGTTTGCTACTACATCGGTGAAAAACGCTTCGAGTTCACCGGTATTCAAACGGATTACGACTCCAGTTTCGTGGCAAGTCTGTATTTGACCGGTTTTGTTGGAGTCCCCATTTTCTTCGCAATCAGCGGGTTTATCCTGAGCCTCCCATTTGCAGAAGCTGCTTTGCGAGGCAAACCGGCCCCTGTCTTGACGCGCTATTATCTGCGGCGTCTTACACGTCTGGAGCCACCATTCCTCATAAACTTACTGCTCGCGTTTGCCATGCTGTATGCAGTTCGAGGTACACAGATGCTATCGTGGACGCCCAATCTTTTCGCTGGCATGGGCTATGTTCATGGTGCGATTTATGGATCGAAAAACCCGGTCAACTTTGTCACATGGTCGTTGGAAATTGAAGTCCAATTCTACCTTATCGCACCGCTCTTGTTTAGCGTGTTTCACATCAAGCAGAAAGCGTTCCGGCGTGGAATTTTATTGGCTTGCATGCTTCTTTACCCGAGTCTTGTGAACACCGATGCACAGCATTTATTCTTGACCGGTTTCCTGCAGTTCTTCCTGGCGGGCATCTTGCTTGCCGATTTGTACGTAGCCGACGACTTCCGGACGCGGCCAAAATCTGCAGTCTTCGACGTGTTGAGCGTCGTAGCGTTTATCGTATTGATCGGTCGGCTTTACCTGAAGATGCCATCCAGCACTGGCACTGCAGCCTTGTGCGTCTTTTTGTTCGAATGGGGTGCATTGCGCGGCAAAGTGCTGGGTTGGTTGTTGTCATTGCGAACAATCACAACCATTGGCGGCATGTGCTATACGATTTACCTCTACCACATGCTCATCATCTACGTGATCGGAAAAATCGCCATGCGGCTGTATATGCCCAACTTCAGTTTGACTGCAAACCTGCTTATCCAAACACTCGTGTTCGCGCCGCCAGTTCTTGTTACGAGCGGAATCCTGTTTGTATGGATCGAGCGACCGTTCATGTCATTCCGGTTGAAAACAGCGACAAAGTGATAATAGCCAACATGAACCCACGTTCGCAACCCGTATTCCAATTTCATCTCAGCACCGCGTTGGTGATCGTCTGCGCATGCGCAATCTACATCGGCATCAGCCTGACCCGCACATCAGCACATTCCTGGGATTTCGGATTTCCGTGTTTCCTGTTTCAAATCAATGATCAAGGCTCCAACTTTTTCGGAATCCAATTTACAGAAGCCTTCAAACCAGATTTAGCACTTCGAATATTAACAAACGCCACGTTTGGATTCTTGTGGGTGTTCACATGCGTCTTCGCGGCCCATAAACTACATTCAAGGCACTCTACTGAGCAGCCCAAGCCTCCCAGGAGCCGTACATAGGCAACCTTACATAACGTATATTATCGGACGTTAAGAAAATACCTTTTCTGGCCACGGGAGGCTACTGTAGGCGACTTCTCCTATGATAATAGCGAGTGCTGCGGTCCGTTTCTTGTGAGCCGCTCGAATCTGTTGCGAGGTAAATTGACGGGGTTCACGCGCCGGAAACGGGCTTCTTGAGTGGTCGGCGCATCGTGGTTCCGTATTGAAATTCCTGGACTTTGGCCGGCTCGCCGTGATACAAACGCCACGCTTTTATGATCAGAATCGCGCCGGCAATCAAATGCGCCAGCGCTGCCGTCACCGCACCGTAAATCCAATACGCTTCATATTTCGCGCCCGCACCAGGCGACGCCAGCATTAAAGGGAACGGATCGCGTTGCGAAATGACGTCACGCGTATCCCGGGACGCGCCGCAGCCTTCGATGACTTGAGGGCTGAAAACTTCCAACGCGATGTCCAATTGAGCTGTTTTTCCAGCCTGGTCAGGCGCTTTGGGAACAATGACATCGCAATATAAGAAGACCGCTTTGAGCGGATTTTTGTTGACCGGGAACGTAAATGAACCGCCCCAATAGCCCGATTTCGAACTCCCTTTAAACGGCTCCAAACCTTTCTGATTTAGCCCCAATTCGGCCGCATTTCGCACAGAAACCGTTGGGTGCGCATACCACCGACCCCGCACACTTGCCATCCGCCGGACATAAACTCGGGTCACGTCCCCTGCCCCGGCTACGGCCGGAAACCAGTCCGGATTGACCGGCCAGCCTGAGCGCGTTCGCAACAATTCAGCGCTTAGAAAAAACGGAACTGAACTCGCCAACAGCACGGCGACCGGCAACAATCCGACGCGCGATCCCGGCACATCTCCCGGAAAATCCCGAACGCCCGGCGCGATCAACTGCGTCACACCTTTCGTGCAATCGCTCTCCGCCGCAGCCTTATTCGCAGCCAGATTCCGGTTTGGATTATAAAGAAATACAAGCAGATGAAGGATCGTCGCAATTCCAGACACGACGCCCGCCGAACGGCTTAAATCTGGAATGGTGGCTTCGTGAGAGAGATAGAATGGAATGAGCACAAGACTAAAAAGCAACACGACAGCCGTCACCGCGCAATGCCATCGAACCTTCGATTGTCCGGTCATCTGCGTTTGAATCAGTCCACAATGCGGACACGGCCGACGGTCCGATTCAGTCTTAATCATATTGCGTAAACTGGCTTGAACCTTGGCATTGGCTTTTAACTGAGACGCGCTTGCTGCCGATTTCGTGCGCGTTATCCGATACCGAAACTCCGCACCACACAACAGGCATGTATGTCGTTTCCACGCCATCGCCGACAACGACACTTTATTTGATTCGAGATTCAGAAGGTGAATGAGCATGAAAATTCGGTCCGCGCCAATGGGACAATGAAAGGATTTCTCGCCTTCATAATTCATTTACACCGCAACAACAACATCCAATTTGCGCTCGTACCGCGTGGCCGTTTCCACCGACCACGCCATCCAGAATACGCTCAATAACGCCGTCGCCAACGCTTCCCATTGCATGTTCTTTTTCAAAAAAGTGTCGTATAGCCCGTGTAGAAACATAGGCCAGAACGTGATCGACACAACCGTGAAGAATGCGCTCCACCGTCCTGCTAATTTTTGTATCTGGTCCTGCCGCTTCCACAAACTGACTCCCGCTGTACCTGACCAAATCGCATGCAGCGCTACACATGATACAAATCGCACCCAATACACTTCCGCCGTCGAATACCCATTATAGAAACTGAAGCCATAGAACACGCCTTCCGATACGCCAAACCCAGCACCGGACGCAAAGCCCCAAGCGAACGCGCCGCTCCAATCCAGTGTTCGCTTCTTCCTGAAATTCCAGTACAGCGGGATCAGTTTGCAGACTTCTTCGCACAAACCGACGCCAAACGTAAAGCCCACCAGGCTCCACCCAAATCCACTGCGCGGATCGAGCGCCGCCGTATAGGAGAACGCGATCAATTCCTTGACGAGCGCATAACTCACATCTTCGCTTAACGAATTCCTGCGCAACGAAATGCTTTGAAACAATAAAAGCATGAGTATCCCGGCGGATCCCGTGAATACGCTGGCTCCAATCACATGCTTCATGCGATACATGGGCGAACGAAAAAGGACTGCAAGAAGAATCAGAAATCCGACCAGCGAGACCACAGCCATCCACCAGTGGTCCCACGATCTGTAGCCAAACACCGCCCCCGGCAATCGGTGCGTTGGCAACAATTCGAAGATATGCGGGTGTGCAGTTTTCGGAATTTCACCTTCACTGGATGCGACTGTTTTGACGTAATCGACAACCCGCTTCCGGTCCTGTTCCGACATGGATTGAACAGCGACGTTAAGCCGTTCGTTAAAATTCATCTGCACAGGATTAAACGTGAAATAGACCAGCGGCAGCTGCGCCAACATCATCCACGCACACCGCAAGCTGGAAAACCGCCAAGCCGGATCTTCCGCAACGGGTTGGTTTCCTGCGTCACCTGATTGCAGCACAATAGAGTGCGCGACGGAATGCATGCTCGGCACCGGAAACGAATGCCCGCATGCCACACAATTGCGATTAGCTCCCGCATAATTCGTCTATTGAGCAAACCGCTTCCCGCATCGGCATTGAACGGTGATCTTCATGTCTCATTCGTCTCAACGGTGCAGCCATCATCGCTTCATGCGTTCATTTTAATAACACTCGGCGTCAGAAAAAAATAGACGCTTTCCAATAATTCCTTTCGTTCTAACGGCCTGATCTTCTTCAAATTTATCAACTTCGTCCCGTGTCATGTTTCGATTGTTGGCTGCTTTACATCCCTTTTTGTACTCTTCAATACTGACAGGGTTGAGCGCAAACTTATTGCAGCGGTTCGTCTTTTGAAACTTCATGCTTCTTGGCATCTTCAATGGTCCACGCCATCCACGCGAAACTTAACAGCGCGATCAGCACGGCGGCGATTTCCATGTCTTTTTTAAGCACAGTGTCGTACGCGCCATGCAGCAGCATTGGCACAAACAGGATCGCGATGATGTTGAAGGCAAGGTCGTAAATGGTTTCGGCACCGCTTAATTTATCTTGATTCTTCCACATGCTGATACCGGCGCTCGCAGCCCAGACCGCGTGTAGCGCGACACACGACATGAAGCGAACCCAATAAATGTCGCCGCTCAAGAAACCGTTGTAGAAATCTGAACTATATGAAATTCCTTCCGAGACACCAAACCCGATACCCGACGCCAGACCCCATGCGCAGGCTCCGCGCCAGTCTAACGCTGATTTGCGTTTATAATGCCACAACACCGGCAGCATTTTACACAGCTCTTCGCACAGCCCGACGCCAAACGTAAAGCCCAACAGACTTGCGAAGAATCCGTACTCCGGCGACATGGCGGCCAAATAGGAAAATCCGATCAATTTAATGCAAAACACGATCAAAATGAAGATACCCACTGGCGCAATTGGGATCGGTGCAAACGCCAAGAATTGGAACATCAGCAGGAGCATAATCCCTGCCGTGCCGGTGAACAAAAACACATAGCCGAGATTCTGTGGTTCGGTGGTTCGCGACGGAAACAACATGACAGTCAGAGAAAGAAAAATAAAACCCGAGAGCAGCGCAAATATCCAATGTCCGGTCGTGTCATAGGTCAACAACGCCCCGGGCAATTTGTGGTCCGGCAAAGCGTGCATGATCGCTCGCACTTCGCCCTGGGACAAACCCTCGCCACTTTCCCCTTCGGCCTGTTCATATTTGTCGACGACTGCTTTCTGCTTCTCAGTCATGTCCTTCTTGGCTTCTTTGATCCGGTCCAAGAAGTTTGTTTCTTCAGGACTGAACGTCATCCAGATCAGCGGGATCATTGTCAGGATCATCCACCAATACCGGTTGCTCCATTGAGGTCGTGATTCGGATCGTTGGTGCATTGTCGCCACGACTGCGTTGTGTTCGCCGTCCAGAATCGTGCCTGACATCGCGGCATCATCCATGCCAGGAACGCGGTAGTTCTTCCTGCAAAATATGCACGTCCGCGTTGTCCCGGCAAATCGTGTATCGACCTGCATGACTTTCCCGCAGGTGCACTGAACCGCTATGCGCATGAATGAAATTTCCTTCGAAAAGAAGGTGAGATTTTTAGGGTAAACACAAACTGGACTGTTCCATCCCGTTAGCGGTCGACTTATCTCCGTGAGGCCATAGCCGCTGCTTTTTCAGCAGCTTTTTCAACTCGCATTTTGTGCAGTGCTATGCCGACGTTCATCGCCTTGTACAACGCAACCAATGCAGCCCATCGAAGCGCAAAGATATAGCGGTTGCCGATACCAAAGATCGCCAAGTCCAACAGATTTACCAACATGAAAATGATGAACGCAGCAATCGTCGAACCGCGCGGCGTGTCTTCGCTGGTGTGTCGCAGGATGATCAGTAAAATAGCCGCGACGACATAGCATCCTATGAACATGCGCGCAATCGCAAATCCCGTTCCCGCGACGGCTTGTTTCATCGTTCCAAAAGTATCCTCTTTCAGTTCTTGCTCCAACTTTCGCTTGTCCACTTTGTCCTTAGTCTGTGCGATAAGTCGCTGTAAATTCTGTCGGTCCTCTTCATGCTGTACGGCTAATTCGTTTTGAAACACCCGCTCTTCGTCATTGAGTATGAAGTACTGAGCTACAGAGAATATCAACGTACAGATCGACACGATCATCATGATCACGCGCGCGCGGTCGATTACATTTAGATATGAGCGTTCTGCCAGATGCGCCAATGGATCGTCCTCGACTTCAACGGTCTGCGTTTTCTGACCCGGATCATACATCGTCCCGCCATTCGACGACGGCGCAGTCGATGACGTGTTCGTAATTGGCGCAGCATTCACCTCCACCGGCTTCGCTTGACCCAGCGTCGCCTTCCGAGCCGCGAACTCCGCCTTCAACCGAGCGTCGCGCTCAATCTTCGCTTTCTCGGCGTTCTCTTTCTGTTTCGCTTCTAAATACTTCACCGCGCTCGCCGCTTCCTGATCCCGCTTCCGCTCGGTGACCAGCTTCAAAAATTCCTCCGGCGACGGCTCCCGGCACGGCTGTTTGCACGTCGCACACACCCGTCCACCCGGCTTGACTTCAGCACAGATTCTGCACAGAAACGTCTTGCACCCATCGCAATACATAATCGCCGATAGCGGTGGGTGCATATCGCAACGAATCGAATTCGGTTTAACCGACGGTTCCATGAAATTTCTCACCTATTTTAAAATTCAGAATTCTTTTGAAACGTTAGCAACTTGCGCGAATCATTGCAAGTCGTACTCCTTCGAAAATGACTTTTCGCACCTCATCGCCCCTACTTATTTAAGCGGAAGATGCAGCATTATTGTGGAAAAATTGGCGATTTAAGACTACACTTTACTATTATCGGACTTGATTCTTTTGCTTTGAAATGGACCCGCGCGTTGATCCCATCCACCAACCTGTTTGATCAGCTCCCGGCACAACTCCCGGTGGAACTCATCGAAACGCTCGCGTCCGCCCACAATCTGCGCATCGAACGCATCCTCTCCAAAGGCCATGCCTCGCCGCCCGATTTCTGGTACGACCAATCCCAACACGAATCGGTGCTCCTACTTCAAGGTGCCGCACGATTACAATTCGACAGCGGTGTAGTCGATTTAAAGCCCGGCGATTTCATCACCATTTCAGCCCACCAACGCCATCGAGTGGACTGGACCGACCCGGACGTCGTGACGATTTGGCTGGCCATTTTTTACGAGGACTCGTGCGCATGAAACGACCGATCCGTTTCGCTGTGATTGGCGTCAATCACTACCATATTCTGGACATGACCAAAGCCCTCCTCGAAGGCGGTGCCGAACTCGTCTCCTTCTGCGAACCCGACCCGGTCAACGCCGCGAAATTCACGGCTCAATTTCCGCACGCCGTCGCACACGAGAAAGCCGCGATCCTCGAAGACCCCACGATCCAGATGATCGCCAGCGCCGCCGTCCCCTGCGACCGCGCCTCGCTGGGCATCGAAGTCATGCGCCACGGCAAAGACTATTTCGTCGACAAAGCCGGCGTCACGTCACTCGAACAACTCGCCGAAGTCCGCCGCGTCCAAGCCGAAACCCAACGCATCTACTCCATCTATTATGGCGAGCGCTTCGAAAGCAAAGCCACCGTCAAAGCCGCTGAAATGGCGCGAGCCGGAGCCATCGGCAAAGTCATCCAAACCATCGGCCTCGGACCGCACCGCCTGAATGCGCATCTCCGTCCGACCTGGTTCTTCGACCTGCCCCAAACCGGCGGAATTCTCTGCGACCTCGCCTCGCATCAGATGGACCAATTCCTCTATTTTACGAACTCGATCCAAGCCGATGTCGTCGCCGCGCACGTCGCTAACTATCACAACCCGCAGACGCCCGGCCTGCAAGACTTCGGCGAAGCCACGCTCGTCGGCAACGGCGGCCGAGGCTACTGCCGCGTCGACTGGTTCACCCCCAACGGACTCGCCGTCTACGGCGACACGCGCTGCATGGTCCTCGGAACCGACGGCTACATCGATCTCCGCAAAAACATCGACATTGACGGCAAACCCGGAGCGAACCATTTCCTGCTCGTCGATCACAACGGCACCCAACGCATTTCCGTCGACGATTTTCAACTTCCCTTTATCGGTCAATTCCTCAACGACATCGAAAACAGAACCGAAACCGCCATGTCGCAAACCCACTGTTTTCTGGCCAGCGAACTAGCCCTCAAAGCCCAAGCCCTCGGACAAAAAAAGTAGAGCCGAATTTTTTCGGCTCATGTAAATCAATCATCAGAAGAGCCGAACCGTTTTCGGCTCTACAAAATGAATCCATATTGGACACAAAGACCATGAAACACCTCCTCTACCTCACCCTCCTTCTCCACGCCGCGCTCACCTTTGCGGCATGGAATGGCCAATACGATCTGACCGCCCTCCCCATTCCCAACAACCCCGACTTCAAAGTCGAGTTCCTCGCGAAAGAACCCGAACTCATGCACGAAGTCTGTATGTGCTTCGACAAGAACGGCAACCTGATGCTCGGCGGCGGCTCCCAATTTCGCTGGCCCCTTCCGGAAACGCCGAAAGACAAAATCAAAGTCCTGATCGACAAAGATGGCACCGGTAAAAACTTCGAAATCAAGATCTTCGCAGAAGGCTTCAACTGCATCCAAGCCATGGCTTGGAAAGGCAACGACCTCTGGGTCATCCACGCCCCACAAGTCACCATCGTCCGCGATCTCGACGGCGACGGCGTGGCCGACGAATTCGTCGATGTCTTCACCGGTCTCGGCCCGCTGCGGCACGGCTGCCACGGAGCCAACTTCGGCCCCGACGGCAAACTCTATTTGTCCCAGGGCAACAACACCTGCACCAAAGACGCGCCCAAAGCCTGGCGCGATCTCATGCACGTCGTCTCCGATGCGCCCGACATTCAGCCGCTCCGCAAATACACGAAAGCCGAATGGAAAGTCCAGTACATCAAGCCCTACAACGACGAAAGCGAAGGCGGCATTCTCCGCTGCGACGCCGACGGCACGAACCTCGAAATCTTCGCGCGCGGCATGCGCAACCCGTGGGACATCGCCTTCGACAGCGAATTCAATTGGATCGGCGGCGACAACGACGACGGCCCCGAACACGACCGCGTCTTCGGCTTCTTCCGAGGCGCCAACATGGGCCACCGCCACCCGTGGAGCAAGAGCTGGACCGGCGACAACGCCCCCGGCGTCGCCCCCAGTTCCGCCCTCTTCGCCGTTGCGGATGGCTCAGCCGTCGGCACCGTTTTCTACACCTCAACTCAATTCCCCGAACAGTATCGCAACGGATTTTTTATGGGCGATTCAGACGGCGAAAAAGTCTACTTCTTCCGCCCCGAATGGGACGGCGCGCACCGCAAAGTCAAACTCGAAACATTCGCTCATACGCAGCAAACCGGCCGCTCAGCCCTCTTCATGCCGACCGATGTCGAAGTCGGCCCCGACGGCGCGCTCTACGTGATCAGCTGGGGCTCAACCTACGGCTCGATCTACGCGCCCTATCACAAAGGCAAAGACGACAAAGCCAAAATCAACGAAGGCCGCGTCTTCAAATTCTGGTACGACAAAAACCCGCTCATCGCCAAATCCACCTGGTTCCCCGCCAAGCGTACCAAGGCCTACAGTGCCTGGACCTTTGACGAACTCATGGAAGACATGGGCAACCAAATCCCCGTCTGGCGTGTCGCCGCGCAGGATGAATTCGTGAAGCGCGGAGCGGCTGTCAAAGATCAACTCGTCGACGCATTGAACGCCGGCAAACTCAACACCGCGCAGGAAACATGGTCCGTCTGGGCCATCGGTCGCATGGACATCGGCGACAAAAAAGCCGACGCCTATTTCGATTCACTGCTCGCGTCAAAGTCCCAGAACCTCCGACTTCAAGCGATCCGCATCCTCGAATTCCGCAAAGCCACCGACCTCGCCCCGTCCATAGCGAAACTCGCCAAAGACGCCGAAGCGCGCGTCCGATTCGAAGTCGCCGAAGCCCTCTGGCACCTCAACGCCAAGCCCCAGTCCCCCGCCCTGCTCGACGCCATCGCCTCCGAAACCGACCGCACTACATTCTACGCTCAATGGCGCGGTCTCCAGGAACTCAGCACGCCGGAAGAATTGAAAAAACTCATGACCGATGAACGAGGCGGCGTCCGCCGAGCCGCCTTGCTCGCGCTGCTTGAAACGACCGTCCTCACCAGCGAAGAAGTCCTTGTCATGGCTCGCGACAAAGACGCTGACACCCGCAAAATCGCCGGGATGTGGCTGCTCAAACTCGGCAAAAACCTCCCCGCCGACAGCCTCATCGACATGCTCTCCGACGCCAACGCCGACACCCGCAACACCGCGCTGGCCTGCCTGAGCCGCACAAAACTCACACCTGCAACGCTCGCCAAACTCGGAGAGATGCACGCCAAAGCAACGGGAGCCGACCGCGCCCTGCTGCTCAGCGCGCTCTGCGCCGATATGTCCTCCGTCCCCGTCGCGTTCGCCGAACTCAACTCCGATGACGCCGCGATCCGCATGGCCGCGATCAACGGTATGAGCAAACATCCTGGCACATCCGGCAAGCTCTTCGACGCGCACCTGACCGATGCCACGCCCGCCCAACGCGACGGTGCCATCATCGCGCTCTCATATGCGAAGAAACTCGCCTGGCCATTGAATCCCGACAAACTCAAAGCACTAACCGCATCCTTCGCCAGTCAGGACAGCCTCCCGCGCCGCGCCGTCGTCAACATCCTCAACTCCGTCGTCATCGACGCCCCTTCTAAAACAGCCGCCGGCGAATTGGCCGCTCAAGCCACCATCGACGCCGACCCCGAAGTCCGCCGAGTCGCCGAAGCCGTCTGTAAAAAACTCGGCGTCAAAGCACTCAAGCGCAAGATCGAAGGCATCCAGATCGATCAAGTCGTCCCGCTCGTGGCGAACGGCGATCCGGTCAAAGGAAAAGAGCTTTTCTTCTCCGCCAAAATCGGCTGCTTCAACTGCCACGTCCTCGATAAAAAAGGCACCGCCGTCGGCCCGGACCTCAGCGACATCGGCTTGCGCGCCGACAAAAACAACATCACCGAATCGCTCCTCGATCCCAGCAAAGTCATCATCGAAGGCTTCCAGCCGATCAACGTCAAAACGAAAGAAGGCGCGGTCTTCACCGGCCTGCTGCGAGACGAAAGTGACGAAGCCCTGTGGCTGTTGGAATCGACCGGCAAGCTGAATGAAATCCCCAAGAAAGAGATTTCAAAGCGCACATCGCTGAACATTTCCTTCATGCCCGGCAACTTCAGCGAACTCCTGACACCCACAGAATGCGCCGATTTGGTCGCGTGGTTGTTGAACCAAAAACAAGCCAAAGCCGGCAAGCCCGCAGATGGAAAAGCAATTCACAAAGACTAACTGCCGCATCGTGTGCAGTTAGTCCCGAAGGGGTGCTCTAATGTAGCCTCACCTTTCGTCGAGCCATAAGAATCGTCTGTGCTGTAAGCCCCGAAGGGGCGGCATAATGTAGCCCAGGCCGTAAGGCCTGGGTATCCTTGCGCGACTATCTAGAGCCCTACAGGGGCGACATAAAGAATCTAACGATCCTCTGGGGCTGAAAATAAAAACTAATTTGTGTAGATCCCGATACCTGCCAGTGCCGGATAGCGCACTACTACACCAGCGCAATCCCAAGATAGAACCGGTCACTCGTTTCAGTCAACGACTCAAACCGCCAGTCGCGGCCTTGAACAAGCGGGTGGTCCTCACAAAACAGTTCGACCCGATTCGCGTTCCGCAGATTCATGATCGTGGCGTCAAACTCGCCTTTTGAAACGTTGAACATAACGCGCAAATAATGCAGCGACATGACGGGTTGATTCGCGATTTTTAGCGTGAGCAGCAGCCGATCAGCCAACGAATCCGGCAGTTCAATCGACGTCACGCCGCTCGGCAATTTGGACCGTATCGCCGCATCCACCAACGCTTCATCAAATCCGAGTCGAATGAGCGCCGCCCGTTTTTCAAGCATCGTCGTCAACGTGGTAAATTGCGCCGCCAAATTCGGAGCACGTCGCGACCACTTCAGTCCGGCAGATTTTTTTATCGGCGGATACTTAAAGACTCGCCCCATCTTTTCTAGCCGAATAAGTGCGCTGTTCATTTCGGCGTAACTCGTCTCACATCGGCTTGCCACAAGTGCCTTAAATAAACTCGGCTCTGACCAACGTCCCCGCTTCATCTTCTCCAAGAGCACGCTATCGAGCGTCGGCAAACTAGGCGGCTCCGACGTGTAGCGCACATGCCCACCCTTCCGAGCCGGTGGCTGCTCGAAGATCAAATTCTCGTCAATCAAGTGCGTAAACAAGGTATTAAATTCAGAGGAACTCAGACTAGGATACGCCGTGAACGCAACGCTTTTTAAAGAGGCAACGGTCAGCGATTCGATTCGAGTCGCATCTAAAATTGCAGTACGAACCTGAATCAATGGCGCCTTATTCCAATACGCCACCCGTGACGAAGTAACCCATTCAAACGCCTGACCTGAGGCCTGTAAATCTTTCATGACCCCGGGTACTCGATCTTTCAGATGCGTATGGGAGCCTCGCAATTCATCCTGTAACTGATTCAAGGACAGCGGCTTGGAAGACCGATCAAGCGTCGACACAATCACGGCGGCCAGCCGGGCATCAGAAGAATTAGGCGTACCGCTTTCCGCATTCACTCTTCCAATTTTACAAAAAATTGTTTCAAATAGCAAGCGATGGTTCAATTCATTCTGAATAAATAGGTGAATAGTATTTTAACAAACGCGAAAAAAGTGTAATATTTTACACTGCATACATTCAGCTACTAATATGCCGCACCCGCAACTTCAGCAAGGGGTGCTGGATGGTGTGGAAAATGAATCCCGGCATCATCCAATGGGTGTATTGATCGTGTGCGCAATGGTGTGCCGCCGATCAGAATTCCGTCCGTCATTTTATCGACGCGCGTTGCATATTTTTCCAAGCGCGGATCATGCGTCACGACCAACACAGCTTTGCGCCCGGTACGCGCTTCGTTGCGCAGTAATTCAATAATCGAAATGCCTGTCGCCGTATCCAGCGCCGCTGTCGGCTCGTCCGCGAGAATAATGTCGTTGTCACCCGCCAGTGCGCGCGCGATACAAATGCGCTGGCGCTGCCCGCCAGAAAGCGCTCCCGGTTTGCGGTGCATGCACTCGCCCAAACCCACCCGTTCCAACAACGATTTCGCTTCCTTGTTGCGATCCGCCCAGCCGTAGCCTTTGAGCTTTAATACCAATTTGACGTTATCGAATGCGGTCAACGCGGGGAAGAGATTGAACGTTTGAAAGATGAACCCGATGTGCTTCAGCCGCAGGCCAGGCAACTTGTCTTCGCCCAACGCCGACACGTCTTGACCACAGATACGAATGATGCCCGACGTCGGCTTCATCAATAAGCCCATCACCTGCAACAGCGTCGTTTTCCCGCTGCCCGACGGCCCTTCAAGAAGTACAAATTCTCCGCGATCCAACGTCAGAGTTGAGGGGCGCAACGCGCGAACTACATTCGGGCCGGATGAATAGTCTTTGCAAACGCCCACGACTTCCAGCAAACGCTCGGGGCGGAGCGACGACTCATCGGAGAATAAATTCATAGTGCAAGTCTCCACCCACCCCACTACACATGGTTGCAGTTGTTCCGCCAATACACTTGCTATCGGCATCCCGTACCACAAACATGAAGAATTTGAGAATACCCTTAAACCATACCATATGCGCCATCGTTTGTCACGAAATTCTTTTCCCGCCTTATTCGACCGTCACGCTCTTCGCCAGATTGCGCGGTTTGTCCACGTCGCATCCCCGCGCAACCGCAATGTAATACGCGAACAATTGCAACGGCACCGCGCACACGATCGAATTCATGATGCCCCGATCATCGTAAATCGGCAACACGTCATCGACGACTTTTGCGATCTCAACATCATCATGACTCGCGATGGCAATCACCCGCCCACCCCGCGCTTTCACTTCCTGAATGTTGCTGACAATCTTGTCGTAACGCCGTCCCTTCAATGCCAACACCACCACCGGCATCTTCTCATCAATCAATGCAATCGGCCCGTGCTTCATCTCCGCAGCGTCATATCCTTCCGCATGAATGTACGAAATTTCTTTGAGTTTCAACGCGCCTTCCAATGCCAGCGGATATCCCGTGCCGCGTCCCAGGAACAACGCATTCGTCGTATCCTTGTATTTCGTCGCAACCTCTTCGACTCGACTCGCTCGCGATAACGCGTCTTCGACGCGCCCGGGTACTTGCAGGAGATCATGCACACGCCGCGCAGCATCTGCATGTGTAATCGTTTCGCGCAACAATCCGAGATGAATCGCGAGCACATACAGCGCCGCGATCTGCCCCGTGAACGCCTTCGTGGACGCCACGCCAATCTCCGGCCCGACGCCCATATAAATCACGCCATCGCTTTCACGAGCCAACGTGCTGTCCACCGTGTTGACCACCGCAAGCGTCCGACATCCGCGCTCACGCGCCATCCGCACCGCGCCCAACGTATCAGCCGTCTCGCCCGACTGCGAAACCGCAATCACCAGCACGCTCGGATCAATCACCGGATCGCGATACCGAAAATCGCTTCCGTATTCCGCGTAGACCGGAACGCGAGCGCAACGCTCGATCATATTTCGCGCCACCAACCCCGCATGAAACGCAGTGCCTTGCGCGACAATAACGATGCGACTGATGCAATGCGCTTCCATCTTCGTCAGCGGCAATCGCTCCAGATTGAACGCAGGAGCAATCGAATTGTCACCCGCTTCAACGCCTGGATACGCAACCAGATTCACCGCCAATTTGCGCAACGCACCCGGCTGCTCGTGAATTTCTTTCAGCATGAAATGCGCGAATCCGCCGCGCTCCGTCTCTTCATTGCTCCATGTAATCTCTTGAATCACCGGCTCGACAACTCGCCCTTTCAAGCGCACCGTCAACGTCCCCGGTTGCAACACAACGACCTGATCGTCATCCAAATACGCCACGCGCCGTGTATACGCAATCAACGGAATCGCATCGCTGCCCAGCAACATCTCGCCATCCGCACCGATCCCTGCAGCCAAAGGCGAGCCGCGCCGAGCGCCCACAATCATGTTCGGATGATCAACCGAAATCGCCGCAAACGCAAACGTCCCTTCAATCCGCACAATCGCCCGTTCCACCGCTTCGACCAAATCGCCACGATACAAACTGCCGATAAGCATGGCCGCGACTTCCGTATCCGTCTCCGATACGAACACGCAACCCGCCGCCATCAATTCCGTGCGCAGCGCCGCATAATTTTCAACGATACCATTGTGAACCAGAGCAATCCGCCCCGACGCGTCCCGATGCGGATGCGCATTCAATTCATTCGGCCGCCCATGTGTCGCCCACCGCGTGTGCCCGATGGCGACAGGAGCGTGTGAATCCAGCGCGTCTAATTTTGCCGCCAGCGCATCCACCCGCCCCAACGCACGCACCACCTCCAACCGTGGCTCCGCAGTCCCGGCTACCGGCTCCAAATAAGCCACGCCAGCCGAATCGTACCCGCGATACTCCAACTTCCGAAGCCCCGCAATGACCACATCCGTGGCCTTACGCGAACCCAAATAACCCACAATGCCGCACATTTAAAAAGGAGGTCTCCGCTTTACCAAACAACCAGTTTCAGCCCTTCAACTTCATTGAAATGAGCATCACGTGACACAAGTGTCAAATCGTGTTGCATGGCCATCGCCGCAATCCATATGTCATTGTCGGGAATGGGTCGGCCCTTTTCACTCAATAGAGATTTTATCTTGCCGTAAATGTTTGCCGTTTCAGCGTCACAATTCAAAATTTTGACCCGCGATTTAAAGCTTTCAATTCGTGCTAAATTGGCGATGACTTTTGCCGATTTATAGGCTCCAAAGCAGAGTTCGCCAATAACGACGTTGGTCACGACTATGCACGCAGCTTGCTCAATTGAACTGCAAATACCGGAATGCCGGTTGAAATATTGAATTACAATACTTGTATCCAGTGCGAAATCACCATCCATCGACGTCGATGCGTTCGCACCCCTCCCAAATTGCCGCGTCCATCTCAGCCAGATCTTCAGGCGAGAAATCTTCAACAATCGGAAAATAACTCGCCCCCGGCATCCCAATCGCCTTCTTCTCTTTTAACGACCGAGCAAACGCCAGTACTTCACGCTGCTTGGTCGGCGGCAACGTCATCAACTCCGACTGTATCTCTGATTCCAATGTTGCTTCCATTGCTACTGTCCTCCTTCCACCTACATCCTACCTTCCCAACGCGCGCTTCACAAGATCTGTGTATTCATCCACCAGCGCTTGCGACGCCTCCGGCGTCCGCGCTTCCGCAATGATGCGCATAACCGGTTCCGTGTTGCTCGCCCGCAAATGCACCCAGCGGTCGTCCCAATCCAAACGCAAGCCGTCCTCAATATTCGCCCGAGCTTCTTGAGCGCTCGCCTTCAACGTCCGGATCACTTCCCGGCTCTTCGCAGACGGGCAATCGATCTTCGTTTTCAACATCGCGTATTTCGGCAACGTCGCAGCCGCTTCGCTGCACTTCTTCCCACTTCGTGCCAGCGATTCCAGAATCAATCCCATCCCAACAATCGAATCGCGCGCATAATGAATGCGCGGGTCCATCACGCCGCCGTTGCCCTCGCCGCCTATGATCGCATTCACTTCTTCCATCTTCTCGGCGACGTTGACTTCTCCCACCGCCGTGCGAATCACCTCGCGCCCCGCCGCGCGTGCCACGTCTTCACTCACGCGGCTTGTGGACATGTTGATGACTACGGGCCGCGATGACGGTTCCGCCCGCGACAAGACATATTGAGCCGACAACGCCAGAGACAATTCCTCGCCTAAAAACTCGCCGTTCTCATCCACCACGGCGATGCGATCCGCATCCGGATCCGTCGCGAATCCAATGTCCGAACCACTCTCGCGTGTGAACCGGCACAGGTCCTGCAAGTTGATAAAATTCGGCTCCGGCGTGTGCGGGAATAATCCGTCGGGCACACAATGAATCGGCTCAACCCGGCAGCCCAGCGCACGCAATATGCGCAATGAAATCCCAACGCCTGCACCGTTGCAACAGTCCAACGCCACGCGGAATTTCTTTGATTTGATCAGCGGCACATCAAGAATCGAGAGCACTTTTTCAACATGATGCGCTTCCGCTTCACTCGTCGTTTCAATCGTCTTCAACGCATCCCAGGGCTTGCGCACAAAATCGCCGGAGTAATAAATATTAAGCAAGTCGCGGCCTTCATCAGCATTCAAATACACGCCATCGGCTCGGAAGAATTTCAACGCGTTCCATTCGACCGGATTGTGGCTCGCTGAAATCACCACGCCACCGTTTGCCTTGAGTTGCTCGATCATCAGCGTGGCTGTCGGCGTGGCGACGACGCCGACGTCAATGATTTCACAGCCTGTCGATAGCAGTCCACTGAACACGGCGCACTTCACCATTTCGCCGGAGACGCGCGTGTCGCGACCCACCACGACGCGTCCGGATTGCATATACGTCCCAAACGCTTCGCCCAGACGCACCAATAGTTCAGGCGTCAGACTCTGCCCGACAATGCCGCGCACACCAGAGATTGAAATCATCAGATCGCTTGTTTTTGAATCGCTCATCGAATCCTCGTTTTATAGTACGTCTTTCATCGTCACACCAGGGCGCGCTCGGCCCGGCACTCGCACTTTTATCGGCCATTTATCGGTGCTTCAATAGCCTGTTCGACTCGCACCAAAATAGGCGGTGCCAGGCGCTTCAAGCTGTACGTCACCGACACCGTCTGTTCCAAGTTGTACGTCGTTTTCACATCCGGCGAACAGGCATATGATGTATTGAACGAATACGCCTCATTCAATGTGTCCAACATATTGAGCTTCGAATCAAAAATGGCACTACCGATCTGAGGAGCAGGCCCCGCCGGATCGCTCTCGTTTCGAGGGCCTTTGATCGGCAGCTTGAACGTCATCGTGATGCCCGGTGATTTCAAATCTTCTGGCGGTCCAATAAACGGAACCGAGAAGGGCTTGCCCGCAAATGGCGGCGGCAGGCGTTGGAAGCGCAACTCTACTTTGCCGAATTTGTCTCCCGCCACTTCTGGTGATGAACGGTAGGGTCGAATCTTCTGCAACTCACCCTTGGGGGCTGCCGCTTCGCCACTCAAAGCGATCAATAAATCATGATCCGCTCCAGACGCTGCGAGATTCAAATTCTTCTCAACCAACTCCACCCACAATTTACGAAAGCGCGCGCGCCAGAACGCAGCATGCTCAGTTTCTTTCATCCAATCGTCGAGACCCTTGGGCACTCGCGTTTCGATGTTTGTGATCCCTGACGGCGTCAGCGTTACGTTCCACCGCGCAAGCTTAATCGCACCTTCTAACGCGTGCTGAACAGCTTTTGCGCGGTCCTTGATCACCGCAGGATCGTCCGACGTGGCCAAGAAGCCATACATTTCGGGAAAGGTGATTTGAGCCGAGTCAAAATGAAATACAGCGAACGTTCCCGTCTCCGTGCGGTTTTTGATTTCAACAATCAAAATCGCATTGAACGAAAACCAACGCGTATCGTGGACTTTCGTTTTCCCCGGTATATACCCGGCCAAACCCTGCTCGGTTCGAACTTCCACCCATTTATCAAAGTGTGAATCTTCTTTGATGACTCCGGTAATCGTCAGCTTCGAACCTTTCCGACACGACGCGACCTCAAATGGAGCACCTTGTATGCGCCGACCACTCGACACCTCGCCGTCAGCTCGCTTGAATTCCAGCAGTGCAACATTCTCGTTCAGCACTGCCGGCCGGTCGTTGAAGACTTCGACCGCCTCCGTGTCTTCTTCGATGCTGATGGTTTTGATGAATTCAAAGCGCAGAACATCGTTCGGCTTCCAGACGTAGCCCAAATCAGTTGCAGCCCATCCGGCAGGAGTAAGACTCACGAAACAGATCAGCGTCCACACAGCACAACGCCAGAATCGACAGGAATAATACGGCATTCTTAAACGTTCTCCGATTTCCTGCGACTAGACGTCGCTGATTGTCGTTTGCTCATCAAATTATCCGGCAAAAATGCGCTCCTTCTTGAATGAATGTCTTGTGCGTGTTGAGAGGCGGCGCGTCATTACACTTCAGTAAAATCGATGGCCTTTCCAGGCCGTTCGATAGCAAGTTTTGCAACGCGATACCGAATCGAACGGAACGTCATCGCAAGAATTTTCGCAGCTTCCGTCAGATTCCAATTGCTGCGCTCCAACGCTTGGATAATCAGCGACCGTTCCTGTTCAAGTAGGAACTTTTCAAGGTCCATTCCTTCCGGCGGCAGCGTCACATGCGTGTGAGTGGCCGGGACGCTGAGCGGCGTCGCGATGGGCGCATTGTAGCCCTGCTGATATGCATTCGGATCCATCCCCGGTTGCGCATACGGCTGGCCCATTTGCGGCTGGAATAGTGGGTAGCTGCCGCTTTGGTAATACGGCTGTGGCTGCTGAGTCGGAGGGTACCCGCCTGACGGATGCTGTCCCGGATTCGGAAACGGCGGCTGAGACTGCTGCGGATAGGGATCAAACGCCGCTGGCTGCATCGCATTCGGATCACGCCCCGCCGCAAGACTCGCATTGTAGCTCCGCGCAAATGATTCTTGCATCACGGGCTGCGTGGAGCGCTGAGGCTGTGGTTGCGGCCGGAACTGCGGTGGCGGCGGCTGGTACATGCCCGATGGGTGCTGCTGCGGGCGATGGTACATTCCCGATTGATTATTCCCGGGCACCGTAATTTCATTCGCCGAAATCCTATCCCCGCGAGCCAACGCCACTGCACGTTCAATCGTGTTCTGAAGTTCGCGGACGTTTCCTGGCCACGAATGCGCCAATAATTTCTCGACCGCACCATCATCAATCGCACTGATCGACTTGTTCGCTTTTTTCGCACTACTCGCCAAGAAATGCCCGGCCAAAAGTGGGATATCATCTCGCCGTTCGCGCAGCGGCGGCAATTCAATCGGAATGACATTCAATCGGTAAAACAAATCTTCACGGAACTGGCCATCGGCGACCATGCTGCTAAGATTCTTGTTTGTCGCCGTGATGAACCGCACATCAACTTTCATGTCTTTGCTGCCACCGACCGGTTTGAACGTCCGCGTTTCAAGCACGCGCAGAAGTTTGACCTGCGTCGTCAGAGACATTTCGCCGACTTCATCTAAAAACAATGTCCCGCGATCCGAACGTTCGAAGACGCCTTCGTGATTGTTGATCGCGTTCGTAAACGCGCCCCGCACGTGGCCAAACAATTCGGATTCGAGCAGCGTTTCCGTGAACGCGCCGCAGTTGACCGGAATGAACGCCTGATCCGCGCGCAACGAATTGTAGTGAATCGACCGCGCCACCAACTCCTTACCGGTGCCGCTTTCCCCCGTGATCAAAATCGTCGAATCCGTCGGCGCAGCCATCTCGATCAAACTAGACACCGCCGACATCAGCGAATTCGTGCCAATGATGTCCAAGAATGGGACGAGCGAGCGCGGATTCTTCTTCCGTAATTCAATTCGTTCCAACGCCCGCGAAACGATCAGTCGAATCTCGTCGGTGTCGAACGGCTTGTTGATGTGTGTGTAAGCGCCGAGTCGCATGGCTTCGACCGCGGTTTCCAGCGTGCCATACGCCGTCAAAACAATGCTGGGAAGTTCAGGGTTCTGCTCTTTCAAATGCCGCAGAAATTGCAGGCCGTCCATCTTAGGCATCCGCAAATCCTGGATGATCAAATCCACCGGATTCTGGCGAATCATCTCAAGTGCAATGCGCCCGTCGTCCGTCGTGGAGACGTCGTATCCTTCGCTGTCGAGAACGATCTTTAATAGACGCTGAATCGCAGTTTCGTCATCCAATACAAGGATGCGTTTGCGTGCAGGCACGGATGAAACGGCGGACGAGTTGGGCGGAGCGTGTGGGTCTATAATCATACGGGACTCGTTTTACCAAAAAGTGCAGTGTGTGCCAACACCATTCGATCACGATCTCACGCTTTATTCTGCAACGTGTAGATATCGTTGTCTATAGTCGTCTATTCTCCCGCACAACTTGACCGTTTGCTACCATCCGGATTGTGAACACTCCATTTAATGTGTTCCGCCCAGCGCATCAATCCCAGCCAAGACGTCCTTCAACCAAGCCTGTGGGATCGCGCCTTCTCTCGCAAATCGCTCCAATCGGGAGCGCGCTATTTCTTTGCTGATGACGCCATCCGCGCACAAATCCAGGATCGCGTCAATCGTCCCCTCCGCCCGTCCCTCGGCGCGCTCTTGAGCGAATTTGCTGGTGTGCGATTGTGCCATTTGATGATAGTTCCTCATTGAATTCCGAAGCGAACAGATTTTGTCCGTTACAACACGACCGCCGGAGCCGGGTCCGCCATGATCGCCCCGACTTTCAAATCCGCTGGCAGCCAAATACTCACCGTCGTCCCCTGCCCTTCCGCGCTCTGCACCGCAATCATGCCATCATGTGAATGGACGATGCGTTCGCAGATCGCCAAGCCCAATCCCGTGCCAGCCGCCTTCGTCGTAAAGAATGGCTCGAAGACCTGTTTTAATACCGCTGGCGTCATGCCTTCACCTGAATCGCTGATCGACACAATGATCGCTGGCCGGTTTGTGCGATCACTCAAGCGATTCGAATCGAAGCCACTGTCGAGCGGCGTGCTCGAGACGCGTTGCGCATGGATACGCAATTGCTTGCGCGATGATGTCTCCATTGCTTGCAGCGCGTTCAGTCCCAAGTTCAACAACAACTGCCGCATCTGTTCCGGATCGATCGCGATCATGTCGCCCGGATCGCCCGTCACCAGTATTTGAATATCCCGCGATTCCGGGCGCGACGTCAACAAATATCGGACATCCGAGAACACTCGCTTCATGTCTGTCTTGATCAATCCCGGCGGACGCATCCGCGCGAAATGCAAAAAGTCGGTGATGATCTGGTCCAACCGGTCCGATTCCGACAGCACGATTTCCAGCAGAATTTTTTTGTTTTCAGGCAACTCCAATGCCCGGACAATCTCCTGCACGGCGCCGCGAATCGACGCCAGTGGATTGCGGATTTCATGCGCAATCGTCGCCGAGATGTGTCCCATCGTTTCAATGCGCTGCTTCTGCTTCGCAAACTCCGCCATCTTTTTCTCGACGGTAATGTCATCTAATGCGATGATCAATCCGTGCGGCTCGCCTCCGTCCAACTCCGCGATAGGATTCACGCGGACCATGATCGGAATCACTTTTCCATCCGGCAGCTTGTGCGAAATCTCCATGCGATTCGGCTTGTTGGTCTTGAGCACCTCCAGCGCCTGCTTGTCAATCCCCTCACCCAGCACACGCGCAAGACTCACTTTTGGAAGCTTGTCGTCAATGCCCAGCAGTCGAGTGAATTCTTGATTGTGGTAGACAATCATGCGCCGGCTGTCGAGCATTAAAATACCTTTGCCGATGCCTTCCAAAATATCGTCCCGCATCAAACTCGCCGCGACCAACCGCTTCGAAATCGTCCCGGCGATCACCCCCGCCGTCACAAATGCAAAAATCGGAAGCAGTAGAAAGCGCAGGAACGCCAACCCGGTCAGCGCATGTTGGACTTCCCGCAGTTTGAGCGGATCACTGCGTATTTCCCCCGGCACAATCCCAATACTGTACGCAATGGCCACGCCGCTGTAGAGAATCGACGCGACTATCGCTGCCACAATCGACGCGTTCCATTTCAGCACAAATCCAGCCGAACAGATCGAAATCAAGTACAGCATAATGAATTCACTGTTCACACCACCGGTCTTCCAGACGAGGCCCGTGATCAACAAGATATCCACAAAAATTTGAATCGCCGCCAATTTCGCGGCAACGTGCGGTTGAATCTTGACAACACGCACCAGCAACAAATAAATGACCGTGAGAATCAGCACGATGATCGTGAGAAAACCTGGCGGACGGAAGTACAGAGGAACATCGATTTCAGACGTGAGAATCGCCGCCCGTTCGCGCATGATCAATACGGCCAACGCGACAGTGGCGAAGAACAAGCGCAACGCAATCAGCACCTGGTTGCTGCGTGCGATCCGGGCATTACGCTCAATAAAAGCTTCGAACACGTAGGAGTCCTTTGTGCATTTTACCCCGAAGGGGTCCAAGCCATTAGCCGGTGGTTGAGGCTGGAAGCCGATACCACCGGATACGAATTACAGATATACCCACATCCCGGAGGGATGACAGTGGCGAGAGTAAAACCTGCTGTCATCCCTCTGGGATGGGGGCGTCTTCGTAACGATTCCGGTGGTGTCGGCCGGGTACGGCCTCGACCACCGGCTAATGGCTGCAATCCCTTCTGGATCAATACATATTTAAATTCAAGTTTCGTTGTAGTGCTAGTTGGCTCCACGAAATTACTTCTTGCGCAACGCTTCTTGAATCTTGAAGATCGGTAAGAAGATCGACAGCACGATGCCACCGACGATCAAACCCATGAGTCCGATCATCAACGGCTCGATCAGCGCCGTCAACTGCTCAACGGTCGCCTCAACCTGCTGGTCGTAGAACTCTGAAATTTTTTCAAGCAATTGTTCGAGCGCACCGGACTTTTCACCGATCGCAATCATGCGCACCACCATCGGCGGAAAGACAAAGGATTGCGCCAGCGGCTTCGCCAGGTTTTCGCCCTGACGAATCGATTCGCGCGCATTGTTCACGGCTTCTTCGACCACTTTGTTTCCCGACGTGGACGCAACGATTTCCAGCGCGCCCAGGATCGGAACACCGGAACGCAGCAACGTCGCGAACGTCTTTGCAAATCGAGATAGCGCGACCTTCTGCGTCAGATCGCCGAAGACCGGCAACTTCAGCATCATGCGGTCCCACGTGTACTCGCCTGACGGAGTCGATTTCCAGAACTGGATTAGCATCGCCAGACCTACGGTGATGAAAACCGTTTGGCCCCAAAACGTCGTCAGCACGCCTGAAATAAACAGCACGATTCGCGTCGGCAATGGCAAATCCACTCGCAACGCTTTGAAGATTTCCTGGAATTTCGGGATGATGAAAACAAGCAGGAAGACTGTGATGCCCAAAATCATCGTCAACGAAACAACCGGATAGGTCATCGCGGACTTGATTTCACGCCGCAGTTTTTCTGTCGCTTCCAGATACTCGGCCAACCGATTCAGAATGGTGTCGAGCTGTCCGGACGCTTCACCGGCTTTGATCATGTTCACATAAATGCGCACGAACACTTTCGGATGCCGTCCCAGCGACTGGCTCAAGTCGCCGCCGCCGCGAACCTCATCGACGATCTGCTTCAACGCCGCTTTGAAGCCCGGATCTTCCGCCTGTTCCTCCAAAATGCTCAAACATTCCAACACCGGAATACCGGCACCGATCATCGTTGAGAATTGGCGAGTGAAAATAACCAGCATTTCACCATTGATGCGCGGTTTCGGCGGGCCACCAATGTTCATGCTAAACAAGCCCTTCTTGGGCTCGTTCGCACCCGCCGCAGCACCTGCCGCCGCTTTTGCTACCGGTGAACCGCCGCCCGCAGTGTCTTCAGCGACGGACACCACAGTCAAGTTCTCGCGCTTGAGATTCGACAGTACTTCTTCCTTGTTCGCCGCATCCATGGTCTGCGCGACGCGTTTCCCTGACGGGTCTCTGGCGATATATTTAAATTTCGGCATTGTTCATCCTTCTCCCAATTGTCGCATCAATCGACGATATGGCGTGTTTCAATAACTCGTTACAAGATCAAACCTGCGGCGCAAACGACTAACACGATCTGCGCGTAAAAACTAATATTCATATACTATCGACATGCACAACGTGGCCAACCCTACCGCAGTTTTATGCCTTTATGTCATTTTCTAGGAATTGAGATCGGGATGCCTTTCGGGCCGCTAATGCCCCCCGCCCTCGGCATTCTTTTTCCCGCCAGCTCCCGCACTCGCCATCAAGATCGCCGCATCCATATCCAAACACTGTTGATGCGTCATTTCATCCGGTCGCGCCGTTCCAACTGCTTCCGTCAAAGACGTCAATCCCGATTTCACCTTCTCCATGCAGTCTTCGAACAGCGTCCGCATTCCACCACGCCGTGCTGCTGTCTTCAAATTATCCGACGTTGCACCCCGGCAAATCATGCTTCGCAACTCGTCCGTATTCTTCAACAATTCATGCACACCCACGCGGCCTTTATAGCCACCGCTTTTACATTTCGGGCAGCCCTTCGGTTTCATGATTTTATTGAATTCAATCCCATCCAGTGCGCGGTTGACCAGATTGAATTCATCGTCGTTTGGCGTCTCCGACTGCTTACAATCTTTGCATAAGCGACGCAACAATCGCTGCGCGCAGATGCACACCAGACAACTCGAAATCATGAATGGATCGATTTCCATGTCCGTCAATCGCGAGATCGTCGTCGCGGCGTCATTGGTGTGCAGTGTCGAGAACAGTAAATGCCCCGTCAGCGCGGCTTCGATACTGATGTTCGCCGTTTCACGATCGCGGATTTCGCCGACGAGAATAATGTCCGGATCCTGACGTAAGTAGCAGCGCAGTGCAGACGCAAATGTCAATCCGATGTCCTTCTTCATCTGCATCTGATTCAATCGCGGCAGCGTGTATTCGATCGGATCTTCTGCCGTACTGATATTCACTTCCGGCGAATTAATTTCATTCAACGCCGCGTACAACGTCATGGATTTTCCCGAACCTGTCGGGCCGCAATGCAGAATCATTCCATACGGCACTTGAATCAAATCGCGGTAGACGCCGATGTTGTACGGCGAGAATCCCAATTGATCCAGCGGCAAGCACGACTTCGTCTTGTCGAGGATACGCATGACGACCTTTTCGCCGTGATTCATCGGCGCGGTCGAAACGCGTAAATCGAGATCGAATTTCGAATTGTACTTTTTGTAAACGATACGACCGTCCTGGGGCAACCGGCGTTCCGAAATGTTCAGATCGCTCATGATCTTGAGACGACTGATTAGCGCGCGCAGCGTGTGAGCAGGTAGAGTCAATTGCTCGCGCAAAATGCCGTCGATCCGGTACCGAACCATCACGGACGTTTCAGCCGGTTCGATGTGAATGTCGCTCGCGCCTTGGACGTACGCGTCTTCAATAATACGGTTGCTCAGCTTCACAATCGGTGCAGAATTTTCGTTCTCCGCATCCTCATTTTTCCGAACTTCAGCCGCAGCGGACTCGGCTTCGTCCTGCGGAGCGTCGAGCATCCCCGTGACTTCGGTCAATTCCTTCTGTACGTCGCCTGCTTTTTTGTACGCCTTCTCAATCGCCTTTTTTAAACCCGTTTCAGACGCAAGCACCGGGATGATGTCGCATCCGGTGATGATTTTTAAATCGTCGAGCAACAACACGTCGAACGGATTACAGATTGCCAGAGTCAACAATTTATCCATGCGCGCCAACGGCAGCACCATGTAATTGTGGGCCTGTTCTTCCGTGACTGTTTCCATCGCCGCCGAGTCGCACGTCAAATGCGCCAGGTTGATCGGGTAGTAATTCATCTCCGACGCGACCGTCGTGATCATGGCGTCTTCCGAGCAGACTTGCTTGTCGATGAGCCATTGCGTGAACGACGAATTGCTGGTCTCCGATTCGCTCAACCCTTGATCGCGTTGCGCGTCGGAGATCATGCCGCATTTAGCCAGCATCATCGCAAGTTTTTTATCGGCCTTGCCCATATCAAATAGTCCTGTGGTTCAAGCTACTCAATTCCAGTCTTCCGTCTTCCGCGCCGTGCACAGACATCGTTTAATTTTTTCGGATCGTCAAAAAACTCGACATGCGTTTCGATGGCGGAGCGGGTTCTTTTCCGTCCGACGTCAATGATTTCTTTACCGCCGGCATGCCCGCCGACGATCCGCCCGATACGGGGAAGCCTTCTACTGCCACGTTCCCTGTGTTCGATTTGCCCGCGGACGGCGGCAAACCCATTGGTGCAGCACTCACCGCGCTCAATCGTGAACTCGATCCCGGCGAGAAGATCGCCGTCATGTTCGCTTCCGCCTGCGGATCAACATGGACATTGTGCGTGACCGGCGGATTGAAATCCCGAATCGCAGACAACCCGCTTGACGAAATGCTCGGCATTCCGCTCGGAGGCGGTACCTTTAAAAACGCCGTCAAGCGCGGCGACGGCGGTGTGGACGACGACACTTGCGACGCGCCAGTCGATTTCGACGAAACGGCCAGTGGAGACAACATCGCTGACATATTCGCAGCCGCGATGGCTTTCGTCGACGGGCCGGTCGGTGCTTTTGCAAACATCGATGGACGAGGAGCGCCAATCATTGATGGAGTGCTCGTCTTCTGCACCATCGACGTTCCAGTCGCATTCGATTTTGACTGATTCGGATTGTCCAGCAACATGCTGCCCAGACCGGTCAATTCAATCTGCGCCTCGCCCCCAAGTTCTTTTGTATTGCTTTGGATCGCCGCATAAATATCCCGCCACGTGCTGACATAATGGCAGATCTTGCATTCGCTGACACGTTCCAATTCTTCCATCATGTCCTGATTGATCGGGCCCGCCGCGATGATAATGATCACGCGTTCGATTTTATCCACAGCGATGAACTGGTACTCGTGGTACATCCGCTCCGGAAAAAGATTGAAGACCTCAGGCGGCACCGTGAACTGAGCGGCCGACAGAAACGGCAGATGAAAATGCTGAATGATCGCCTGCGCAATCGCCTCTTCGCTCACGAAGCCGAGCTTTACCAACGCTTCGCCTAAAAACAAATTGTTGCGGCGCTGCTCCTCGAGCCCCATGCGCACTTTGTCTTCCGTGACCAACCCAGCCGCGACCAATAGTTCGCCGAGCCGAATCTTTGGGGTTCTGGTTGTTCGAGCCAATGGCCTCTCCTCCGCGAACGAATACTGGGTTCAAAATTTAAACCTTGAACTGTATCGTTAAACCGTTTGGAACGTCTTCTTCATATCGTCGAGATTGTGTGTATATTGCAGCGCAGTTTCATACGTAATTCTGCCGCCTTTGTATAATTCCAACAACGATTGATTCATCGTCCTCATCCCAACTTTCATACCCGTCTGGATCGTCGAATAAATCTGATGCACTTTGTCATCACGGATGTTCGCGCGGATGGCGTCGTTCGGAAGCATAATTTCGCAGCACAGTGTTCGCCCCTTACCAGCTGCTGTCGGCAACAACTGCTGGCAGAATACGCCTTCCAACACGAATGACAACTGCGTCCGAATCTGATTCTGCTGCTCGCCCGGAAAGACGTCGATGATACGATTGATCGTTTGTACGCAATTCGATGTATGCAGAGTCGCAAACGTCAAATGCCCCGTTTCCGCGAGCGTCAATCCCAATTCAATCGTTTCACGATCTCGCATTTCGCCGATCAACACCACATCCGGATCCTGTCGCAGCACATGCTTCAACGCATGTCCGAACCCATGTGTATCCGGCCCCACTTCGCGCTGATTCACAAGACACATCTTATTGCGATGCACGAATTCAATCGGGTCTTCAATTGTAATAATATGATACTGTCCGGTGGTGTTGATGTAATCAATCATCGACGCCAGAGTCGTCGATTTACCGGACCCCGTTGCGCCCGTAACAAGAATCAACCCCTTCGGTAGATTACACAATTTCTTACACACATCGCCCGGAACGCCCAGCTTTTCGAACGATGCCAATTCATATGGAATCACGCGGATTGCAGTGCCCACCGCGCCGCGTTGATAAAATACATTCACGCGGAATCGCCCGATCCCCGAAATACCGAAGCTCATGTCGAGCTCTTTTTCAGACTCAAACTTGGCGATCTGTTCCGTGTCCAAGAGCGAATAAATCAGCTTCTGACACGTCTCGGAATCCATCACGTCGTATTCTGTCGGGACAAGAGCGCCATCGATTCGGATGCGCGGCGGCGATCCAGCCGTCACGTGCAAATCCGACGACTTTCGGTCCATCATCACGCGCAGCAATTCTTCTAACGTTACCATGAATGTTCCCCGTACCGCAGGCGTCCCGCCTGCCAGTGTAACGACTCATCTTTCGCTATATTATGACTCGCGCGGACTGACTCGGACTACACGATTGACTACTTTTATTCGCCCTTCTGTAATCCATTGAATCGCTTGAGGATACAACGCCCGCTCCGCTTCTTGCACCCGCGCTCCCAGCGCGTCAGCGTCGTCCGTATCTAAAACCGGGACCGCCGCCTGAGCCAAAATCGGCCCATTATCGTATTCGTTATCGACAAAATGGACGGTACATCCACTTATTTTACAGCCATGTTTCAAAACCGCCTCATGCACATGATGCCCGTAATATCCCTTCCCGCCAAAACTGGGCAGCAACGACGGATGAACATTCACCACTCGATGTTCAAACGCAGCCGGAATCCGCAACATGCACATGAATCCAGCATGGCAGATCAAATCCACATTATAAGGAGCAATCGCCGCATAAATCGCTTCCGAAAACGCATCGGTTCCTTTGAAGTCCTTTCGAGCGACCGTCACCGCCGGCACATTCCGTTTCCGAGCGCGCTCCAACCCAAACGCATCCGCACGGCTTGACACCGCCACAACAACATCCGCATCCATCGCCCCGGACGCCGATTTCTCAAACAGATTTTCGAGTGTCGTGCCGCTTCCGGAAAAGAGCACCGCCAATTTTAAACGCGCCATCAAATTTCTCCTTGAGCCGTATTCTACTTTGATTTGCGCATGGCGAACGGAATTTGCGCGACAAAATGGAGCAGAACCGCGCACGAGTGAAAGTTATCGACAAATGCTGCCGAATGATTAGGCTGGTCTTTTAAATCGTGGAGCGGGACGCCGTTCCCGCTTTCAGGAAAATCGAATTCAACCATGACCCTCCCTCCCCTCCCAACCACCTTCAACGCCCCCGCCGAATTCCCGATCCTCAACACCTGGACGTTTCTCAACCACGCCGCCGTCGCGCCCATCTCCGCCCGAGCAGGCACCGCACTCGCGCAGTACATCCACGACTCCACGCACAGCGCCTATCTCGCGGGTCACTGGTATCAGATCGCCGACGAAACTCGCGCTCTCGCCGCGCGTTTGATGAACGCCGACTCAAGCGAAATCGCGTTCGTGAAAAACACCAGCGAAGGTCTCGCCTTCGTCGCAAATGGCTGGGAGTGGAAACCTGGCGATGAAATCATCGGAACCACCGTCGAATATCCCGCCAACGTCTACCCGTGGATGGACCTCGAAAAGCGTCTTGGCCTAAAGTATATCCAAGTCCCTGAAAAAAATGGCCGCATCGACATCGCTGACCTCTTCAACGCCGTCACACCCAACACGCGCATGATCGCCATTTCACATGTCGAATATGCCAGCGGTTTCCGCAATGACGCCGCCGCCATCGGAGCCTTCTGCCGAGAACGCGGCATTCTCTTCTGCCTCGACGCAATCCAATCGCTCGGCGTCTTACCTGTCGATGTCCAAGCGATGAATATCGACTTCCTCTCAGCCGACAGCCACAAATGGCTCCTCGGGCCTGAAGGCTGTGGCGTCTTTTATTGCCGCAAAGAGTTGATCACAAAATTGCGTCCGGAAATCGGCTGGCTCAATGTCGTCAACGCGCTCGACTACGGCAACTTCGATTTCACGTTGCGCGACGACGCCAAGCGCTTCGAATGCGGCTCGTTCAATATCCCCGGAATTCTGGCAATGAACGCGTCGATGCAACTCATCGAAGAAATCGGCATCGACCTGATTTCAAAACGCGTGCTGGGATTAACGGACCTGCTCGTCGAAGGCTTAAAACGCAAAGGTTACTCCATCTTCAGCAGCCGAGACGAACACGAATCCAGTGGCATCGTCGCCTTCACCAGTTCGTCGCGCGATCACAAAGACATCAACCGCGACCTCATGCGCCAGAAATTCGTCCTGGCGCTCCGAGAAGGCCGACTCCGAGCCTCCCCGCATTTCTACAATACGCCCGAGCAAATCGATCAATTGATCGACGCGCTTTAGGGCGCCTTCTTCAACGACTCCAAATACGCAATCAAATCAAAGAAGTCCTGATCCGTCATCCCATTCACCAGCCCGTCCGGCATCAGCGACTTCGTGCTCTTCTTTCGGCTCTGAACTTCATCAATCGCAATCGTCGCGACCGATCCATCACTCTTCGCCAGCGCCAGCCGTTCCTTGTCTTCGTGCTGAACAATCCCCTGCAACCGCTCACCACTCTTCAACGCAATCAACGCCATCTCGTAGCCGTCGAGTAATTGCTTGCTGGGATAGAGGACCGACTCAATCAAATAAGGCCGCAGATATTTCTTTCCAACCTCCGTCAACTCCGGCCCTACTTTCGCCCCGACTCCAGCCACCGCGTGACACCCCACACAATTCGCCCCGCGCTTGTTGCTGAACACCGCAGCGCCTTTGACTTTGTCACCCACAGCCGTCAGCGTCGCTTCAGTCAATCGAACCAACCGAGCATCGCCGTCTTCTTCGACCTTTGCTGCCGCCATGACCGGAGCTTTCCACGCCGGATATTTCGTCAAACGAACTTTCGCGACCGCCGCAACGAACTTCTCTTTCCCGGCTTTGTCCGGCGATCCCACGTCCGTCTTCAACGTCGTCTTCAAATACTTCAGCACCTCCGCCTGAGTCTCTTTTCCAAGCGACCCATGTTCCAGCCACAATAATAACGCCGGCTCCGTCTTATCCTTCTTTCCGCCGAACATCGCAGCCGCGACATCCGTTTGCAATGAATCGTCTGATGCTGGAAGCGCAAAAAGCTTCTTCAAGAATCGGTCCACATGCGGCGTCGAATCCAATCGCCACAATGCGATCAGTGCGTTCGCTTTCAACATCCGGTCGCTCGAATCCGCCGCAGCCTCCGCCGCATCCAACGCCGCCGCCCCGCCGATTCCGCCCAACGCAAGCGCAGCTGATCGCTGTGTCTCCGGTTGTCCGCTTTTCAGAATCACCAGTATCTTGTCGAGGCTCGCTTTGTCCTTCTTCTTGCCCAGCCCTTCAAGCGCTTCGCCTGCAACGCCCGGACTCGACTTCTCACCGAACGCCACCGACCGCAATGTCTCCAGTGCTTCCGGCGCTTTCGACACGCTCAACGCTCGGATGATCTCCCGGCACGTCGCGTCCCCACACGTCGGATCCAGCGCATATTTCGCCAACTGCGGCAGCGCCTTGTCACTGCCGAGACTGTGAACCAGGATAAACGCCGTATCGTCATCCATCGTATTCTTGCCGGTCGCGAGCCCTTCCAGCACTTCCGTCACAACCGTCGTGTCTTTCAATTTATCCAGCGCCGCGAGCGATGCGTTGCGAACCATAGGTTCTGGATCACGCAGCAGTGCATGCAGTTGCTCCATGATCGACGTGCTCGCTTCCCATTCCACAGTCCGCACCGGTTGCGTGAATCCCGGCTTGTCCGCCCACGCCCATCGCGCTGCTTCTTTCTTGGCAATGATCCCAAGAAACTCAGTCGCCTTCGCGCGCAATTGCGGCAGCTTCGCGTTCTTGCTTAAATGAAGCAATGAGTCTGCAATCTTTTTGTCAAATATCTCGCGGCATGCATACAGCAGATCGACCTGAATCTCCGGCGGTGCAGATTCGATGTTGTTTAGTAGCGAACTGAAGTCATCACAATTTCGAATCCCGCGCACAATCAAATGCCGCACCCAGCGTTCTTTCTCCGTCGCCAACGCTTTGATAAACATCGGCATCAATTCGCGCTTCTTAAAATCACCCAACGCTTCGACCGCACGCAGTCGCACAAACGGATGACCGTCCGACACCAATTTCTCCAACGGTCCCACCGCCAATTCATGCTTCAATTCGCCCAACAAATACGCCGCCTTTGCACGGACCATCGGCTCGGCGGATGTGAGTTTCTCGACCAGTTGTGTCGGGTCCGTCGTGATGTTCAATCGCTCGACAAGCGTAGACTCAATCCCCGCCGGCTTGGCCCCAGCATACGTCAATCGAATGATGCGCCCTTTGCCCTCGGTAGGATACAAACCACCCGACGCCCAATCCGCAATGATGATGCTCTGATCCGGAGCCAACGCCACCGCGCACGGCCTGAACGTATACGGCTGTTTCTCGCCGGGAGCCGCTTTCGACTGAACCACGAGTGGATGTTCCGGGATTGTGTACGTCGCGCCCTGCGGAACCGGCTGCGAATGAATCAGCTGCCGGTTGCCCCATTCGCAAAACAAAAACGCTTTGTTGTACGGAACCGGAAACGCTGGCGAATTCAAATACATGCAGTTCATCGGAGACCCACCGCCGAGATCATGCGCACGAGTCAACACATCGACCGGCGGCGTCTTCGAATCACTTTCTTTCCAGCGAAACGGCCAGCCGTAAAACGCGCCTTTGACCACGTGATACGTCCGCAGATTGTACCCGCCGCCATCGTTCGTATTGTCGCGCACAAACGCGTTCTCGTTTTCGTCGAAATCGATTCCAAGAATATTGCGGAACCCGTGAGCGAAAATCTCCAGCTTCGATCCATCCAAATCGCAGCGCAAAATCGCGCCGCAATCCAGGAAAATGTGCGTCCCTTCCTTCGTGTCGAGATCGCAGCCTTGATCGCCGAAAACGATGTACAGCTTCCCGCCATGCACCGTCAAACCCGAGACGCAATGTGCCGCTTTATACGCGCTCGGAATGCCGATCCCCGTGACTACATTCGTCATCGGTCCCGGCGTGTTGTCCGCCGATACTGGCAGCACTGAAACAAACGGCGTATGAGCGATGTACAATTTCCCCTCGTGAAATGCGAGACCCTGAACGCTCCCCAGATTCTCCGCGAGCGTGATGGCCTTCTTCGCCTTTCCACCCTTCTCCGGCCCAACGAGCACCGTCACCACCCCGCGCTTTTTTCCGGGCACATGAGCGTGAACATATTCTTCGCACAAAAAAATGCGCCCGTCCGGAGCGACGCACATCGCCGCTGGATTGTTGACAATCGGATCCGTCGCGATGACCTCCGTCTTGAATCCCGGCGGCGCTTCAAACCCATCGCCCGACGGAACAAGTTTCGGCCACGTATCATCCGCTCCAAAAGCAAGCGCCGCACTGACGACCCACATCAACATCAAAGCACGTTTCAACACGTCGGAAATCCCCATATAAATGGTATGCGTTCAGTCGCTGACAAACCACCTCGCACAGAGACTCGAAGAACACAAAGAAGAACAAAGAGACAGACGAGACTCTGTGACGAGCAGTTCTCCAATTCCATTCTTTGTGTCTCTTCGTGTTCTTCGAGCCTTTGTGCGAGTGCTGTTTGGCAGGGAACAAACGGTTACATTAAAAATTACTTCGCCTCGCCATCCAAAACCAACTGCACCGCATCCACAATCACATGCCCCTTCGTCCCTTCATTACTGATTTCAATCACCGCTTTTTCGCCCGCTTTATACGCAAATTTTCCGAGCGAAATAAATCCGTTCTCCAAAGGCGGCTTCTTCTTTTCATCGATGACGACCGTCGCCGTCTTCCCATCCGCGTGTACATGGACCGGCACATTACTCGCACGATTTCCCTGCGGCGTATACGACATCCGCACATCGTACGTGCCAGCCTTTTCGACCGTCAAGGTGAAGCGCACTTTCTTCGCTCCCTTCCCAGCATCGCCGTCGTGTAGATACCCTTCGCCGATAAAAACACCCGTAGCATTTCCGTTCGTCCACTCGCCGATTTTCTCGGCGTCCTGGTCGTCCATCGAGAGGCCTTTGAGTGATTTGACGTCAATCCGACCAACTTGTGTACCTTTTGAAACGTCTCTCGCCGGGCCGTCCCACGTCAATTTCTGTTTGTCAGCAATCAACCGTTCTTTCAGTTTCGCATAGTCCACTTTCTGCACCGAAACAGCCGCATCAATCGCCATTGACGCCGCCGTCCCAGCGCTTTGCCCCAGGATCATAAACACCGGTTCCATGCGGATCGACCCGTATGCGATATGCGTACATGACAAGGCCACCGGCACGAACAGATTCGCGCACTCCGATTCGCGCGGAACAATCGACCGGTACGAAATTCCGTATGGTTTCGCCGGAGCGATTTGCACATCGCCTTCGTTCTTCACTTTCCCATTCACGACGACACGCTCGCAGTTGTGCGAGTCCATATTGTACGACCCCATCCCGACCGGATCCTCCGGCGTGACACGACTCATACAATGATTTTCATTCATGACATACTCTGAAATCATGCGCCGCGCTTCGCGGATATACAACTGATGCGGCCAGTTCCCGCTCGCTTCGAACTCTCCTTTCGTCAAGCCCCATTTCGCGACTTGATCGCGGATACCTTGCGGCACGCTGTCGTCGTGGCCGATGAAGTACATGAAGCCCTGTTGATAACAAACATGGTCCTGAAACATCGCCTCGCGTTCCATGTAATTCGCGTCCGGCCATGCCCAGTTCTTCCCGATGTTGTCCGACGAAAACGCGCCTTCGTTGTTGCAGTCTCCATTATGGAGCTGAATCGGCAACTTCGGATTCACCTTCAAATAACGCGCGAGCAACGCGTATTTTTTCGGATCGTAATTCTTCGGCTTCGGAAACGGAATGCGGTCCGCAGCATTCGTGAGATACATGCGGAAATTATACGCCTGAATGCGCTTGTCGCCGTCGCCAGCTTTCGGCGGTTCAGTGGACGAAATCAACGGCAGCAACCCGCTCTTCGGATCACCTTCGACAACATAGGGATCGACCGGTTTCGTGAAATTGTGTCCTGCGTGATACTGAACACCATTAATCGTTTCGCTGTACTGCGCATTCGCCTCGCGTCCGAACGTGTACGTGATCTTGGCCATCGCCATCAGATCGCCTTCATACGACGTGTCGATGAAGATTTTACCTTTGAAGACGTTCCCATTCTCCATCGCGATCTGAGTAATTTTGTTACCATCTTTGATGACCGAGGTCAGACGCTGCTCGAAATGAATCTCGACGCCCGCTTCCTTTAACATGTCACGAAACGCCTTTTCAGCAGCGCTGGGTTTGAATCCGCGCAGCATCCCGACCTTGTCGTAGAATTCATTCGCCATCCCGGCGATGGCCGCGCGATTGCCAACGTCCGTGGCGCTCAATCCGCCAGCGGTCAACCCGCCGACATGGTTGCTGAATTCCGCGATGATCGCTTTCTTTCCCATGCGATGCAGTTGCACAGCCGCCGTCACACCGCCCGGTGAAGCGCCATATATAATCACGTCCGCCTCGTACGTCTTCGGCGGAGTCGCCGGGGTCGATGGCGAATAATAGCGCAGCGATGGAACGCCTTCAGCCTCCGGCAGTGTATCCACCGCCCGGATGGAACCGGCGAGAAGTGCGAGCGCACAACAGAGAACGAACGTCTTGACCGTAAACAATGAATCTGCCTCCAAAAAATCGTGTACAGCAGGATACACCGATTCCGCCCCAGCGCACGGGCAATCGATCATGAAACGGATGATTCAAAAAATGTCATGCGTGTCATCAAAATAGTCGAATTTTCACGCATCATTTGGCCATCTTAATGGTACATACTAAAGCATTCAGAGCCAGAAACCGCACGCGCGGCTCTTGTGCCGGACAGAAACGAAAATATATCGCCTTGCACAAACAGGATACACTACCGAGAGTGGCCAAAAAAAGCGTGACCAAAGGCGCGTCCGTGTTGGACAACAATGATTCGCAATCCAAGATATTCGCCGTCCGAATCAGTTCCGAATCCCGACGTATTTACGTGCGCAGCCGCAAGATCCCGATGGCGCTCATCGTGGCCTTGTTCGCGGTGCCATGGTTGCTGCTTGGCGCGTTTTATTTCGGCGTCTTTTCAAAACGGAAAGACACCCGTTCCAACGAATCGTCCACCGTTCCGACTCAAGCCACTGAAGGCCCTTGGGGTGCGTTGACACGTTACGAATTCATCACCGATCCGCCCAACGAATCCCTGACCGACGAACTCTTCCCAGCGCACCAAACCGAATGGTACTTTGGCACCATTTCACGAGACGCGTTGACCGCGCTCTTGGATGCCTCGGGCATGCCCATGGATCTGCGCACACGCATGCTCGCAACCGCGGAGAATACGTCGGACAAAGGCTGGATCGTTCGTCCAGCAGACGAAGATGTCTTGAACATACCTGCCACAACTCGCAAAACGTTGTACGCTGAACTTGCCAAAAGCTCGGCCAACCAGCGCCAAGTCGATCCCTTCGTCTTAAATCCCGCACAGTTCAATAAGTGGCTCCAAGAAGAACATATTTCACCGACGATCATCACTCACATCAAGAAACTGCTCTATACACACAAGGATTCCGTGATGCTTGCCGACGGCGCGTTGCTGATGAAACTGATCCCGACACCCGAAGAGCGCCGCGAAGTGCTTAACGTGTTGATGCGTCGCGCTACGGTGATGCTGAAATTGTCGCGGGACGACCGCTACGATGTGGATGCGCTCACCACGTATTGGGGCGTGGGTGGCCGGGAAAAAGAAGTCCGTCCGATGATCGAATCGCTCTATCACAACAAGAGCGGAATGATCATCGATGTCGCGTTGTTTCTGCCAATCTTCGCGCGAAATCGGCTCTACATGTACCCGTTGCCGGATTCCAGTACCATTGCCGCGCACCGCGATTGCCATTGGAGCGCGTTCAATTTTTTCAACGAGTCACCTGACGATTCGTTCGCCGATCCACAGAAAGTCAAAGAAGCGATGGTTAAAAACTACACGGTGATCTCCACCACGCCTCGCCTCGGCGACATTGCTATGCTGTTCACGCCTGACAGCCGCGTGGTCCATTCCTGCGTCTACATCGCCGACGATCTCTACTTCTCCAAAAACGGCCCGTCTCACATCTCGCCATGGGTGCTGATGCAAACAGCCGACATCCTCAATTTATTCCCAGCATACGACGGGTTGAAGATGATTTACTACAGACCGAATGAAAAGAAAAAATAGCCCATCGAACGAAATCGAACGAAAAAGGGGAGCCGCATAGGCTCCCCTTTTTTTTACATCGCAAGCAAACATGCGCAGCCCCTAAAATGACAAATAGGCTTTATCACGCCTTCAGTTCAACATCCCAATACGCCTCTTCCAGGAACCGTTCCCACGAAGGCTTTCGCACTCGCCCCAGCTTCACACCGACGCGCGTCGCCCACGATGGCTTGACCGGTTTCTTCAGTAATCGCATGTTGATTTCAGTCAACAATCGGTCGCCCTTTTTCATATTGCATTTCACGCAGGCCAACACGATGTTCGTCCACGTGCTCGTGCCACCCCGGCTGCGCGGCACAACATGGTCCAGCGTCAAATCGGTACGATCCATTTTGCGCGCACAGTACTGGCAGCTGTTCTCGTCGCGTTCGAAAATGTTGCGACGCGAGAAGCGGACTTCCTTGCTGAAGCGCCCGTTGAAATCGGTCAGCACAATCACTTCAGGAACGCAAATCGATGTCGCCGCAGAATAGATGCGCCGCCCCGATTGAGCCTCGCGACTCGCTTCGATCCACCCTTCGAAATCATACGTGGAGTAATCGGACGGAGCTACAATTCGTGCGCCATCTTGGAATACAAGAGTCAACGCGCGACGCACGGTCGCCACATTGACGGCAACCCACGACCGATTGAGAACAAGAACCTTATCGCAAAGTACGGAATCCATGCAAACTGCGCGCCTTTCTGTAAACCCAGCGCCTCTCTTTTCCGAAGAGATTGCCGCAGTTTACTGGACGAACAGAGAAACACCGAACCACCGAAACGCAAATTAGGCCTAAACTGTGTTATTTATCGCCTGCTTCACTGTTATTTCCAGTGAATTTCCTATAAAGAATAACGCCTGCACTCAAACGGGCCCGCCCACTTTAACAGCATTACGCCCGCTCTGCTTGACCTGATACAGCGCCGCATCAGCCGCCGAAATCAATGTCGCCACCGTCGCGGTCGTTTCGCCGGGGGCAATCGACGCCAGACCAATACTCACCGTCACCGACGTATTGCGATGCGATCCCGGATGTGCGATCTGCAGCGCTTCAATCTTCGCGCGTATCGTCTCCGCGCGATCCACTGCACCCGCCACTGTCGTGCTCGGCAGAATCACTGCAAATTCTTCGCCACCGTAACGCGCCGCCATGTCCGCCGGCCGCCGCAGACTTCCTTGGATTGTCTGCGCCACCTTGATCAGACACGCATCGCCCGCTTGATGCCCATTCACATCGTTATATTTTTTGAAGAAATCGACATCGATCATTAGCAGCGAAAGACTCATTTTGTCTCGAATTGCGCGGAGCAATTCCTGATTCAACCGCTCGTCAAAATAGCGCCGATTCGCCACGCCCGTTAACGCGTCATGCCGAGCGATTTTATTCAGCTCAACATTCATCCGCTCCAACTCAATACCATGTTCAACGACCTGCCGCTTCATATGCAAAAGCTTGACGCCTAGCGACGCCGTCATCCACACCAAAAGCAGCGCGACGCCTCGATTGACCAGCAGAATCCACGCCGCTTCATGCAACTCTTTTTTATATGTAAATTGCGCCGCCACCATCGCAGCGACCGTCATCACCGTCACACCCCACGCCGCACTCCACGTAATCCGAGCGTTGTCGGCCAACAAGCTGAACATGATCGCCGTGACATACAACGCCCCACTGGCAATCCCCATCGGAGCCGCCAAATCCAGCGCCAAAATAATCAGCGACAGTACCACACACACGGCCACAATATCATACCGCGGGCGGGAGGTCGTAAGTGGCGAAACAATCGGCAAGTCGGTTTGCATAAAGTGGAAACATCGTACGGACTTCATCGTCCAGCGCAATTGAAAAGTGCCGTTTCAAATGCAATCGAGTGATAGTTAAATTGTTCAACGCGAGTTTCCGAGAAAACGGTGAACGGCATTTTTTTACCGCTAATTTACGCGAAGTTACGCGAAAACGGCGAACAGCGAACGGCTTTTAACACCGAATCTCGCGAATCGGCGCGAATCTTCGCGAAAACGGCAACGGCTTTAGGGGAAGGGCAACGGTAGGGGCAATTGAACACGAAAAGGGCGGAAGGGGTGGAAAAGGGATTGGGGGATGGGCGTGCTTGGGGGCACTGGCAGGGG
>JBAXUS010000230.1:0-9354 GCA_037129555.1 Planctomycetota bacterium
GGTGGTGGCAGCGCGAAAACGCTTGACGCTCCCGTTTACTATATGTATCCACGATATATTCAGCTGCTGATGCATCGTCGAACATGTAGAACTCGAAGCCTTCATCGCCGAGCCGATCCCAGCTATTGAGGCAGACCCGGACGTCTTCCGGCAGATCGGATGGGTCGTGCCAGTACCTGATAAGCCTCTTTGGGATTGATGTCGCTTCACCGAGACGTTCGTCGACCGATCTCGATGTGCGTTCGAGCTGCTGGAGAGTAATGACTCGAATATAATCCGATCGCAGACTGTCGCACTTCTCAAAGCCGGGCGGAAATGGGTCCATGTTATGTGGGTCCTTGAAAAAGCTATTTCGAGAGCTGGCTACTTTTCAGCAGCAATTTCTTTTGCTGCGCAGTTCCTGCGCTACTTCGGCGTACTGCGTGCGGTTAGGACTTCGGCGCATTCAAGTATGTCTGATATTGCCGGGACTCCTTCAAAAGATACGCTCGCCCGTTGACGACGAAGCCGTCAAGGCCGTGTTCAACAGCATAGACGTCAAGATCGGTCATGTTGTTTATACAGCCCTTGCCCTTGAAGTTGAGAGACGTGTTGCATAGTACTCCGTATCCAGAGCGATTCTTGAATGCTGAAAGTAGATCGGAGAGATTCTTATTTGTCGCGGGCGTAACCGTCTGAATTCGAGCGGTTCCATTCACATGAGTGACAGCCGACAGCGCTGCGGTGGTCGCTCGATACGTGTACAACATATACGGGCTCTCGCAATCGCATCTAAACCACTTCTTGGCGTCATCTAAGAGGCAGACCGGCGCTATCGGACGAAATTGTTCGCGCTGTTTGATCTCATTGAGTCGCACTCTAGTGGTGTCTCTAAACGGAGCAGCGAGGATAGACCTATTACCAAGCGCACGGGGACCAATTTCGTATTTGCCGTCCACCCATCCCAAAATGAGGTCGTTCGCCAGCAAATCCGCAACCTTGGCGTGATCCTTCTCGTAAACGTCATATCTTTTCAAATTGATGGCAGCATCCACGTGGAAACTTAGGCCAGAGTAGACGCTCCAATCGATCTTTGGATTACCGGTGTAGTGGAACTGTGCATCGATCGCCGTGCCAATGGCAGAGCCTGAGTCGTTCGCGACCGGGGGGACGAAAATTTCTGAGAAAAAACCTGTTTCCTTCCACTTGGTGTTCCAATCGCAGTTGAGACCGCACCCGCCTGCGATCACCAGTGGTTGCCCTTTCCTCAGATTTGCCTTCGCGAACTGGTAGAAAATATCGAATAGCGCATCACTGTAAATCCCAGCAAAATTACGAAATTCAGGATCGTCGAGGCCCGCGTCGAGGTGAGGTGCCCGGACGAGGTCAGGATAGTCACTCAGCTTCTGGTAAGGGCCATCCAGCAGAAAGCTGAGCAGTCTTTTCTCGTCGGCGGAAGGTGTACTACGCTCCGAAAATGACGCGAGAGCCATCAGTTTTCCAGCATCTGAGTCGCGGGGATAGGGCCCGTCCTTTGGGAATGCAGGGTCGGCCAAGCCGTAAAGCAGTCCATATCGATTCCCCGGCTGAGTTAAAACATCGGCGACCAGTGTGATATTCAGTTCGGGATCGATCTCGTAAAATGCACCCATCTCTCCTTCCCACACCAACGCATAACATGAGGTGCCTTTAGGTAGCACGGACATGCCTAACGCACAGAGTATGTGCGATCGCTCATGTGAGGACGAAAAGTAGTCTGCCTTCCCTTGCAGCAGTCGTCCTTTGTATATTATGGTATCTAATTTCGACAGGCCGCGATACCCGCCGTTTTTGTACGATCCGTATAGATATTCGTGATGGTCCCGCGGCCACCAGCCACTCATGCAAATGACGTCAGGGATATCTCCGAACTGACCGACCGCATCTAGTACATCAGTGATTGATACCGCTGAATGTCTATAGTTGGAATCTTTCTCTGATTCGATTGAAAATATCAAACGAGAGTCTTGGAGAAAGACAATGGCGCCATCGTGACCGGGGTTGTACGAGAGTATTCTCATGTGGTAGCAAACCTGTGAATTTATCCAAGGCTCTCAACAGTATTCTGCCTTTTTATTCTTGCGCTGGCTCAAACTTGCGCGTCCTGTGCCCCATCACCTTCGCTTTCGCCGGGTCGCTAATTGAACAAATCGACAAGGTGCCGAATTGCCGCCACTAATGAATTAGAAGAGATTGTGCGAAAGGTAATATATCCCGTGATGGTCTTTGCAAAGTCCCGACCAACACCAAGCATTTTTCCATCGTGAGGGGCATTGGGTTGACGATCGCGAAATATGAGTTGGACAATCTTGAGCCCTGTCGGAGTTTTACATACGTCGACCGCAGTGAGAAGCACAGCATGTCCAATGGTGGCCCCAGGCGGCGTATATAAAAGAATCACTGGGCAACCCCTAGTGATTTGGTGGTACAATAGTTTCAGGGAAGGCACACCACTATGAAAGTTTGCCCAACCTTCTCGACCGGAACCCAGTTTCGAGTTCAGCAGTTGCGTCATTTGTCGATAATTCGCCGGCACATTAGGTGCGTATGAAACCGAGGATGACGGATACAATACGCGCACAATGCTATCTTGAGTAACCATTGCAAACCCGTGAATTCGCAAAATCATCTCAATACACGCCGCCCAGCACCAAAGCGGTTCCTGCTGTTTGGCATAGCAAAGGTCGATTGCATCGCTGGGAAGTCCGATACGCCGACAAGTTGGTTGAGGTGGACTTTGTTTAAGTGCGCTATACCAATTCACCTCTCGTCTCCTTGGATAAACGTACTTTGCGAACGCGGCGCAGCAGCGGCACGATGAGGTATGATTATACGGACAAACATAAAAGTTGCGAGCGCAACGTCTCGTCGGCCTGATTGGAGCCGCTAAGTTCTTCATGCCACGAGAATGCTCTATTGCGCCCGATTCCCTCGATCCTTCTTAAAACTCGGTTCAATCCCGCGCGCCTTGCGATCCATCGCATTTGCCTTCGCGGCCTTGCTGCGTGACTTGCCGGCGAGCGCCTCGCGCTGCCTGGCGATTACGTCGGACACTGCCGTTGGCAACGCCAGCCGCAAACTGCCTTCGACGCCAATGTATTCAATAAAGATCGTGTCGCCTTCTTCGCGCTGCCGGTACGTCTGGACGATGAAAGTCTGTGAAAGTTCCAGCACGCTCGACAAGGAGCGCACCGTCGTGGGTTTTGTGGTAATAACGTCGGGCAATCCGCTCATCGACCGAATCGTGCGGTCGAAAACGTCGCCGAGTGCACTGCGTTCGGTCTGGTGCATGTCGTCACCTCTTTCTGGGAATGAGTTCGATCAGACCAACAAGAATCCAGCCGCCGGAAACAGCGGCTGGATTCCGCGCGACGCTCAATTCAACGCCGCCGTCAGCACCTTGTTCAGCGCTTTGAAGCCCTCAACTTGCCGAGAGGGCGACTGCGATTTCATGATTTCTGTGCAGTCCTGATAAAGGTTCCAGGCGTTGCGCTCCCGAAATTCCGCGTGACGCGGGTTCTCAAATTCCTGAACCACAGGCAGAATATCGCTGGAAGCGAACGCTCCAGCGCGGGCGAGTTCGACGATCAGTGAGTGCGCCGTGTTCTTGCGAAGCTGCCACGCGCGCAGCTTTTCGTAGGTCTCGTTGAAGCCACGCAAGCTTTCCATAAACGCATCCAGCGCGGCGTCAATCGACGCGACCAGATCAAGACGAGAGGTGTGCTTTTTCGTCACGATGTGCTCAGCGCTTAAAACGCCATTCGCGCAGACCAGCACCCGTGCCCCCGACAGAATCGACAGCGCGAAGGATTTGTCGGCGCTGTTACGCAGGCCGCAACTCGGAGCGCAGCCGGCCGGGAAGGGCATGCTTCCGGGAATCGGCGCGAAATCCAGGCTGCCGAATAAGCGCGCACCGGGAATGCGAGTCTGAATACCGTTCTCGCCGTACAACACTCCATCCAGAAGTGCAAATTTTTCGGCCGTCACGACCAGTCCCCGAACGCTGGCCCGCTCGGTCAGGGTGTTGACGACATCAATATGCGGCACGGGCCGCCAGGTGTCGGTCGGATCAGGCGTCACAACGCCATAAAGTTCGTCCCGTGACACTTCGGAAGCGTGGCTCAACATCAACATTTAAAATCTCCTTGAATTGAAATTGTTTAAGGAAGGTTTGAAGCGGAAAGAGACGAGCAGCGGGGTTCACGCCACCGCCGCCTGCTCCAACTTGTGGAGTTTGCGGACGCGGCGGGTTTCGCCGTTGAGCCGGATGATGATGTCCGCCAGCGCGTCGTCAACGTTCCAGCGCGCGTAGCTGTGCGGAACCGAAATGGCGTCGTCGTATTCGCACGCGAGCGTTTGAATCTCACGAAAAACAGCGTCCCTGTGGTTTGTGGCAGTCATTCATGTTTCTCCATGAAACGAAAAAAATGGGCTTGGTAATCGGGTCAGTTCCCGCGAACGGGAAAGACAATGCCGACCCACCGCAGCCATAGAATAGGCGGTGTAATTTCGGGCAGCGTCAGGTCATCGTCGAGCGGTGTTTGTGGTGGAATTGTGATCATGGTCGCCTCGCAAGAGAGTGCGAATGGGCATGTCCGCCATATTCGGCGGACATGCCCCTGGACAGAAAGTGCAACTACGCGGCGACGGCGACGCGAGACTTTTTGGAACGACGAAATTCTTTGCGGAGCGCTGTCACAATCGACTCCATCGTTTCGTCAATCAAAATCCCGTGCTCTCCCAGAACCGCATCGAGACTGCGGTCAACGGCATCGCATTCGTTGACCATGCGGCGAATCTTGGCGAACAGGCGATCACGACGGACTGCGGGAATGTTGTTGAGCAGTTTGACGGACATGGACTTTCTCCTTTGATCGCCGCATGAAAATGAAAAATCCCACGCAGGCGGCTTTCTGCGTGGGCGGGGTATTCGGAACAATTTGAGCAAGAGTGAGAACAGCGCTCATATCGCTGGCGGGTTTGGACTTTGGCGGCGACTGCGCTACGCTTCAAATATGACGACACCAATCCCACGCCGCTTACTCGGCCGGACAGGCGTACCCATTACGCTATTTGGTTTGGGCGGTGAAGGCATACTGCGCACGCATGGCGAAACAAAAGCGGCGGTGCGCGTAATCCATCGCGCGCTCGACCAAGGCGTGAATTACTGCGACACAGCGCCAGCCTACGCCAGCAGCATGGACTATTACGGTGCAGCGCTGGGTGAACGGCGCCAAGAAATCTTCCTGGCGTCCAAAACACATATCCGCACCCGCGATGGCTCGCTGAAATTGCTGGATGAAAGCCTCAAACGTTTGCGCACCGACCATCTCGATCTGTGGCAGCTTCACGACCTGCGCACCCAGACAGACCTCAAAGAAATCTTCGCAAAAGGCGGCGCATTGGAAGCGCTGCTTCAAGCCAAGTCAGAGGGGCGTGTACGCCATCTGGGCCTTACCGGTCACCACGATCCACAGATTCTCCTGGAAGCAATGCAGCGATTTAAATTTGATACCGTGCTGCTTGCGCTGAATGCCGCAGATGTCCATCGGCTGTCTTTTATCAAAACAGTCTTGCCCGAAGCTGTGCGCCAGGGTACGGCAGTGATCGGCATGAAAGTGTGCGCCCAGGGAGCGCTGCTTGATCCGGGCGCACTCAAAATGGATGAAGCCGTCGGCTATGTGCTGTCACTGCCTGGTGTCAGCCATGTCATCATCGGCTGCAAGACCGAAGCTGAAGTGGACGACAATGCGCGGATCGCGCGGGAATTTAAGCCGCTTGATAACGACGCCATGCGCGGACTTGAAGCCCGAACGAAAGCGGATCACGCGCGGTTTGCCTATTTCAAGAAATGACGCGGCCCTACTCGCCATCATCGTCTTCTTCGTGTTTGAATTTCAGTTGGGCGGTCGTGCAAGCACTAGAGTCGATGTCGTCGCGGACGCCGAGCAACACCGGCTGAAATAAGCAGCCCACTCGGAAAGCGTACAAATAGCGAATCTCGACCAACGCCCCCACCTTGGGTATTTTCTGGTTCGGCGGCACGGTGACATTACCCACGTATTGCCGCTGTCCAGAAGCGTTGAAAATTTCGAGCCCAATACTGCGCTTACCAGCGTTGACCCCAGCAACGATAAAAGTGCCATCGGCGACGAACTTATGCTTTAACTGACTGCCGCCACTGGCGAGACGGCCAGGCGTGTACGGCGCGGTGCAATTCTTGAACACGACGCCCTCAGCGTTCGCGCGCTTTAAGCGGTCAAACGCGTCCCCCTTTTCAGACTGGCGGCAGTACGTCTCGACGAATTTAATCGAGCCGGTCCCTTCGCCGATTAGGTTGAAGAGCTTTTCGTGGCGGTCCCGATACGGACTCGAGCGCAAGTCACGGCCGTTTAACGCGATCAGGTCGAAGGCATGAAACGCCTCGCCCACAGCTTCCCCATCGATGATGCACGACACACCGATCTCGGCGGCGCTTCCAGCGATGGACTGCGGCAGGCCGATGGTCAAGCCCGTCCGGTTGATGCCGACGATCTTCTCGCCGACCTGGATGATGACCCGTTTCCCGTCATGTTTCTGCTGCATCCAGAAGTTCGGGTCGGCGATCAGGCTTTCGACCAAGGTTTCGTCGATGGCGTTCAAAAGCTGCGGTAATATCCCGGTATTGCGCTGGGCGATCTCGGTACCGGAATACGGGAGACCATTCGTACCCGCCGAATAGCCCTTCTGCATTTTTTCGCGAACGAGCCTGTCGTAGATTTTTTTCGCTTCGTCGAACGGCAACGGCGTGAAAGTCTTCAAGCCGGTTTGAAGCGTGTTGCCGCGCCGTCCAAAAGCGAACTCCACGATGAAGCCGCCGCCGCGTTCCGCGAGCGTGGCCTGGTACATCTTGTCACTGACGCCATGGCGAAAATAAAGCGTGACAGTTTCCTTTGTCATGAACGCTCCTTTTTTTATGTATTGGTTGAAAGGGAAGTGAAAAATGGAGTGCCCACTGGATGGACTTTCACAGCATCAGCGAGTGGAGCTCGAACCTCGAAGGCTTCAGCCGGCCGTCGCCGGTTTTGCATAGCTGTGAAAAGCCATCCAGTGGGATTATGAAAATGCGGGACACCGTGATTTGAAGGGACATTGGCTGCAATGCCAGCCAGTGCGCGGAACAAAAATCCCTGCGCGTATGGCACTATAGACTTCCAGGAATTGATCCTTAACCCTTTGAGCATCCGCCTGCGTTGCCGTGGGCTCAACGATCTGGATAGTTGTCGTTTTGAGCTTGGATAAAATTACAAACCGTGGCACGAGCCGATCGGCTCCAAGCTCCTTGAGAAGCGGCCTGGCAGCGTAGGCATAAATCATCAATTGCCCCAGATTCTCGGAAGCGTTTGCTTTGGAATCATTCCACTTTCCACGACTCGTTTTGTAGTCTGTCAGCACCAAATTATTTCCACGCATCTCGATCAAATCAATCCGCGCGACAATATCTGGGAGCAGTGGGTGGAGCTTGAAACGTGCCTCGTGCTCGATGGCGTAAACCACAGCACCGTCATCTACACTTTCAGCAACGTGTTGGCGATACGCTGTCAGCATCCGTTCCGCGAGCGTGCGTAGCGAAAGCTCATCTTCATCTTTTGCGTACTGAACCGTTGGCACCGTCGTTGTATTGCTTTTCCACGCGACCATGTACACGTCCATCAACTGCTTGACCGCTGGTAGAACGACGCCCTGAAGCCGTGATTCTTGAACGGCTTCAATCGCTTGGTGCACTGACTGGCCGAAGACAAGGGCAGCCGGAACAAAAGTGGGTTCGACCCGCAAGAGTTTCTGCAGCTCGAATTTCTTGGGACATTGGCAGTAAGTAGAAGCGCTACTCCAGCTGAGATGCTCCAGTGCTGGCGGATCAGTTGCGCGCGTGGCGTGACACGGCACGTCCACATCCAAAACGGAAGTGTTCATGTTTTTCTCCAGATGAATCAGTTGTGATTTTGACGGGGCTACCCGAAGCCGGCGTCGGCTCCAGTCCACAGCGAGTGGAACTCGAATCTCACAGGCTTCAGCGTGGTCGTCACCGGCGTTGCAAAGACCGAAGCGAACGCCGACTTCAGGTAGAGTTTAGAAATGGAGTTGAGCAGTATAAGAAAGAACACGGACGCGCGCGACTACGACTGCGCCGCCGCGCCGTTGCCGTTCTGTAGATTCTTGAGGTGGTCAATAATCTGCGAAGCGACACGCATGGGTACGTGGGTCAAATCCGTATAGCTGTGCTCCGCGAGAATCTCTGGAACCGAAAGATTCAGGTTCCGGCAGATCGCCAGAATTGCGCGTGATTGTGCGGCTGAGATCAGCACGGGCTGCCCGTTCGAGCCGGACTTGGACGAGCCATTTTTGAAGGAAGAGGTGGCGACGCGGTTGCGGCCGGTGGTGTACGCCGGCGGCTGCTGAACCGGCTGTGGAGTGGCGTGGGACGCGAGCGGGGCGTGAACGTACCCGTTTCCGTTTCCGTTGTATTGCACCGGCGCGGCCGACGGCGTCGTCGCCGTGGCGATCTGCGCGTCGATGCCCCGGCTCAAGCTGCCGTACAACTGCGCCAGTTGCGCCTGAACCTCGGCGGCGTCAGCGCTGTTGATTTCGATTTCCATGCCGGCTGAGTAGCTCTGGGACGAGTAGTCCAAACCGGGGATCGGAACTTTGCGACTTACGGAACCGCTGAGCTTGATGGCCATTGCTGTGCTCCTTATGAAAATGTGTGATGGGGCTTCTCAATGCCACGGGCAATTGAGTAAGTCTTCCTGAACGGGAATGATGTTTTGCCCTATGTAATGGGGCAGTATTGGATGGTAACGCATTTAACCTGGTATTTGAGTTTATCTGTAATGCGTTACAGTCATAGAATTGATTATGCCGCAGCGACGTCGGACTCACGCCCAATGAGATTTCATTCTCGCTTTCTTGTGGTCGATTGTGGAAGGTGGGTCTAACGATGGCGCATAAAACGAAGCGGGCCATCCAGGAATGCCCGGATGGTCCGCAACAACTTCGATAAAAAGGAAAGTACTCCACCTAACTAATTGTCGTCGTAAGATGCCTCAAGGTCCTTCTTGTCGCTGGGATCACTTCGGCCGGCACGAATTTTAACATCTTTGCCGCAATAATTTTTCCTGGCGAGCGCCACGTTGTCGGTCGTGGTTTCGGGCAGCGTTTGTTCTGTAGCACGCGGGGCTTTAAGAAGGTGCCGCAATTCCCATGAAACGACCAAACTCAATTTTTTCAGTTTGTGGATATGCTCGACAAGCTCTTCCAGGCCATGTTCCTGCGCCATTGTGTGCTGCACGCTTATTA
>JBAXUS010000231.1:0-9264 GCA_037129555.1 Planctomycetota bacterium
GTATCCACCACCACCACCGCCGCCGCGCGGTCGATCTTCACGCGGACGCGCTTCGTTGACCGTGAGCGGGCGACCGCCCACATCTTTACCATGGAGTCCGGCGATGGCCGCTTGAGCTTCCGCATCGGTGCTCATTTCGACAAAGCCGAATCCTTTGCTGCGACCGCTCTCGCGATCCTTCAGCACTTCCGCGCTCGCTACGTTGCCGTAACCGGCAAAGTAGGACTTCAATTCTTCGCTGGTTGTCTGATAGCTCAGATTCCCGACATAAATCTTCTTACCCATCGCCCCGGCTCTCCTCTGCTCGCTCCGCGCTTCGCCCAAGAACTGTTATCCAACATTACTCATACACCTAATCAAGCGCAAATGAAGAAAAAGTCGGCTTTAATGAATTCCATCTATTTTTTATAAAAATAAATGACCGACTCCGTGTCCTGATACACGATGACGCCGTGCTGAGTTTCGGTCTTAAGTTTCTTCAGAGACGCATCACACAAGTCTGGATACTTCAGTGCAAAGCTGCGGCGCATGATTGTGTAATCCGTGTTGAACAGGTTTTTCAATTCAGCAAAATCAATCGGCCTCTCTCCAAGCATACTTCTCCCGTCGGGAAATTCTTTGATGCGCATGGCTTCGAGCGCGAGCGCTTTGTCGGGATGTTGCAAACGCATCAGTGTTGGGTCGAGGCCGACGAGGTAGCGCATCTCGGGCGCGCTGTAAAACAGTTCCGGAAAATCGGTCCAATAGAAATTAGCGACGACCGTTCCGGGCTTCAGATTCGTTCGCATCCAGTGAGCGGCTCCATCAAAGAATCGACCGCGAAACCAAGCTTTGACATCCTGTTCAGTCCGCGCAAATCCGCGCGGCGGCAACGCGGGCTTGGCGTTGGTTTCGTAACTGGCTCGATTGAGTTCAAGCGTCCACGCATGCAATCCCGTCGCGCAACAGACCGCGATGAAGAGCGTGGCGAACAGGGCCATGCGCCTGGTTTCACTGAGATCATAAAAGCGTTCAATCGGCGCGGCGATGTCGCGGATGACGAATCCCAGCGCGAGAAACGCGAGCGGTGCCGCGTATTCGATGAAGCGTTCGAACGTCAGGAGCGACGCGAGGAACCACGCGGTGGCGAGTGCGATCAACGCAGCGGTTTCAGGTGCGAGTTTTTTCGATTCAAATACTTTTCCCGAGAGCAACAACACTCCGCCCACGAGAGCGGCGAGAACGGCGAGGCTCGATCCGATGGAGACGGTGAACGCGGCTCCGAGTGACATGTGGCGGAATTCAGTACCCAATTCGAGCGGACTTCCAGCGACGCCCGAGCGCGCGATTTCAGCGAGCATCCAGACGGATTTCAGCGAGTAAGGTGAGTACGGATGAATCGCGAGACCCGCAAGCAATCCGGCGGCGGTGGCCAGCGGCATACGCGCGGCGGCTTTCCAATCGCGGTCGATGATGACGCGCCCGGTTTCACACGCACAGGCAGAGAGCAGCATGGCGACGGGAAAGCTGTAGGACCACGCATAGATGAACGCGAGCGCGAAGCAGGGCCAGAAGCGGCGTTTCAAAATGATGTGAGTCGCAAGCAGCATCAATAAAACCGAGAGGCAATGCGAGCGGATCATGAACATGCGATTTAAAAAATGCGCGCTACCCACGCCCGCAAAAGCGACCCACAGCAGCGCGAACGGCACGTCCCATTTGCGGAGAATCCAATACATCACTCCGAGCGTGGCGAGCAATAAAAGGAGCGTGCCATATTTTGCCCCTGGAAGCGGTTCGGCGGCATCGGTGGTAAAGGGGGCGAGGTAGATGTGGTACAGAAAATCTTTATCGCAAAAATGGTCCTTCCAATCCGCAAACTGCATCCACGGCAATTCACGCGAGAGCCCGCGCTCGGGCAGCATGTGTGAGTAACGCGCGTGATAAAATCCGTCACGTTCGGTGACGCCATCGGTCGTGAACATCACGCCGCGATAGACGAAACCGAAATAAAGCAGTAGCAGGACCAGAGCGATGCGCCGGGCCCAGGGCGTCCAGATCGATTTAGTAAGGAGTGATTGATCGCTATCCAACGTGTAATTCTCCGACGGCGAAAGTTTCTGATTTCTGGTTTTGCGATTCTCGATTATCATAATATGGAGTGCAAGGCACAGCGTGGTTAAAAATCAAATCGATTGATTGATCGTGCTGGCGTCAACCTCAATCAATAACCAGAAACTCGAAACCAGAAACCAGAAACTTTTTTCGATATGAAGACCATCAAGCCCGGCGAACTGCTCGACTTTTTAATCAACGTAGCCAGCGTCCGCCCCGTATTTATTTGGGGACCGCCCGGCATTGGCAAGTCCAGTCTCGTCGAACAATTTGCGATGGAAGTCGGCATCGAAGTCGTCACGTTGCTGGGTACTCAACTCGCGCCTGAAGATTTGATCGGTGTCCCGCAGATCATCAACGGCAAGAGCCGCTTCTGTCCGCCCGAATCGATTGCGCGCGACGAGCCGTATCTGCTCTTCCTCGATGAATTGAACGCATCATCGACTGAAGTTCAGAAAGCATTTTACAGTTTGATTCACGACCGTCGCTTGGGCAATTACAAGCTGCATAAGAATTCAATCGTTGTCGGTGCCGGGAACCGCGCGCATGATCAGGCGATTGTGCGGCAGATGTCCAGCGCGCTGATCAACCGCATGGTCCACGTCGAATTGAAACCCGACAGCCAGGATTGGATCAAGTGGGCGGCTCACAACGATATTCATCCGGACGTGATCGACTACGTCCGCATGAAGCCCGACCAGTTGCATTCGACCCCGCCGAAGACGCAGGAGCCGTTTTCGACACCGCGCAGTTGGCACATTCTCAGCGACTGCATGAAGAGCTACGGCGACAATTTGAACGCGGACAAAACGTGGCTGCTGGCACAGGGCGTCTTGAGTCCGTCGCACGCCGCGCAGTTCAAAACGTTCGTGCAGATGCGGCGCGAAAAATTCAACGTTGAAGAGCTTTTGCGCGGCGAAAAAACGTGGCCGCGTCCTGTCGATGGCGATACCGGATTCTTGTACATGCTCGTGCAAATGGTCCGAGCGCAAGTGCTGCGGCGCTTGCCGCATGATGCCGCTCAACGCGCTCAGGAAGGCGAATTGGTACACAACACCAAGCGCCTGATCAAAGAACTCGCCGAGATCAATCTCGAACTCGCGCAAGCGTTGATCGGTGATGATGAAACGAGCAATAAGCGCCTGCCCGATTGGTTCATGCTGGAGATCGTGCGCGATTTGCCGCGACTGGCAGCGGAGAAGTAGAGCCGATTTTTAATCGGCTCATTTCGAAAAAACGTACAAACAAGCCGATTAGAAATCGGCTCTACTTTTAGACTCGAATCAACCAAATCGCCCGGTGATGTACTCTTCCGTCTGCTTCACGCGCGGCGCGGTGAAGATCTGGTCGGTTTCGCCGGATTCAATCAAGTTGCCCATGTAGAAAAACGCAGTGCGGTCCGAGATACGCGACGCTTGCTGCATGTTATGCGTCACGATGATGATCGTGTAATCGGCGACCAGTTCGACCATCAATTCTTCGATCTTGCTCGTCGCAATCGGGTCGAGCGCTGACGTGGGTTCGTCCATCAGAATCGTGTCAGGCGAGACCGCCATCGTCCGGGCAATGCACAGACGCTGCTGTTGTCCACCGCTGAGCGCCGTGCCTAATTTGCGCAGATCGTCTTTGACTTCATCCCACAACGCCGCTTTCCGCAGGCTCTTTTCGACGATGATGTCGAGGTCGGCTTTCGGCTTATTCTCATACAAGCGAACACCGTAGATCACGTTTTCGTAAATCGATTTCGGGAACGCGTTCGGCTTCTGAAAGACCATTCCGACTTTGCGTCGCAACGCCACCACGTCCTGCTTTTTATCGAGGATGTTCTTTCCGTCGAGCGAAATTGTGCCATCGAATTTCGATCCGTCAACGGTGTCGCACATGCGGTTGATCATACGCAGAAACGTCGTTTTGCCGCATCCCGACGGTCCGATCAGCGCGGTGATTTCTTTCGAACGCATCTCCAGATTGATGCCGTGAAGAATCTGTTTTTCGCCGTACCAAAATCGAACGTCTTTCGCTGCCAGACGGACAGGTGCAGGTTCGGTTGAATGTCCAGTTGCGGAAAAGCCCGTTGCTTGAGCGGTCATTTCAACATTCCCTTGCAGGGTGGCTTGCATGATGTGTTCCTCGTTGAACTTCAGAATCGCTTGAGAGCAGGACTACTCTAACCGCCGCATGTCAATTCAATGTGTTTGCTGTGTCAAGAGCATGTTAAGGATATGTGAAGATTGTATTGCCTTAGTTCTTGGCGTGTATCTTTGCTCGGGTGACGTAGCGGACAATGGCGCTGAGAATGGTGATCATGAAGATCAGCACCAACATTCCGGCCCACGCCTGCTCGATCCATTTGGGTTCGGCGGATTGAGCGTATTGATAAATCTTCAGCGTCAGCGCTGGGAATGGTTTGCTCGGATTGTAAACATCCTGATCGCTGCCGAGTGCCGTGAAAATCAGCGGCGCGGTCTCGCCAGCGACGCGAGCAATCGAGAGCATGATGCCAGTGACGATGCCGGTGGTCGCGGCGGGTAATATCACAAACAGAATCGTCTGATACTTCGATCCGCCTAACGCAAGCGACGCTTCGCGATAACTGTCCGGCACGAGATGCAACATCTCTTCGGTCGTCCGCGCGATGATCGGAATCATCAGGAACGCGAGTGCCATCGCTCCTCCCCAACCGGACGGCCCAATGCCAAGACTGAAGCCTTCTTTCGAAATAATAAGCTGGTACGCGAGCACACCGACGATGATCGAAGGCGTCCCGGCGAGTACATCGACGACCATGCGAATCGTGTCACTGAACCAATTTTTCTTGGCATATTCTGAGAGATAAATTCCGCACAACATGCCCATCGGAACGCCGATCACACTGGCCAATCCGACGAGAATCAATGTTCCGACAATGCAATTCTTCATGCCGATAGCACTGTCCGCCGCACCAGGATTCTTGGTGAAGAATTCCCAACTCAAACTCGAGAATCCCTTGAACAGCACGAAGCCGAAGATCATCAACAGAAAGCTGATGGCCGCAATCGCAGCGACGATGCAGAGGCCTTTAAAGAGGACGTTGACATAGCGGACGAAGTAGTTGATTTGAGCGATGGAGATGTCGCGAAGCACCGGCATCGGAGTCGCAATCGTAACTGCATTCGGGCCGTTTCGTGACATGATCAACGTCGAACTGGGCGACGGCATATGCGCGGCGACCGGCAGCGCTCCGGTGGAGACATTCGCGGCTTCGTTAGTCTTCTTGACTTTGAAGCGCGACTTCCCGGCGTTCTGAACCTGCACGACCAGAATGCGCGCGATGCCATTGAGCACGACCGTCATCACCAATAACACAAGCGCCAAGTAAACGAGCGAATGCAGATACATCGGATTGTCCGCGTTTTGGAATTCGTTGGCGAGCAAGCTGGCCATCGTTTGCCCTGGGGCAAGCAGGCTGAAGCGCAGATCATTGCTGTTACCGATGACCATTGCTACGGCCATCGTTTCGCCAATCGCGCGAGCGAAGCCGAGAATGATCGCGCCGAAGATGCCGAGTTTTCCGAAATTCAAAATCGCCATCGCCGACTGCCACCACGTCGCGCCGAGCGCGTACGCACCTTCTTCAATATCGCGCGGTACAGTCAGTAGAACATCGCGCGAGACAGCCGTGATGATCGGCATAATCATGATCGCAAGGACCATTCCGGCTGCAAGAATGCTGCTGCCATACGCCGGGCCGGAGACCAATTCCTGCACATACGGAATGCTGCCGAAGAGCCATTTTAATGCCGGGACGCCGTACCCTTGAAGCGTCGGAACGAGCCAAGCAACACCCCAGAATCCATAGACAATACTGGGAACGGCGGCGAGTAATTCAATCAAAAACGAAACGGGGCCGGAGAGCCATTTCGGTGCGATGCGCGTGAGAAATAACGCGGCTCCGATGCTCATGGGCACGGCGATAAGCAACGCCAGCACGGCCGTGATGAATGTGCCGTAGACGAATGGGAGCGCGCCGAAATCGCGCTGCACAGGATCCCAGTTCGTGCTCGTGAGAAATTTGAATCCGAATTTACTGATGGCCGGCATCGCGCCGGAGAAGAGGACAAACGTGAGCGCGATGAGCAGCACAATCGCGGACAGCGCGCCGCCGGTGCTCAATCCCTGCATGACCGAATCCAACAGCTTGCGCATCTGGACTTTCGCGTCATCAGTGGATGCGACAGGCTGGGACAACTGGGCGGGATTGGCGGAGAGGTCTGCCACGCGAGCTCCTGTTCTGGGTGCAATCTCAAAAAGAAAAGTGCCTCCCGCAAACGCGCCGAATCGTCGCAACGACTGGCGGGTTCGCGGGAGACGTTTGGAACGGAATTACTTCATCAACGGCTGGCCATCGAAGACAATCGTCTTCAACTTCGCAGCGGCCTTGGCCTGGAGGTCAGCCGAGAGCGGCGAGTAGTTCGGCTTCGCCATCGCCTGGCCGTCCGTGATGCACCAGTTCAGGAACTTGACCAATTCTGCGGCCTGATCCTTGTTCTTCAAGTAGGACAAATCCTGATACACGAGAAGATAGGTGTAGCCACAGATCGGATAGGAGTCGTCACCGGCTGCGTCGGTGATGCTGACGCGCATGTCTTCCGGAACTTCCGACGAATTCTTCGCTGCAGCCATGATGCCTTCGATGGTCGCATGCACGGCCTTACCAGCCTTGTTGATCTGCGTCGCATAGGGCAACTTCACTTTTTCAGCGTACGCCAATTCGACGTAACCGATGCCACCTTCAGATGCCTTCGCTGCAGCGGCAACGCCATCATTGCCCTTGCCGCCTACGCCGCACGGCCACTTGACGGACGTCGCGTTGCCAGCCTTCGTCTTCCATTCGGCGCTGACCTTCGAGAGGTAGTTCGTGAAGATCCATGACGTGCCGGAACCGTCTGAGCGGTGCGCGACAACGATGTCTTTGGCCGGGAGTTCGACACCAGCGTTCAACGCGACGAGTTTCGCATCGTTCCACTTCGTGATCTTGCCGAGGAAAATGTCGGCGATAACTTCACCGCTCAACTTCAATTCTTTGACCGTCGGCAAATTGTAAATCATGACGACCGAACCGGAGACGGTCGGGATGTGCATGCATCCCTTCGCCGCAGCCATTTGATCGTCGGTCATCGGAGCATCAGACGCACCGAATTGAACGGTTTTGTCCGTGATGCCTTTGATGCCGCCACCGGAACCGATGGCCTGGTAATCAATCTTAGTGCTGGGATTCGCCTTGTTGGCCGCTTCAATCCACTTCGCGTACAACGGCGCCGGGAACGTTGCACCCGCACCCTGAATCGTGACGTTTTCTGCACGAACCGCGCCCATGAATGCACACGCCAGAACCAACAACATTGCTACGAATTTCGACATTGCTCCTCCAAAAGGAAATGAGTTTTCTAACCACACACACAGCCTTATACCGGAGAATTGTTAAGATTGTGTGAAGGTGTGGTAACCGTTTCGTAAGCAATGAAAAGAGTTTTCAGCGATCAAATTGGGAACCGAAATCAAGTCCTACGTCACCCCGACAAAGCCGATTCCCACTCCCAAACATGCACATGTGCACGGTCAACAGTCGATTCCACCCACTACATATAGTGTTCCACACCGAAATCCAATGCGTAGCACCTCAAACCATCCACCCCAACACCGCCGTTCCCACACAATCACATCGAGCATATCAATAATATATCTTTTCGGAGATCCCTGCCCAGCCGTCAAAATCCCCCAATAATACAACGTTCCCACCCCACTTTTTTCAACCCCTTTCCCGCCGTTTTCGCGAAAATTCGCGTCAATTCGCGTTATTCGCGGTTAAAAGCCGTTCGCCGTTGAAAACAATGGTCTTAAGTCGAGCCAGCAGCTTCGTCCGAATGTCCTCATTCAGTGGCGCATAATTCGGCTTCGCCATCACCATCCCGTCCATCAAACACCAGTGCAGAAAGGTGACCAGCGCCTCCGCCTGCTCCTTGCTCTTGAAGTAAGACACATCCCGATAAACGAGAAGATACGTGTAGCCACATATCGGATAAGAATCGTCGCCGGGCGCATCCGTGATGCTGATGCACATATCGTCCGGAATGTCCGCCGTATTCTTGGCAGCAGCCATGACGCCGTCAACCGACGCGCGCACCGGTTTGCCTGCCTTATTAATCAGCGTCGAATAAGGCAACTTCAATTTTTCCGCATACGAGAGTTCCACGTATCCAATTCCGCCTTCGCCTGCCTTAACCGACGCAGCAGGGCCATCGCCACCTTTGCCACCCACACCGCAAGGCCACTTCACGGACGTCGCGTTGCCAACCTTCGCCTTCCATTCCGCGCTGACTTTCGAGAGGTAGTTCGTAAAAATCCACGTCGTTCCAGAGCCGTCTGAACGGTGCGCAACGACAATGTCTTTCGCCGGGAGTTCAACGCCTACGTTCAACGCAATAATCCTCGCATCGTTCCATTTCGTGATCTTGCCGAGATAGATGTCAGCGATCACGTCACCGCTCAACGTCAATGCCTTGACCGTCGGTAAATTGTAGATCATGACCACCGAACCGGAGACGGTTGGGATGTGCATGATACTCTTCGCAAACCCGGCTTTTGTCTCATCAATTACAGGAGCATCCGAAGCGCCGAATTGGACTGTGCGATCCGTGATGCCCTTGATGCCTCCACCAGAACCGATCGCCTGGTAATCCACCTTAATGCCCGGATTCGCTTTGTTGTACGCTGCGACCCACTTCGAATACAACGGCGCGGGAAACGTCGCACCAGCACCTTGAATCGTGATGTCTTCAGAACGAGCGCATGATGCAAAGAACGTACCCACGATGGCAACTGACAGAGCAACAGGTTTCAACATAGTACCCCCCGAATCAATGAGTTATCCAATTGATAAGAAGCACTTATACGGGCGAATTGCGAAGATCGTGTTGGTTTGGATTCATCATTTCATGAATGACAAACATTTCAAACAATCCCCTTTTCAACCCCTTTCCCGCCGTTTTCGCGAAAATTCGCGAAAATTCGCGTTATTCGCGGTTAAAAGCCGTTGCCGTTCGCCGTTCGCCGTTTTCGCGGTTAAGGCCGAGGCTTAATCTTGATCGCTATATCCTTATTCACCGTCGGCAAAGCGATCTCTAAATTCGC
>JBAXUS010000232.1:0-9094 GCA_037129555.1 Planctomycetota bacterium
CGTTTTCCGACATCGAGAATTCCGAGCGGGTCTTCGTAGAGCCGCTTTTTCTCGGGCGAATTCGCTTCCAATTCAGTGGCGAGTTTTGCGATTTCATCCATCCGAGCATCCAATTTAGCCGGATCGAAAAGTGCTTTGAGTCGCGAGACATCCTGCACATTCAAGAGCAAATACGGTCGCTGGCGCGCGAGTGTTTTTAATGCGTTTTCGATGCTCTGACCGGTGCGGCATTCGACGTTGCGCAGCCAGGGTGCCGCATTAAGAGTAAGGTCGGAGGGTGGTGGCGGAGGGTCGTCACCGAGCGGGTCGGTCGATTCTGCGGACGGTGGCTTCGGTGCCGCTTTTCGCGCAGCGAGTCGTGTGATTTCGTCTCGCAATTCGGGCGTCAAAAGGTCGCGCGAATCATCGGCGTTTCCGACGCGGACGAGTTCGGTCGTGAGGAGTTGTCCGAAGGATTTGAGTTCTTCGACATCCTGCGGCGTATGCTCGTCCGGAATCGTCGCGACGGCCAGCAACATGTCCCCGCCGAACGTCTGTGCGACGTCACGCAACGCTTGAAAACGCACGAGTCCGCTCGACGCCTGGTTGAATAAATTGACGTCGATGTGTCTCAGCGCTTTGATCGCGAACGGTGTGGCCAACGCGCCCAACACAAACGCGCCAAAGAGCACCCGGCGGCTGTGCCGGATCGCGAAAACGCCCCAGGACGAAAGAGCGTTTTTGAGCAGCGAGGTCGTGTTCAACGGGATGAGTTCCAGACGTATTTACGACTAAACACCATGGATTTTTTACGCGTCAATACGCACCAAATCGAGCAGCTCGCGGTAGCGCGCGTCAATTGCAGCACGGTCCGTTTTCTGCAACGCGCCCAGCGAGAAATCCTGGCACGTGAAGCTTGCGACAACTGAACCATACGCCACGGCGCGACGCAGTGATTCTTTATTCACTGTTCCGCCCGAGGCTAGATAGCCCATGATCCCGCCGGCGAACGTATCGCCCGCACCGGTCGGATCGATGACTTCTTCGAGCGGGTACGCCGGGATCGAGAAATTGCCGCTCTCTGAAATCACCAGAGCGCCGTGTTCGCCCTTTTTGATGATGACGGTGGACGGTCCTTTTTCGCGGATTTTGTTGCCCGCGCGCAGCAGTTCGCGTTCGTCGGTGTACTGTTTGGCTTCGCCGTCGTTCAGCACGATGGTGTCGATGCGTGCGAGCAGCGCGTCGAGGTCCGCGCGCGCGATTTCGATCCAGAGATTCATCGTGTCCGCCGCGACAAATTTAGGACGCTTTTTCATCTGATCGAGCGTCTTCGCTTGAACCGCTGGCGTCGCGTTCGCGAGGAAAACGAAGTCGGCTTCCGCGTGCGCAGCCGGGACCTTTGGGTCGAACGTTTCGAGCACATTCAAATCGACTTGCAACGTGTCGCGGTCGTTCATGTTTTCGTGGTACTTGCCGGACCAGCGGAAGGATTCGCCGCTGGCGACTTCGAGGCCGCTCAGATCAATCTTGCGGTCGCGTAGAAGCTGCTTGTGCTCTTCCGGAAAATCGCGCCCGACCACACCGACGAGGGCCACGTCCGTGAAGAAACTTGCCGCATACGCGAAGTATGCCGCTGAACCGCCCAGCAAATTTTCGCGCCGTGCGACGGGCGTTTCGACTGTGTCAATTCCGATGGATCCGACGACTAACAACCCCATTTCGAGTCCCCTTTTTTAATGTCCATCACTGCGCCGTCACAGGCGTCTTCCTTTTCGGCTTCTCCGGCTTAGCCGAGGTCACTGCGTAAATCAATGCAATTGCTGCGATGCCAACGACAAGAAGAATAATTAGGAGCGATGACGAATCGTCGCGTGTGCGGCGGAATCGGCGTTTGCGCAAGGCTGCACCGGGCTTCGGTTCGGCTGGCGCTTCCTTCATGAATTTCGCGGTGGTCGGCCTGCTTTTCGTGGGCTGGGCGGCGGCAATAGCGGGAGCTTCACCGGCCTTCGAGCCGTTCAAAATCACGTCGATGTCGGCCAGCAACGTCGTCGCATTTTGGTAGCGGTCCGACGGCGCTTTTTGCAGGCATTTCACAATCAGTTTTGCAGTCGCCGAAGACAGCTTTGGTGCGACGATGCGCGGATTTGGCACGGGGTCGGTGATGTGCCGCGCCATGATCATCGCGGCTGTTGCGCCCGTGAATGGAATTTCGCCGGTGACTGCGTGGTACAACGTTCCGCCCAGCGAATAAAAGTCAGTCGAAGGGCTCAACTCTTTTCCGCGCGCTTGTTCGGGCGACATGTAGAACGGCGTCCCGACCGCTTGGCCGGTTCGCGTTGCACCGCAATCCGAGGTGACTGCGTCGCGCGCCAAGCCGAGGTCCGCCAACTTCGCGACGCCGCGTTTTTTATCGATCAGAATATTGTCCGGCTTCACGTCGCGGTGCAGCAGGTTATTCGTGTGCGCGTGATGCAACGCTTCCGTAATCTGGCGGATGTACTTCAGCGCTTCGCGTTCGTCGAGCTTTCCGCCCGAGTGTTTCATCAACTGACCCATCGTCTCGCCATCGACGAATTCCATCGCGAAATAATAAAATCCGTCGGAATGCCCGGCGTCGATTCCGGTCACGATGTTGGGATGATTCAGCCGCGCGACGGCCTTCGCTTCGCTCTCAAAACGGTTACGGTAGTCGGGGTTTTGCGCATGTGTTGGCGACAGCACTTTGACGGCGACGACGCGGTCCATCGACATCTGCCGCGCTTTGTACACCGCGCCCATACCCCCTTCACCCAGCTTCGCAATCAGCTCGTAATCGCCAATGCGTTTCTTCGAAACCGTCTGTGTTTTGACAATGAGATCAAGTTGATCTGCGCTGAGGTACTTTTTTTCGACGAGAACTTCGCCGATCTTTTTGCGCAGTCCATCGTTGGCATAGGCTACTTGAGTCGCGACGGCTTCGTTGATCTGCTCTTCGCTGACAAAGCCCAGTCGCCGCGCGGCGCTGCCCAGATTTTCGACGACAGCGCGCCCCGGCATCGCCGGCTCAATTCCACTTTCCTGTTCGATGGCCAAAGGGTCTGACATGCGCTCAATCCGTATTGATCTTGCAGACCGCGCAAATCGGCAGATTCGAAAATTCCGCCGCCAGATATTCGCGACGCAATTGCGTCGCCCACGGGCCGTTCCAAATTTCGTATACGCTTTGCTCGTGGATATTGCCGAGCTTCACTTCGCGCTTGTAATCCACGCAGCAGAGCACGGACTGGCCTTCCCATGTCAGCACCATGGTGTGGAATGGTCGGCGGCAGGTCGTGTTCGGCTTCATGTCCTCGTCGTCACCGAGATCGTTCATCTCTTTCATGTCGAGCTGATCGCCACGGTTGTCCATGTCGATGACGTGCATCTCGAAACCTTCGGCCTCCCAGCGCTTGGTCATCGCGGGAACTTCAGGTGCAACCAATTTCGTCTTGACCGTGTTCACGCGGACGCGGAGTTTCTTCTTGATCTCGGGGTGTTCGCGCAGCCATTTGCAGAAATAATCGAGGTTCGCCATGACCTTCTCAAAGGGCAGGACCATGATCTTTTCATAGACGTCTTTCGACTCGCCATTGATTGACAGGAAGACTTCGTTGACCAGTTCGCCGCCGATCAATTCCTCGATTTTGTCCGGGAATAATAAGGAGGCGTTGGTGGTCAAATTGCGCACGGATTCAGGGCAGTATTTTTTCAGGACGGCGTATTTTTCGCCCAATCCCTTGTCCATCAACGGTTCGTTATCGAGGCAAAGGATGAAGCGTTCGACGCCGCGTCCAGCGCATTCTTTGGCGATCTTTTCGAAGATGGCGGTGCTCATCCGTCCGCGCGGGAGGACATCTTTTAATTGAGGATATTGACAGAAGACGCAGCCGGCGTTGCAACCGAATTGAGTCTCGATCAGAATGGTCTTGGGGAAATCGGGGACCGGTTTGCGAAACACCCGGTTGCGCACCCGCTCGATTACGTTCTTCTCGTCACCGGGATAGTAGTACCATCGAGCCAAAGGAGCCGTCTCCGTGAAAGTTGGAATCCGATAAAGCCGAGTGATCATACTTGAAAAACGGGCGGTGGCAAGCGGGAAGGTTTGGGAAATGAAGGAGCTCATTGTTCACACGTGCGGTGTAATGTTTATGACACTTCCTGATTTCTTAAAGTCCACATTGGAAAAGATTATGCGCATTCGATTATTATTGCTTTCCGTTCTTCTCGTCATGGCTCCGTTACATGAAGTGTGTGCCGCTGAACCGGTGAAGTTGAATGTGCTGTTTATCTTCGCGGACGATCAGCGTTATGACACGATTGCGGCACTAGGAAATGCAGTCATCAAGACTCCGAATCTGGATCGATTGGTGAGCACGGGCGTGTCGTTCAAACGCGCGTATATGCAGGGCGCGTTTCAAGGTGCGACGTGTGTGCCGTCGCGCGCGATGCTGTTGTCCGGAAAATGCTTGTTCAACGCGGACGAGAAATTATTGCGCGACGAGACGTGGCCTGCGGCATTTGGGCGGTCGGGCTACACCACTTTTTTAACAGGTAAATGGCACAACGGTCAGCCGTCAATTCCGAAGAGTTTTCAGATTGCTCGGTCCGTTTTTACCGGCGGCATGACTAACCCGATGAACGCTATGTTGGGCGATCTTGCGGATGGAAAGATGACGCCCGCGAAACTTGCGCCGAAGCATGCGTGTGAGGTATTTGCCGATGAGGCCATTCGTTTTTTGAAGGAGCAGAAGGATAAGCCGTTTTTTTGTTACGTGCCATTTGATGCGCCGCATGATCCGCATGTTGTGCCGAAGGCATTCACAATAAAGTACGATCCGAAGACAATTCCGATGCCACCGAATTTCATGCCTCAGCATCCTTGGGATAATGGCGAGATGGCGATCCGAGACGAGCATCTGTTGCCGTGGCCGCGCACATCAGAACGCGTCCGCGACTTGATCGCGGAGTATTACTGCTACATCTCGTATTTGGACTCACAAATCGGTCGCATATTGGACGCGCTGGAAGCATCGCCTTATGCGAAGAATACGATTGTTGTGTTCGCTGCGGATTCAGGCGTCGCGCGCGGGAGCCACGGGTTGATCGGCAAGCAAAATGTGTACGAACATTCGGTGCGAGTCCCTCTGATTATTTCCGGGCCGGGCATTGCGGCGGGGAAAACCAGCGACGCGATGTGCTATCTGTTTGACGTGATGCCGACACTTGGAAAGATGTGCGGCGTGAGCGCTCCGAAAGCGAGCGAGGGGATTGAATTCACAACGGTGTTGAGTGATCCTGCGAAAGCTGCGCGGTCGAATTTACTCTTCGGCTACCGAAATGTTCAGCGTGCGGTCTGCGATGATCGCTGGAAATTGATTCGTTATCCGCAGGTGGATCGAACGCAGTTGTTCGATTTAAAAGCTGACGAATTTGAAACAACGAATCTCGCCGACAAACCTGAACACGCCGCGAAAGTACAGGAGATGCTGGCGTTGATGGAAACGATTCAGAAGTCGTTCGGAGATACACAGCCATTGAAAGTTGCCACGCCGAAACCGGCTGAGTGGACCCCTCAGAAGATCAGTGGGGATGGACCTGGAAAGAAGAAAAAGGGGCAAGTCGAATGAGCGTCAGTTTTCGATTTTTGCTAGGCGCGTTTGCGCTGCTCGCGCTTCATGCGTCCGGCATAGATGCCGCCGCACGGCCCAACATTCTCTACATTCTGGCAGACGATTTGGGATATGGCGATGTTCAATGTTTGAATCCGGAGCGCGGAAAAATTGAGACGCCGCATCTGGACGCATTGGCGTGGCAGGGTATGACGTTCACGGATTCGCACAGCGGATCATCGGTCTGTACGCCGACCCGATATGGTGTGCTGACGGGGCGGTACGCATGGCGGTCGCGGTTGCAGAATGGGGTGCTCGATGGTTATGTGACACCGTTGATCGCGGATGGCCGTTTGACCGTCCCAGCGTTGCTGAAGCAGAACGGGTATCACACGGCTTGCATGGGTAAATGGCATCTTGGATTCACGATTGACGGCGCGGGGAAAAGTGGTGGAAAAGGCGGCGAGAAATTCATGGGCGCGCCACTGAATGCGGTCACGCATGATGGTCCTGTCACTCGCGGCTTCGATACCTTCTTTGGATTTCATCACGCGCGGATGATGAAATCTGTTTTTGAAAACGATACCGTAAAGCAGTTGATTGAGCCGGTGGACATGTTGCCCACTTTAGTTAAGCATGCGAACGATCATATTGCTGAGCGAGCGAAATCCGGGCAGCCGTTCTTCCTTTATATGGCGTTGAATTCGCCGCACACGCCGATTGTTCCGAGCAAGGTGTGGCAGGGGAAAAGCGGGCTTGGCGATTACGGCGATTTTGTGATGGAGACGGATTGGGCGGTTGGCGAAGTGTTGAGTGCGCTGGATAAATCGGGTGCTGCGGGAAATACGCTGGTGATTTTTACCAGCGACAACGGTTGCTCGCCTCAGGCTGGGACGGTGAAATTGGAAGCTCAAGGGCATTTTGCGAGCGCGCAATTTCGCGGCTACAAATCGGACATTTGGGACGGCGGACATCGGGTGCCTTACCTGGTGCGCTGGCCTGGAAAAGTGAAGGCGCGTTCGACCTGCTCGCAGTTGATTTGTCACACAGATTTGATGGCGACATGTGCTGAGATTCTCGGAGCGAAAGTGCCTGAGAATGCGGGCGAGGACAGCGTCAGTATTCTGCCGTTGTTGCTGGGAACGAGCGACGCTCCGATTCATGAGGCGGTGGTACACCACAGTATAGCTGGCAAGTTTTCGATTCGACAAGGGCCGTGGAAATTGGAATTGTGTCCGGGGTCCGGGGGGTGGAGTAAGCCTGCTGATGCAGCCGCGAAGAAGCAGGGTTTGCCGGATCGGCAATTGTATAATCTTTCGACCGATAGTGGTGAAACAAAGAATGTCATCGCGGATCATGCGGATGTTGTTGAGCGGATGACGAAGGCGCTGGAGACGATTGTTACGAACGGGCGGAGCACTCCGGGCGCGAAGCAGACCAATGATGTGCCCATTCATTTAATGAAGTCAAACGGTGACGTTCCAAAGGACTGATATGAAACGATTTTTACTACTTCTCATTATCACACTGATTTCGGCGGTCTCGATTTGCGCTGCGGACAAGCCGAATATTTTGTGGCTGGTGAGCGAGGACAATGATTGCTACCTCGGTTGTTACGGCGACAAGCTCGCGCGGACGCCGACGATTGACAAGCTCGCAAGCGAAGGGGTACTGTACGAGCGCTGCTTTTCGCAACCGGTGTGCGCACCGTCGCGGTTCACGCTGATTACGGGGATGTATCCGACGACGTGCGGCCCGGCGCAGCACATGCGCGCGCACGGCAAGATTCCGGATTGGCTGAAAGGCTTCCCGACGTATCTGCGCGACGCGGGCTATTTTACGTCGAACAATTCGAAGACGGATTACAACTCGCCGATCAACGCGCAGCAGGCGTGGAATGAGAATGGAAAGAATGGACATTGGAAACATCGTGGAAAGGACCAGCCGTTTTTCAGTGTGTTCAATCATGAAGTCACGCACGAGAGCTGCCTGTTTCCGACAAAGGAATTGGCGCTGAATTTTCCGTCTACGGACCCGGCGTCGATACGAATCAAGCCGTATCAACCGGACACGCCGGAGATGCGGGCGGATTGGGTGCGGTACTACAATCACATGGCGCTGATGGACGGACAGATTGCAGCGAAGTTAAAAGAGCTGGCGGACGCGGGGCTGGCGGACAACACGATTGTGTTTTATTACTCGGACAACGGTGGCGTACTGGCGCGGAGCAAACGGTTTTTGCAGGAGAGCGGAACGCATGTGCCGCTGGTCGTGTATTACCCTCCCAAATGGCGGCATCTCGCGCCAGCTGCGCCGGGATCGCGGATTAAAGAGCCGGTGCATTTTATCGATTTTGCTCCGACGGTACTGTCGCTGGCGGGCGTGAAGATTCCGGATTATATGCAAGGGCGCGCGTATGCCGGGACGGCGAAGGCGGAGCCGAACGAGTACGTGTTCAGCTCTCGAGACCGGATGGACGAACGCTATGACATCATGCGCTCGGCGATGGATAAGCAGTATTTGTATATTCACAATTTCCGCCCGGACCTGCCGTTTGTACAGCCCTTGAATTACATGTTTCAAGCGCGCGCTTATCAGTCGTGGGCGAAGCTGGCGAAGGAGGGAAAGCTGACTCCGGCCACGTCGATGTTCTGGGGCGAGAAGCCGGCGGAAGAGTTGTACGATTGTTTTGCCGATCCGGACAGCATCCACAATCTGGCATCCGATCCCGCGCATAAAGCTACGTTGGAGCGGATGCGTGTCGCGTTGGAGAAGCGATGCGTGGCGAACAAGGATAATGGATTCATGCCGGAAGGTTCGGAGCTGGAAGGTTACGATGCGTCACACGCGGCGGGTGCGTTTCCGATTGAGCGGGTGTATGCGTTGGCGTGTCTCGCAGCCGAACGCAATGCGGAGAATCTTCCGAAACTGATCGAGGCGCTGAACGATCCGAGTGAAGCGATTCGATGGTGGGGTGCTCAGGGATGCACGATGCTGCGCGAGAAAGCTGTGGGAGCTGAATCGGCATTGCGCAAGACGCTCGATGATAAATCGGGCGCGGTGCAAGTTGCGGCTGCGGAGGCGCTGGCTCGGATGGGGAAATTGGATGCGGCGTTGCCTGTGTTGGATCGGTGCATTCGAGATACGAAGACAGGCTTCACGGCGCTGCATGCCGCGAACGTGTTGTTCCGGTTGGGCGAGAGTGCGCGGCCTGTGTCGGGAACGATCAAGAAGGTCATGACCATGATTCCGAAAAACGCCGGAGCGAATAGTCTGCAAGGGTATCTCGCGCGCATTACGGAACGGATGACAGATGTTTTCGAAGGGCGTGAAGAAGGGTTGGTTTATCCGGGAACGGGGGCGAAATAATACTCCGGTTCAGGGTGAATTAAAATTCAGTTCGTGTTCCAAGAGCCGCGCGGGTGCATCACCTGACATGCAGTTGCCGTTCCCTCTCCCCTTGAGGGAGAGGGCGGACGAGCGTACTC
>JBAXUS010000233.1:0-9079 GCA_037129555.1 Planctomycetota bacterium
GAGCGTTTCACGACCCAGGTTTTTCTAGATTTTCTCAAGCGTCTGGCGCGCGAATTTTGATATAAAGAACTCAAGCGCAGGGCTTATCGCGAGAGCGAATTGGGGCAAGCCATCGCCGTTTGCACGTGGAAAAGCCGCGGATGCCATTGAGAGAGATATCAAAATGCATAAACGGGCCATGGTTAACTCTATTGCATTGAATCCAAATCATCCTGATATCCTGCCGGTAATTCGGGAGTTTGAAGCGCCGCGCCACTCCGAGTTCGCCGACAAGAGCGGCTGGTCGCTTTATCAAAGTGCGACTGAAATTATGAAGGCACAGTCGCCGGCGCGACAAGTGGACGGGTTCAAGGCGTTGAACCAGGTGCTGATGGCTGCGCTGAATTGATCCATTGCTGAATGAGTCTGGTTGTCAACGTTCGGCGGCCAGACTTTTTTCCCTGTAAACGTTCAGGCGACAAACTCTATGGCCATTTCGTCTCGTTCTGGCCGACGGGCTTGTCTTCGGCACGCTGCGGTCGGGATGCTCAGAGAGCCTTTCGCAATCATGGCACGTCCGTGCGGAACGGCGAAGCGGGGAGACCTTCCTGATTGAAGAGGTTCACCTCTGGCACGTTTTCCCATCCGTAGCGGACGGCTTTGGGATCGGCCACGCCATCAGCCGAGACCACGACCTTGTCGCCTTGGATCGCCGCTTTCGCCGGCACGAACTTCCCATCCGCGCCCGCAATAGTGAAGCCTTTCAAATCGCCGTCCTTCGCCATCAATCCGCCGCCGACATGTTGGAACGAAAGCTCCATCTTGCCGTCGGCGGCTTTCATCGATTCGTAAAGCGGCCCGGAATACTCGATCTTCTCTCCGTAGGCTAGGGCGCGTGCGGCCAGCGACAGGCGGTGGCCGACGGGTTCCTTTGCTTTCGGGTGGATGTTGTCCGCGTCGCCGACATCCGTCGTCACCACCATGGCGGTGTTCTTCGTTTTCGCGAGGGTGAGGAACTGCGCCTCGCGAATCTCCGGTGGCTTGCCTTTGAAGGGCGCGATCTGGACGTAGAGGAATGGGAAATCTCCCAGCTTCCACTTCGCGCGCCAATCGGAAATCAAAGCCGGGAACAGGGTTTGGTATTCCTTGGCTTTGCCGGAGTTCGCCTCGCCCTGATACCAGATCACGCCCTTGATGCCATAGGGGACGACCGGGGCGATCATCCCGTTAAAGAGCGTGCTGGGAACACGGGGCTGCAGTTTTTCCGGCGGGTTCGCGCGGGCGGCCTTCAATTGATTCGCCAGGAGTTTCAGCCCCGGGGCTTCAATGCCCTCCTCGCTCGTCCATCCCTGCGCGGGTGTGCCGCCCACTGAGGCGCTGATCACGCCGACTGGCACTCCGAGCTTCGCGTGCAGATCGCGGGCGAAATAGTAGGCAACCGCCGAGAACTCGCCCGCCGTCTCCGGCGTGCATTCCACCCAGCGTCCTTTCACCTCATCCACCGGCAGCAGGGAAGTTGCGCGCGCGACGGTGAGCATGTGGATTTTCGGATAGGTTGCCTTCGGTCTATCCACTTCGAATGAGGTGGTGGCGTTGAATTGCAACGCCATGTTCGATTGACCGGAGGCAACCCAAACTTCGCCCACGAGCACGTTCTTCAACGTGACGGTGTTCTCGCCGGTAATTTTCATTTCGTAAGGGCCGCCGGCTTCCAGCGGCTTGAGTTCCACCCGCCACTTGCCAGCCTGCGCCGTAGTGCTCACTGTCTGCCCGGCGAACTCAACGGTGACTTTCTCCCCATTGTTCGCCGTGCCCCAGACGGGGACGTTTTGCCCGCGCTGAAGGACGGCTCCATCGGTGAAGAGCGGGTTTGGTTTCACTGCGGCTTGCAGTGCGCCGGATGATAATGCAGCTCCGAGGAGCAGGATGCTTGTTAGGGTGGCGAGGTGCTTCATGGTGTTCATCGTGTTCCTATATTTTTTGAATTGGGAATGAGTTTTCTCACTCGTGAAGTGAAAGCCTCTCACTATTTCGCATCGTGCGCGTTCACTGCTTCAGGATTCGCCGCGCTGCCGAACTCCAGCACCTCGTCCTTGTAACCGGGACAATGGATCACGGCTTTGCTCTGACCGTGCTCCATCGACAGATACGGGCAGTCGTACGTCTTCGCCGGATTCAGGTTCACCGTGGTTCCGTTGATCTTCGGAATCTGTGTGCCCTTCGCCCAATACTCGATGGTCTCGCCCGCTTCCGAAACGTAGGTCAGCTTGCTGTTCTCATATTCAAACTTCCTGGCCTTCACCGATGTTTGGAACGCCTCGAAACTCTTGTAATCGGCAGCGCGTCCCATTTGGATAACGATGGGTGCCCACATGTCTTTGAGTTCGAGATGGCGACCATGCTTTTCCTCGACCTCCTGGAGCTTGCGGTCGGGCCAGATGTATGTGCGGGTGGAGACGGTGTAGCCTCCCGGCATTCGGATCGCGGCGTAGGCGTCGTTGGCGCGGGTGAAGAACCAGCCGGAGGCATCCTCGACCCGGTTGTCCCAGAGCGCGTCGTTGCGGACAAACACGCGCGTGCCCTCGCTCATGAAACGGCCGCGGCCAACTTCGGCGTTTGGGTCGCGAGCGATGATGGAAACACCGTTGCCGGTGATGCCGCTGATTGCTCGTTTGGCATAGAATCCCGTGCCGGTCACGACGATCCTGTCTTTCTGGCCGGAAGCGAATTTCACGCCCATCGTCTGCGCCAGGTCGCCGACGTTGTGGTATTGCCGCGATGGATCGAGCGTCATGGTGCTGAGCATGTAATCCGGCGTGTAGAAGACATCGCGGCGGAAATGGCCGTCGCCCTTTTCATCGAAGACGATCCCGCCCGTGTCGCTCTTGGCATCGATCATGAGCGCCCGGCGAGAGGTGGCTTGGTAAGGGCCTCGCTTCGGGTCGCTGGCGATCGCACGGAGGATTTCAGGCGGGCGATAGCTGCTCATGAGGAAGGGCAAATTTCCAAGACCGCCGCCATCCGTGTTGCCACTCTCACGCCAGCCATAGCAGTAGAGCAGGCTGCGCGCCCAATTGAGGCGCTCGCCGTCGTAAAAGGGATTGCGAGTGGCGGCGAGGGCGCGCTCGCCAGTGCGCGGCTCGAACTCTGCGGCCACCTCCGCCCAGTAGAGCGTGAGGAACTTGCCGGCCAGTTCGCGGAGCGGCTGCGAATCGGTGAGGTCGTACAGATCGTAATAAACGCCCACGGTGCAGCTTCCGTACGAGCTGGGATGTGCGATCTCCATGTCCGTTCCTTGACCCGCGCGGGCTTGGAAATAGCGAATCCAGAATGCGTTCCATGCCTGGCAATGAGATTCAATGCTTTCCCCTTCGAGTTTATGGTTCGGGCCGTAGCGTTCGGACAGACGGACGACCTGGAGCGCCTGCAGGTAGCGGCGGCGGTCATTGACGTAATGGTTCTCGCTGTGGCCTTCCTCGTTGTGACCGAAATCCCAGAACGGCTTGTCGGCCAGCGCACGGTTGACGCCGCGGTTGTGCTCGGTCAGCAGCAGCCAGGCGTAGTCCTCGATCACCGTCTTGGTGTCCTTGCTGAGCAGACCACGCAATTTTTCCGTCAGGTAAATGCGAAAGACGGCCTCGGTGCGGTTTTCCGGTACAAACTTGCCGATGTATTTGGTTAAGGGCTTGCCGCAGAAAGCGACGATGGATCGCTCCGCTTGTGCGATGTCTTTGTTTTCGTGAAACAACAGCATGGCCTTCCAGATGTCCTGTCCGCCCGATTTTGTGGAGGTCATGGCGGGACTCTTGGCGATGACGTCGAGACTCGCGCGCAGCCTCTGCTCAACGAGCTGGCCGTAGGCTGGGCTTGGACGTTCTTCCGCCGCATGAAGCACGGCGAAAACAGCGGAAAGAAACGTCAGGTAGAGTTGGATGGGCTTCATGGTGTCCTTTTATTCAATTGCAGAAATCCTATTGAGCGGCCTTTTTCCGCCGGCCTTTTTTCGTCCCTTCGGCTTCCGCTGGAGTATTCACGCCGTGCGATTTGCGGAGAAACTCGATCATGCGCAGTTCATAATCGGACGCCTTCTTTTTGTCGGCAAGAACGGCGTCGATGGCGCTGACATATGGCGCAATGTCGAGGTGCGCCCAGTCGAGCACGTTGAGCGCCTCCAGCGTTGCCGGCGTGTGCTTCTCTATGATCGCGGCCAGAGCAGGCTGCGCCTTGGCGGAGTTGCCGGATTGGATCAACGCCCACGCCGCGATCGCACTGACTTCGCCGCAGGGATCATTGAGCACCGATTCCAGAGCGGTCTGCGCGGCGGCGTCCGCCTTGTCGAGCATTAGGAAGCCGACAGCCCCCCAATAACGCACACCCGAATCCTTGTTGGACAGGAACTCGATGAAGCGCGGCGCGTTGGCGGGATTCTTCGCGAGCGCGAGATCGGCGGCATCGAGATAGGCGGGGAGATCGTAGAGCTTCGGATCGCGCACCATCTGGTAGATCGTCGTTTTATTTTCCGACGCGCGACGTTCGCGCTCGGCCTCCGGGATCAGGCCGGTGTCGTGAATGGAAAGCTGCCACTCGCGCAGTTTTCCGCGCATCATTTCGAGCGTCTTTTGAAGTTCCGGTTTTCCCGCGAGGTTCACCACGTTGTCCGGGTCGGCGTCCATGTCATAGAGTTCCTCGGCAGGCTTTAGCGTGAAGAAGCGGCCTGTGACTTCATCGGTGCGGTGGTTTTTATAGGCATCCTCCCAAGCCCGCGTGGCCGCCATTTTCCACAGGTAGTCGAGATGCTGGCCCCAGGCCACGAAGGGCATGTAGTTCTTGATGTAAACGTAGCGCTTGTCGCGCACGGCCCGCTGGCTGTCGTAGCGTTCGTCCATCCGCTCGCGGAAGCTGAACACATATTCCGGCTCCGGTTCGGCCTTCGGCCCCAAGAAGATGCGGCCTTGCATGACTGCGGGCACTTCCGAATCCGTCAGGCTCAGCCACGTCTTGGGCAGATCGAGGAAGCTCACGAGGCGGTCCACCGTGTCGCCCGGTTTCGCGACGGGCCAGAGATGCTTCCACTTCTCCGGGATGCGGATGATGAGCGGGACGTGTGTGCCGCTGTCGTAGAGGAAGCGCTTGCTTCGCGGGAGTACGCCGCCGTGATCGGAATTGAAGATCACGATCGTGTCGTCCGCGAGCCCGGCTTTTTCGAGCGTCGCAAGCGCCTTGCCGACTTCGGTGTCCATGTTTTCCACCGCATCATAATACTTCGCGTAGTTCATGCGGATCGTCGGTTCGTCAGGATGGTATTTGGCCAGCTTCACGTCATCGGGAGAATGCCGCGTGCCGGTGACATTGCCTTGTGCCTGGCCTTCGTGTGAGCCGAGGAAATTGATCACCTGGAAAAACGGCTGGCCCGGCTTCCGCTTGGCCCAGGCATTAGCCACAGTGCTGTCCCAGCATTCAGTGTCGCCGCGCCCGCCGATGTTGTAGTCGGTCTTGGTGTGATTCGCGGTGTAGTAGCCCGCCGCACGGAGGTAATCGGGGTAGTATTTGATGATGTCGTGCGGGATCTGGTAGCGGCTGCGCATCGGCTGCGTGCCCATCGAGAGTGCGTTGATTCCTGTGATCCATGAGCTCCGCTGCGGCGCGCAGACCGGTGCGCAGGCATAAACGTGGGTGTAACGGAAACCCTGTTTCGCGAACGCATCGATGTTTGGCGTCTTGGCGGAACCATTGCCGTAACAGCCGAACCAGCTCACGCTCGAGTCCTCGCAGACCAGCCAGAGGATGTTGGGCCTTGCCGGCTTTGCAATTTCAGCGGCGTGAAGCGTGGCCAGTGGTGATAGCAGCAGGAAGGCGATGAGCAGGTTTCTCATGGAGATATACGGTCCTTTTTTTGCCTGATGTGGTTTGATGGTTGCATTGTTAATGGGTGAATCTTCATGTTGGGAGTCAGAATGGAATCAGTCTTTCAGATACCCGAGCGATTTCAGGAATTTATCCATCTGAGTGATCGTATCCTTGCTCCATTTGCTGGAATTGAAAAAGCCGTGGCTGGCACCTTCGTAGCCAACCAACTCGCAACTGTTCCCAGCCTTTTTCATTTCCGCAGTGAACGCCTCAACTGTCACGTATGGCACCGTCGTGTCAGCCTTGCCATGCATGATGATGGTAGGGGGGGCACCTTTTTGAATATGGTGTGCCGGAGAGATGTTTTCCGGCTTTGTGCCGAACCGCTCCTCGGTAGCCCTCTTACCGCTGCCTTCAAATTTGTAGCCGTCCAGCGGTGCAAGCACCAGAGCGGGATTGAACAGTACCAACGCGTTCGGCACGGCACTGACCGAGGAGTCTTCGCCCGGCTCGTTAAAATCCTTAATGAACGCCGTGCAGGCCGCCAAGTGTCCGCCGGCAGAGCCGCCTCCCGCCGCAATACGTTGCGGGTCGATGCCCAGCCGCGCTGCATTCGAGCGCACCCAGCGCATGGCGGATTTGACATCGGCCACACAACTCACGGGCTTTACGTTATTGCGACTACCGACCCTGTAGTCCACGGTGATGGCAACCATGCCGAGCTCGGCCAGATGCTTGCATTGCGGCTCAAATTGTTCCGGCGATCCTGAGGTCCAACCGCCGCCAAAGAAGAACAGGATGGCGGCCCGTTTGTCGGTGGGCTTATGGTCTTTCGGATTGAAAATCCATAACGTGAGCGACACGTCTCCCACGGTCTTATATTTCTCAACCGTCGCGCCCGTTATGTTTGGAGGATACTCCTTGCCGAACGCGGTCGATGCCAAGATCAGGAACAGTGGCCACGCTTTCAGGGCGAATCCCAGGGTAATAATTTTTTTGGACTTCATGCAGGATCTTGATTGTGTTTCGGTCATGGCGATTCCTCTTGTGTTGGACTGCATCGTTATGTCGATTATTGTTTACTTGCTTGTGGCTATTTCGATTGCGCCGCTGGCTGAACTTGCGATCAGTAAGCATTGCCCTCGCTTAGCTCGGTTTCGGCTCATTCGCACCAAGGGCCACCCGTCGCCATCATCAAAAACGCAATCAGAATGATTTGCATCATCACTTCTGCTTCTCTAAAAAAGTGACTAGAAAGTCATTCCGTTGGCAACATGCCAATAAGCTCGGCTTAATGCGGTTCCAGCTATTGACTCAAACTGCAGGCATATTCCGTGCCAGACTCTGCACATTGAGTTCTGCATGGCGAACGATGAAAACTGAATGATCCGTCCGCGTAGTTTCCCCACCATTCCAAATAACAATGTGGAAAAAACCAGCAGATGACGCCGGCAGTTTCAGTTGCCGTCCTGCGCGGCCTTGATCCATCCGACTTCCGGCTCTGCTACACATGTGATTGTCGTCACTTATCAAAGGTTGTGGAAGTGGAAAACGTTTGATAGATTCCGAAGGCCTTTTGGGACCGATCGCGGCTCCAAGATCGCGCCACGTAATGCGTCGACACCAGAAACCGCGTACCAAACCATCAAATTCCACTCTTTGAATAGGAGCAATCTCGATGAGAGAAATCGCAAGAATTCAACAAGGCTTCTTTCCAACCCAAAACCGGATCATCGGTGCCATCGCCAATCTGTTCAAGTTGTCGGATCAGCATGGCGGTCAGGTCATCATCATTGACGCCGGCTGCGGCACCGGCCAAGCCATTCACGATCTTCAAGGCGCTGAACTGAGCGACGCGCTGAATCCAGCCGCAGCTTACGGTGGCTGGATTTAGCTGCCAATGACTTCCTTAACCACATTGCCATGGATATCGGTCAGGCGAAAGTCGCGTCCCGCGTATTTGTATGTGAGTCTCTCGTGGTCGAAGCCGAGCAAGTGGAGGAGGGTCGCGTGCCAGTCGTGGATGCTGACTTTGCCCTCCACGGCTTCGTATCCGTAGTCGTCCGTCTTGCCGTGAACGTAGCCGGCCTTCAAGCCACCTCCGGCCATCCAGAGCGTAAATCCAGCCACGTTGTGATCGCGGCCGTCACTGCCTTCAGCGTGCGGAGTACGGCCAAATTCGCCGCCCCAAATAACGAGTGTATCCTTCAAAATCCTGTTCGTCGTCCGGGCGCTTGCCGATGACGCTCACGCCGTCAGCGACGATTTTCTTGCGATGGACCAGTTGCCCGCCGGCATCTCCGGTGAACGTGTTGTTCAAGAAATCCGGACCGTACGCGTCGCCGCGATACACCGTCGTGCCGGTCGCGCCGGTGAAATATCCGCTGACGCGCCCGCCGCCTTCGACCATTCCGTTCACGACACCCGCCACGCGCCAGCGCGTGCGCACGATCCGCCACGGTTCGTCGGGACTGATGCGATAGACCTCCGCCGCGCCGCCGTCCGCCGCCACGCTCTGCCGCGCGGACGGCATGCGAAAATACGGATTGCGCCCGGCGTAACGCTCGTCATAAACGAAGTACTGCAGATGATCGGAATTGCTGCACGCGAACTTGCGGCCGAAGTTATCGAAGCTCATTCCGAACTGCGCACCACCGGCTTCGCGGCCGAAATCGTATGTGCGCGGATCGAACCAAAAGTCGTGTCCGCTGACATCGATCGCCGCCAGATCCGGCCGCTTGAGACACGTCACTTTGCCACCGCCACTCGGCCCGCATTGCAGATGAATGCGGTTGTCCTGGCCCCACTGCGGACAATTCGCGAGGCCTTGAACGTTCAGCTTTTTTGTGTTCGTTCCGAAGCCTGTGTAAACGATCTCTCGCACGTCGGCACTGCCTGTGCCGTGTGTGTCTTTGAAAAAAAGAATGTCGGGAACGGCGATCACATACAATCCACCGTTAGCGCAAATCAGCCCGGTGGGCCAGGGCAGATTGTCTGCAAAAACGGTGCTCGTTTCATACACGCCGTAGCCATCTTTATCCTCAAGCATCGAGACGCGACCGAGATGCGGCGTCACGTCGCGCCGCTCGGAATAGTCGATCATCTCACACACAAACATGCGCCCGCGTTCGTCAAAAGCAACCGCAACAGGGCTGCATAATTGCGGCTCGTGTGCGGCGAGTTCCAGCTTAAATCCCGTCTTGATCCGCCACGTCGACACCGCGTCCACAGGCGCCACCGCTGGATAACGCGG
>JBAXUS010000234.1:0-8998 GCA_037129555.1 Planctomycetota bacterium
GCCAAATTCGCGAGTGTTCCTGTGCTATCTCCGATGGATTTGACGTCCAACTTCAAGCGGTCGAGCATCGACAACCAGAGATTGTTGATCGGCGTGTTCTTCGCATATTTCAAGTGCCGACCTTGCTTGATCGTGCCGCATCCACCGCCCGCGAGTAGCACCGGGAGGTCGTCGTGGTTGTGGCGGTCGCCGTCTGAATTTCCGCTGCCGTAGGCGATCATCGAGTGGTCGAGCAACGTGCCGTCACCTTCTTTGATCGACTTCAGTTTCTTCAACAGATACGCGAGTTGCGTCGTGTGGAAAATATTGATCTCGCGAATCTTCGCCATCTTCTCCGGATTGCGACCGTGGTGCGATAGTTCGTGGTGGCCTTCTTTGATATTGATATTCGAGTACGCGCGGTTGCTTCCTTCGTTCGCGAACATGAACGTGCAGACGCGTGTGACGTCGGATTGGAATGCGAGCACCATCATGTCGCACATGAGGCGCAGATGTTCTTCGTGATTTTCCGGGATGCCTGTGGGCTTGGGGTACTCCGGCACTTTGACGGGCGGCAATGTTGCGGCGCGTTCCATGCGTGTCTCGATGTCGCGAATAGAACTGACGTATTCGTCGAGTTTGCGTTTGTCACCGGTGCCGAGTTTCCCACCAAGGTCCTTCGCATCCTGTCGGACGAGATCGATCAGGCTCTTGCGCCGCGCGGCTTCATGCGCGCGTTGGCCATCGCTTCCGGTCGTGAACATGCGTTCGTAAACCAGTTTCGGATTGACTTCTTTCGGGTTCGGCTGCGTCGCGGATTTCCAGGACATGTTTGAACTGTAGACGCAGCTGTATCCGCTGTCGCAATCGCCAGCCATAGACGATTTGTCACAACCGATTTCGAGAGATGGCAAGTGGACGTCGCTTTCCATGCGCGACGCAGCGACTTGGTCGGCGCTGATCCCGAGGCGGATGTCGGTGCCGTCGGTTTTGCGCGGATGAGAGCCTGTCAGATACGCAGCACACGCCCGTGCATGATCACCGCCACCGTCCCCGTGAGACCATGCTTGGTTTGCGGCCAGTCCGGTGAGGATTGAGAACTCACCGCGCACATCCTTGAGCGGCTGAAGAATCGCACCGAGTTCGAAATCAGCGCCTTCGGTTTTGGGCGTCCAATCCGCCATGTTCTTGCCGTTCGGAACATAGATAAACGCCATGCGATTCGGCGCGGCTTTCGTCTTCGGCGTGTCTGCACCCCACGCCGTCAACGGCCCCATCGCTTCAAGCCACGGCAGGGCGAGCGAGACACCGAGACCTCTGAGTAGTGTGCGGCGGGAGAGCTGTTGGGGTGCGGTCATTTTGGGACTCCATTCAATAGGTACTTACTGCGCTTTTCTCATTCGGAACGGTTCGCTTTTGACGATCTCGATAACGAGAGTGGAGACGCGGAAGTTGTCCTTCGCCAGCGCCGACATGATCTTCTCGACACTCTTATTATCGTATACCTCGACGCCGCGACCAAGTGCATATGTCATCATTTTTTCGGTCAGGCAGCGGCTGAAGAGATCCTTCTTTTTGGAGAGGATGTCTTTGAGTTCCGCTGCCCCGGCGAACTTCTGGCCGTTGGGGAGAACGCCCGACGGATCAATCGGCTTGTCGCCTTCAGTCTTGCGGAAGACTCCGAGTGCGTCGTAATTCTCGAACGCCAATCCCAGTGGGTCCATGCGGTCGTGGCAATTCGCACACGCAGGATTCAAGCGATGTTGTTCGAGGCGCTTGCGCAACGTTCCTTTCAATTCTGTCTTTTCAAGTGCCGGGACATCTGCCGGCGCGGGCGGGGGAGGGGTTCCCAGCAATTGATCGAGCACCCACTTGCCACGTTTGACCGGCGACGTTCGCGTTGGATTGGACGTCACGGCGAGAACGCTGGCCTGTGTGAGAATCCCGCTGCGCTCGGTGTTGTTGGTCAGATCCACGCGGACAAATTCGAACCCTTTGATCGGTTTGCCGGGATTCTTGATGTCCTTCTTATACAACGGATTTCCGTTCGTGTCGGCGATCCGGTAATGCTGGGCCAGAGGCTCATTAAGGAATGTGAATTTGCCGTCAATTAAATCGAGGACACTGCGATCTTCGCGGAAAATCGCGTCGATAAAAAGCGATGTCTCTTGCATAAACGCAGTCTTCAATCGTGGATTGTAATTGGGGAAGACTTTCGAATCCGGATTGAGATTCGCGAGCCGCTTCAGTTGCAGCCATTGAATCGCGAAGCTCTCCGTGAGCGCACGCGATTTCGGATCTTTCATCATCCGGCGCACCTGGCTTTCCAAATTCGCGTTGAGTTGCTTCTTCTCTGCAAGCGCGAAAAGTTCGTCGTCCGGCATGGAACTCCACAAAAAATACGAGAGGCGCGACGCCAGTTCGTAGTCGCCGAGCGGCTGCAATTCGGTGGAGGTGCTTCGCGAATCGAGCTCCGGGCGGAAGAGGAATTTCGGAGAAGACAGAATCGCTTGGATCGTCTCCTGCAATGCCAGTTCCCAGGACGCTCCGCGCGTTTCGGCGGCAGCGGCAGTCTTCACGTAGCGTTCGATTTCGTCCGGAGTGGCCGGGCGACGGAATGCCTTCGAGACAAAGCGCGTCAGGAAGTCGCGCGTGAAGACATCCTTCTTCGCGTCTTTGGGCCGATCGAGATACTTGCGCTGGAACGCCGGGCGCGTGTCGAGCGGGCCTTCGGTCGAGAGGTGTTCAACGAAAATATGCGGAATGGGTTCACCCGCGGCCGGTTTTACAATGGCCAACGCAAGACGATCCATCGTAATATTGGTTGGAAGGTTGAACTTGATATGCTCGTTGTTTTTTTCACTGAACGAGTTCACTTCGACTGTTTTTAAAATTTGAAACGGTCGAAGGTTTTTGACCGCGAGTCCAAACAAGGTATCCGCTTCAGCATCGGTAGCCGGTTTCGGAACGTCTTTACCACAGGCAAGAACAGCGACTTTAATCTTTTTCCCGGGGTCTGCTTTCGCGTAAAGGCGAGCTTCGATTTTGTACTCGTTGCCAGCAAAAACCTTGACGGGCGTATGCAGCGGGCCGGTGAAAATAGCCTCGCCGGGTTTGTCGCCGTTAATCGGACGCCACTTGTCTTTCGGTACATTCTGGCTCGCGGGCTCCAAGAACTTGCCTTCGTGCCAGTGATACGGTGGCTTCGGGGCTTCGCTCGCGATGGCGCGCTGCATGATCGCTTCGGCTGCAGCGAAATAGCGTTCCATGTGGACCGCTGAAATCCATTGGACGTCGCTGATGTTGTCGAACCCGTGACCGACTTCATCCGCCGGAAAATCGTCGGTCGGATTAAAATCGATCAACATCAAATCGCGGACGGTGTTGTTGTATTCCGTTCGATTCAAACGGCGCATCGCGACATGCCCGGCCGAAGTCTTTGAATCGCGGTCGCCGTTCGCGAAGACCGTCGAGATCGATTTTTGAAACGCGTCGATTTCTGCAATGCTCGGTCGCGGCTTTTTTTCAGGCGGCATTTCGCCGGACAGAATCATCGTCATCGCCGTCTTCCACAATGAACGGTCCTTCATAATGGTGGCGTCGTCTTTGTATTGATGGAGCGTCAACCCGGATTTCTTCACTTTTTCGCCGTGACATTCGATGCAGTGTTTCTCAAGAAACGAGTAGCCGGTTTTCAAGAAATCAGACGCGGGAGCCGGTGTGTCAGCAGCGGTGAGCGAGTCAACAGTGGTAATAAGGGAGAGACAAACGAGGAGCTTTGAGACGTTCAAAATAATCGATCCTACTGAGAATACGAGAGCACCAGTATCTACAGTATAATTTACCCCATCCACCCAAAAAAGTCTCATGAATTCGCCGCTCGTTCGGATTGTTTTTCAGAGAGCAGAAGATGCCTCACCGGAATTGCGGCGCTGTTCCCTCTCCCCTTGAGGGAGAGGGCCGACGAAGGTACTCCTTCGCGGGGTGAGGGGTATGCGTTGATTAACCAAAGCGCGTTAGTATTAATCAATGTTCACCCCTCACCCCGCGAGCCGAACATCTGGCTCGTCGGCCCTCTCCTTTTTGGGGGAGTGGGGAAAAATAATCGCAAGTCCGGTGATGATCCCGAGAGTGCAGAGCACAGAATCCGATCTGCTCGAATTTTGAACACGATCTGATACAGTGTGATCCAGATTGACCACGGAGAACTTGATGAAAAAAATGCTCGTCACCAGCGCCTTACCCTATGCAAACGGACGCGTTCATTTGGGCCACTTGGCCGGGGCGTATTTGCCCGCAGATATTTATACGCGCTGGCAGCGCTTGAAGGGCGTCGACGTGCGCTTCGTCTGCGGCTCCGACGAACACGGAGTTCCGATTACGTTGAGCGCCCTGAAGCGCGGAATCACGCCGCAGCAGGTTGTTGATGAAAACCACGAAGCCAACGGATTGGCGTTCGCAGCGGCGGACGTGCAGTTCGACATCTGGAGCCGCACGTCCAGCCCCGAGCACCACGTCCTGACGCAATCGTTTTTCAAACGCTTGTACGAAAAAGGCTACATCGAAAAGCGCATGTCGCAGCAGTTGTACTCAGAGAAATTGAAGATGTTCCTCCCCGACCGCTACGTTGTCGGCGAGTGCCCAATCTGTCACAACCCAGACGCGCGCGGCGACGAATGCGAAGCGTGCGGCGCGACGTACGAAGTCACCGAATTGCTCAAGCCGCGCGTGGCCATTGATGGCGACGGTTCGACGCCGATTTTGAAGGACACGTACCACTGGTATCTGAAACTCGACGCCTTCGAAGAGCGCTTGAAGACGTTCATCGATTCGCACGTCGAAGGTTCGCCCGAAGCCTGGCGCGCGAACGCTCAACGCGAATCGCGAGCGATGTTGAAACGCGGCCTGCGCGCCCGAGCGATCACGCGCGACACCAGTTGGGGCGTCAGCATCCCGCTCGACGATCCGGACACGGAAGGCAAGAAATTCTACGTCTGGTTCGACGCGCCCATCGGTTACGTCACCTTCACGCAGCAGCTTTTCGCACGCGAAGGCAACCCCGACGGCTGGAAAGATTTCTGGCAGAACCCGGACTGCCGCGTCTTGAATTTCATCGGCAAAGACAACATCCAATTCCACACCATCATCTGGCCGTCGATGCTCATGGGCGTCAATGACAACGTCCCGGCGAACGAGAAGCCGTACAATCTCGTCACGCAAGTCGTCGCCAACGAGTTCCTGAAATTCGGCGTCGACAAGTTCAGCAAGTCGCGCGGCAACGCCATCGAAATCGGCGACTTCGCGACGAAATACGGCAGCGAATCTCTGCGCTATTTCCTGACAGCCATCGCGCCGGAAAGCTCGGACAGTTCGTTCACGTGGGAAGATTTCCAGCAGCGCTACAACGGCGAACTCGCGGACATTCTCGGCAATTACATTCACCGCGTCGTCACGTTCTCGGTGAACAAATTGAACGCGACAATCCCGGACGCGACGTACGAAGCCGACAGCGCCCACGCAGCCTTCGCAGCCGAAACGCAAACGGCGTTGAGCAATTCAGCCGCGCAATTGGACGGCTACCAATTCCGCAACGCGATGGCGACGATCATGACCTGCGCCCGAGCCGGCAACGTCTACTTCGATTCCAACGCGCCGTGGAAATCGCTGAAGACTGACGTCCCGGAATGCCACCGCGTGATCCGCAATTGCCTTGAACGCGTCGCCGCAATCGGCTTGATGCTGCGCCCCTTCCTCCCGAAAAGCGCCGCCGCAATCCTGGCGAACTTCGGCGTGAAAGACGCTTTCGCCGCGAACTCGGCGTCGTGGTTGCCAGCAGACGTCGTCAAGACCGGCGGAGCACTCGAAAAGCCAACGGTGCTCTTCAAGAAACTCGAGCCCTCCGACATGCCGCAGATCGAAGCGTAACCGCGAACGGCTTTATTTAACCGCGAATTCACGCGAATTTTCGCGAAAACGGCAATAGCAGGGTTAAGGCACGGATATGAATGGAAACGTTCATGTCCGTGTCCTCGTAAACGGCATCATATCGATTCCCGTTCCCACACAATCACATCGTGCGTGAAAATCCACTCCGTTCGTAGTTCTGCCTTCAGGCGGCCCTCACTAACCCACTTCACAAACGCCCCTCATACGGGCTCCCACACAATCACATCGTGCGTTCAACTCGCCCTCGTTTCAGTCAACATTCACCCCTTCAATTCACTTCGTTACCACACTATCACATTGAGCATTTAATTTTATATCACTCTTAAATCCCCCAACCAAACCGACCCAATTCAACCACGAATTAAGCGAAACGAACGAAATCAAAACTCGCTCCGCCCGCCTGCCGTTCTTTCGTTCTTTTCGTCTCTTTCGTGGTCAATTTCTGTTATCCATAAATGAGTCAGAACCGTTTCCATTACCCCTCATCTCGCCCAATTTATCCTCCTCTAATACAACGTTTCACGCACCCACTTTTCAACTCATTTTCCGTAGATTATGATGAAGCGTTGTCCGCGGTGTAAACGACTAAAATCCAGACGAGCACCCATTCGATACGAACCGCCGGATCAAAGCCCAAGGAAGAAGCCCATCGTGAATCGCCTGTATCTTTTCATTCCCGCCCTCTTCGCAATCGTCTTCGCCGTCAAAGCTGAAGACCTAAAACCTCCAGGCGTCACCATCGATTTCAGCCCGTCAAAATCCCGAAAATACATCGGGTCGCCGAGCCTCGCCGTCCTGCCGTCGGGTGAGTACGTCGCGTCCCACGATTTCTTCGGCCCGGGCAGCACCTTCAACACCATGTCCGTCTTCGGCTCAACCGACAAAGGCGCGACGTGGACCAAGCGCGCGGACCTGAAAGGTCAGTGGTGGTCCACGCTCTTCGTCCATCGCGGCGCACTCTATTTGATCGGCACAACAAAAGAATACGGCTTCACCGTCATTCGCAAATCAACCGACGGCGGAACCACATGGACCGAACCGCGCGACGCCGCATCCGGTCTGTTGCTCGGCGACGGCAAATACCACTGCGCGCCCGTGCCGATGCTGTACCACGCAGGCCGAATCTGGCGCGCCATGGAACGCTTCGAAGAGCCCTATAAATGGGGCGTCAGTTTCTGCGCATTCATGCTCTCCGCGCCCGAAGATTCCGATTTGCTCAACGCAGCAAGTTGGACCGCCAGCACCCAAATCAAACGCGACGCCACGTGGCTCGACGGAAAATTCGGCGGCTTCCTCGAAGGCAACGCGGTCGTCACGCCCGACGGAAACATCGTCGATATTCTCCGCGTCGATTTCAAATCCGGCCCGGAAAAAGCCGCGATCGTTCACATCTCCGCCGACGGAAAAACCGCCTCATTCGATCCGCAAAAAGATTTCATCGATTTCCCGGGCGGTTGCAAAAAGTTCACGATCCGCGCCGATCCGAAAGGCGGCGGATATTGGACGCTGTCGAACGCAGTCCCACCCGACGTCGCGACAAAGAATCCCGAACGCGCGCGCAACTATCTCGCGTTGATGCACTCGACAGATTTAAAATCCTGGGACGTTCGCGCGTTTGTGCTGAAACATCCTGACCAAGCGAAACATGCGTTTCAGTATGTGGACTGGCTCTTCGAAGGCGACGATCTGATCGTCGCCTCGCGCACAGCGTTTGATGAACCCGACGGCACTCAGGCGCACAATGGCCACGATGCGAATTTCTTGACGTTCCATCGAGTCGAAAAATTCAGAACACTTCGGGATGCTAAATAGTATAGATGAAATAGTGCAACGGGTTCGCGACATGGATCACTACGGGCAGGAAAGGGTCTTGTCCGTTTGGGCACCGATCATGGCCGCTACTCTGACGAGCACTCCTTATTCTGAGAATGTCGGCTCATTGCATTTTCTCGTGCGTTTTGTTATCATACGAATTCTACTCAACGTCCGGCGCAGTTCTTTCGAGCATGGAAACATTTTTGTGTCATCCGACGCCAATGCCCGACTCCATGATTCCGATCATCGTCCCAGGGCGAACCCGTCAACGGATACCGTGATGGTTTTAGCCACTGAATTCGAACAGCTCGCGATGCCGCTGGCCGGCTCTCTTTATGCGACAGCGTATCGGTTGACCGGAAATGCGACGCGCGCGGAGGACCTTGTTCAGGAAACGTACGTAAAGGCGTGGCAGAGATTTCAGCAGTTTCAAGCCGGGACGAATTTCAAAGCGTGGATTTTTCGGATATTGATTCTGACGTCCCGGAACGAGAACCGAACGCAGCGCAAGCAACCCGTTCAACTAAGCGAAGAATCAGTTCGCCAAATTGAAAAGGTTGAATCGAATGAACTGCCGCGGCGTGCAGACGATTCGATTAATTACGACGCGTTTTTGGACGATGATTTCAAGCGGGCTCTGGACCGCTTGGACGCCGAACATCGTTCAGTGTTGATGCTGGTGACACTCGGCGAATTGTCATATCAGGAATGTGCGGACACGTTGGAATTACCAATAGGAACTGTGATGTCGCGGCTGTACCGCGCGCGGAAACAAATGCAAGTGGAACTGCATGACTACGCCCTCGAACGCGGACTTCTGCGCAGCGGCTCGACTCGGGAGGTACGATGAAACCCGACGACGCATTGACGCACTGCCAGGCTTATCTGGACGGCGAATTGGATCCGGCACTCACCGCCGAAGTCGAGGCGTGTCTGGCGAGCAATCCCGACATCGCTGAATTCTTTGAACAGGAACGAACCTTCCTCGCGTTCCTGAAAACGCGCAGTGCGCGAGTTGACACATCGCCCAATTTGATCGACGGCATCAAGAGTCGTTTGCAGCAGGAACAGGCCCAACACGGCACAGCTCCAGCGCCATTGAAAATGCCAACGCAACGATTTTCGCGGCGTGGATTTTTAGCAATTGCAGCCGGAATCGCCATCGTCGCAAGTGTCGCGTTTTATAAATTCGGACGCTCGCCGGAGTGCCCCTATATGGTGTCGTGCGCCGATGAATTTGCCGACATCAAGAGCGGTA
>JBAXUS010000235.1:0-8921 GCA_037129555.1 Planctomycetota bacterium
TAATTCCGATGACGACATCGCTTCCATCATGCGTTCGAGTTGTAGTTCGGCATCCGCTCCTGAATTTATTGCCGTTGATGAAGGAGGGAACAGAGAGATTTGCAAGATGCCCGAACCCTTTTCTGAACGCTTGTAAGCGCGTGGCGACTGGCCCGATATTTCAGTCCAACCGACTGGGAGATGTACGAGCATAGTATGTTTCCGAATCCCGTTCTTCCGTTTCTTCACCACTACGATGAACGCAGCAATGACAACGAGAATCGCAATTCCCACAACGAGATATTTCAAAGATGTTGCTCCTTTTGATTTTGATAGTCCGAATCATGTCCATTTTTGCTTTTTTGCAAAGTAACAAATGACTTCTCACTCACTTTCTGTTACACTCTCTGCTCAGTTTCATATCGCGACTCCTTGCTAGTCCCGCGTGTTTGAGCCGTTTTTCAAATGGCCGCGCCGGACGACCGGGGATGAGCCCATCTCAAAGGACGTTCTCCGCTTTTCTTTTCCCTTTGCGCCTTTGCGTTTTACGAGAGAAGAAACAGCGTTCGAATTCAATCATGCCGCTCGCAAAATATCCGCTCCCGATGTCGCTCGACGAAGCCCGCCGCAATTACGGTTGGAACGAATTTGATGTCATCCTTGTATCCGGCGATGCCTACATCGACCATCCCGCGTTTGGTGCCGGGATCATTGGCCGGTGGTTGGAGCATCTCGGCCTGCGCGTTGGAATCATCGCTCAACCGGATTGGAAGAACACGGACGATTTCAAAAAGCTGGGCCGACCGAAGTTGTTCTTCGGCGTCACGGCGGGAAATCTCGACAGCCAGCTCGCGCGCTTGACCGTCATGCGGCGGCCTCGTCGCGAAGATCATTACACGCCCGGTGGCGTCATCGGTAAGCGCCCGGACATGGCGACCGTTGTGTATTGCCAGCGTCTGCGTGAAGCGTTCAAACAAGATTGTCCGCCGCTGATCATCGGTGGCGTCGAGGCCAGTCTGCGCCGCTTGAGCTACTACGATTATTGGTCGGACAAAGTCAAGCGTCCGATTCTGCTCGATTGCAAAGCGGACATGCTGATCTTCGGGCAAGCTGAACAAGCCTTGAAATCAATTGTCGAAGCGATGCTGAATCCGGTCGGCGAAGATGGTGTCGGCGGCCTCGACGGCATTCCCGGCACGAGCATCATGCGCAAGGATATTGACAATATTCAGAAGGTCGTCGAGACGCCGTCGTGGAACGAAGTCAGTCCCGACACCGACGCCGGGCGCGAACGTTTCGCTTGGATGTTCCGCAAATATCATCTCAATTGCGATCCGTATTTTGGCCGGCCTGTCGCTCAGAAACATGGCGACCGCTATGTCGTTGTCTATCCTCCGACAGCGACATTGACGACGCAACAGATGGATGAAATTTATGGTCTGCCGTTCACGCGGCATCCGCATCCGTCGTATGGCAGCGCACGGATTCCGTGTTATGAAATGATCAAGGATTCGATCACGACGCATCGCGGGTGTTACGCGGATTGTTCGTTCTGCGCGATCACGTATCACCAGGGCGTGATGGTGTCGAGCCGGTCGAAAGAAAACGTGCTCAAAGAAATTGAGGACATGACAACCGACCCGGCGTTTCGAGGAACGATCAGCGATCTCGGCGGGCCGACGGCGAACATGTATGGAACGCATTGCAAGATCGGTCGTTACCGCTGCCACGCGCGCAATTGTCTGACACCGACGATCTGCGAACATCTCAACACCGATCACGGTGACGTGCTGGAGTTGATGAAAGACGCGCGCAAAATGCCAGGCGTGAAGCACGCGTTTATTCAGAGCGGCATCCGCTTCGATTTGGCGTTGAGTGATGGCGGTCGCGATTACATCGATCAATTGACGAAGTACCACGTGTCGGGCCGCTTGAAGATCGCGCCCGAGCACGTCAGCCCCGAAGTCTTGCATCACATGAAGAAGCCCAGCGCGGATCAGTACAAGGAGTTTTTGCAGAAGTATGCGAAGGCCAGTTGTTCGGCTGGGAAAGATCAATACACGGTCCAATATTTTATCAGCGGCCATCCGGGATCGAAGCTCGAACACATGGTCGAGCTGGCTGAGTTTTTGAAGAACGAACACATGGCGCCCGAGCAAGTGCAGGATTTCTATCCTGCGCCATTGACGCTCGGAATGGCGATGTGGCACTGCGGCGTCAACCCGTTGACGAACGAAATTATTTACGTCGCCAAGACGCCGCGCGAGAAACGTTTGCAACGCGCGATGTTCTTCTTCCGCGATCCCGATTATCACGACGACGTCCGCGAAGCCTTGCGCGAAGCACGGCGCGAAGACTTGATTGGAAACGGGCCGAATTGTCTCGTCCCAGCCGAGCGCGGTCGCAAAGGTTCGAACGCCTATCCCGGCAAAGCACCGCCGCATTTGCGCGGCAATCAAGTGGGCTGGGGCGCTCCGAACAAAGGCCGCCCGGACGACGGCTGGGGGCCGAACGCGACAAAGAAAAAGCGCTACGAAGAAGACCACGGTATGCCGACGACTGGCGCAGGATGCGGATCAGGCGGAAGCAAGAAAGTGCCTCAGATGCAACACGCGCTGCCGGACGGCGAGGGTGGGGCGTTGCAGTGGTTGAGTTGAGAGAAACAATGTTAAAGGTTTCTGGTATGAATGAACGAGAACAAGCGGTTTTTACCGCACGCCAAATTCTGTCAGATGAACAGGTGACCGCTTTTCTTCGGGCTGTTCGAGGGAAACCACGTCCGTTGGCGGTAAAGTTGATTAATGATCAAATCGACGCAGGGAAAAGTCTCGATGAGATTTTTTACGATGGTGAAAAGTATGGTTATCGTTTACTCGCGAAGCGGATTTCTAAGTCGGAATTGAAAATTTCCTTTGGCTGTCAAGCAGGCTCATTGGCGGGCGATGGTGGAAATTGGCTCGTAACTTTTAATGGCAATAGCGTACATTCTGCAGGGGCCGAAACTGTATGGATTAGTTAAGGCTGCACAAAACGAGGCCGCACGACGATTGTTGGAGCAATTAGCTCGAAGGTTTTAAATTGCATGAACCAGAAAGGACGGCATTGTGGAACGCATCACTGTCAATCCCAACCAATGCGGTGGACGCCCATGCATTCGTGGGATGCGCATTCGAGTGAAAGATATTTTGGACATGCTTTCAGAAGGCGCAACGGAAATTGAAATCTTGGCCGACTATCCGGATTTGGAAATTGAGGACATTCGGGCTTGTCTGGCATCCGCAGCCACTTATTTCGATCATCCTGTTTTGGTGCATGCTTGAGATGCGCTTTTTAGTGGATGCGCAATTACCACCTGCACTCGCGCGCTTTATCGATCAGCAGGGTTACGAAGCCAAAGCTGCACGCGATGTTGGATTGCGTGAAGCGGACGATAATGAAATTTGGTCGTTTGCCCACAATGGTAATTGGATTGTAATCACGAAAGACGAGGATTTTGTGCAGCGGGCATTGCAAAATTCGACTGCACCGCAGGTCGTCTGGTTGCGTATTCGTAACAGCACCAATTCAGTCTTATTAGCTTGGTTCGAACCATTGTTTAAACATACTATTCGAGAATTAAAGAACGGCCAACGCGTGGTCGAACTTCGAAAGTTGAAATGGTAATCAGTCGGAAAATTCGTCGACTGCTGTACAACGCTTTATCATAAATACAAGGACTCAAGACGATGGAAGGCACAGCTTTTATATCACCTGAAACATACGTGACCGGCGACGATGTGCTGGCACATCCCGAGTGGGAGCCGTGTGAACTCGTTCGGGGAAAGGTTTTGTTTATGAGTTCAGCAGGCGGCGAACATGGTATGGTAGCTGGCGAGATATTTGGGCTGATTCGAGACTTTGTAAAGCCGCGAAATTTAGGGAAAGTGTTCGCCGCTGAAACTGGGTTTTTTATCGAACGCGATCCGGACACTGTCCGAGCGCCGGACGTCAGTTTCCTCGCGAAAGAGCGAATTCCGAGCAACGGAATTTCAGCGGCATTTGTTCCAGTTGTTCCGGACCTTGCGGTCGAGGTGAAGTCTCCTTCGGATACGTGGAGAGATTTGGATAAAAAAGCAATAGAGTTTGTCGAAGCCGGTGTCCGCTTGGTGTGGGTCGTCGATCCCAGCACAAAAACAGCTCGGTCGTATCGGGCGGGGCGGGATGTGCTGGAGTGCGACGTATCAAAAATAATCCCGGGCGAAGACGTGCTCCCGGGATTTGAATTGAAGATGAAAGATTTATTTTAGACGATCTATTTCCTACTGCTTCGCCACGATCTTCGCCGCATTCAAAATCAACAGCGCCTGTGTCTGCTTCAACGTCGGTGCGCGCGGGTCGTCTGCTTGCGTGATCGCTTCAGCCAGTTCCATCCGCAGTACATGTTCCTTGGCTTTGAAGCGCTCGACCGTCAGTGAGCGCGCCATCGCCTGACGGATCATAGGGACGGCGAGAGTCTCGAACGGTGCGGTTGTTTGTCCGGAGAATTCCGCGATGGCGTCGAGCAGTCCGACGTTGCCGGCGGCGATCAACGAACTGACATCGAACGTATGGTTCATTTTATCATTGAACCGTTCGGCGGAGTGGCGGACGAGTGGCTGATAGGTCGCCCAGAGCGCTTCGTGACGTCGTTCGCTGGGATTCTTCAAATAGGACGCCCACAGTGTGTCGTTGGGTGAGCGTTTGACAACGTTGGACTTTACGGCTGATTGAAGTCGTGGCATGTGGCAATTCCCCCTCGAGTCATGTCAATTGCAATGGTGTTTTTTAGTGATCGAACTATCTTCGCAGCGTCGTGCTACTCCAGCGAACACGAATGTTCGTAAGCTTTGAATTTCTTACGCAACACATCAAGTACCTGCGAATGAATCTGACAAATGCGTGATTCGCTGAGGCCCAAGCGCTTGCCGATGTCCTTCATGCTGACACCGTCGAAGTAGTACCATTGAAGGACGCAGCGTTCGTTGTCGCTGAGACCCTTCGCGGCGATGGTGCGGATTTCATCGCGTTGCAGATCACGCGTGGGTTCACAATCGCGTTTGCTTTCGAGCATTTCAAGACGCATCAAATCGCGCTCGTCGGCGTTTTCGCGGGAGCAACTTTCGACTGAAATTTGCGCGCGGACATTCAGTTCCTTCTGCAATTCATTGAACTCGTCGTACGTTAAATTCATACGCGCTGCGATTTCGTCTTCGCGAGGTTCGCGGTGCAATTCGGAGGCAAGTTCGCGGACGGCGCGGGCGTATTGGTGACCTTTGTTGCGGATCAAGCGGGGGACCCAATCGAGCGCACGGATCGAATCGAGAATCGCGCCGCGGATACGCGGGACGCAGTACGTTTCGAAGCGGACGCCAATATCGGTGTCGAATTTTGTGATTGCGTCTTGAAGACCGATGTTGCCCGAGCCCATCAAATCGTTGACGTCGATACATTCAGGAAGTTTGGATTTCAAGCGTTCGGAAATATAGCGGACGAGCGGTTGGTAATTGACCCAGAGAGCGTTGCGCGCATCTTCGCACGGATTCTTCTGATAGTCACTCCAGAGCGCATCTTCTTGCTTTCGCTTCGCAGCTTTGACTCGGGCCTTTTCGCGTTGCTGAGGCGTTTCGACGATGATTTCGGCATCGATTTCGAGCGCAGGCGGTAGTGCGCGCAACATCGCAGGTTCGGATGTTTTGTCTTCGGCACTCTGCTTGGCAATAAGGCGGGCCGAAGCTTCTTTGGTCTTCTTTAACGCCAGAGCAATTACGGCGGCATTATCGGAAGAACGTTTGGTGGATCGCGGCATATTGAAATCCTCGTCGACAGCGTGGTCTTGCGCTGGAGTCTGCTTTTTAGTCGCGACTGGTGTTCGTATAACGAACATCGCGAACTCTAAAAAGCGACTCGGGAACGATGCGAATGAAAATCTGGAAACACATTAAACGTCAATTACGTTTCAAAGTCAAGTCATTTTTCTCCTTTAAACCACTGAATTCGTAATATTTACGATCCATAGGTCTAACGAACCGAAAAAGTTGAATGAGCGACACCGAGTCTGGCCAGTGTAGAGCATTGTATGTATTGAGTGTTATAATCTTGATCGGACGATACGGAGCCCATCTTGAAGGATTTAATAATTTTTTTACGAAAACGGACGTTCGATACCTTATCGGACGGTGGAGGGAGCCGCTCACAACCTAACATAATGACTGAAATGGAGCGTATGAATCAGTGTAAAAAAAGCGGGCCGACATCGAATGTCGGCCCGCTTGATTCAGATTTTAATGACGTGTGTCCGAACGCTTACAAGCTTTCGTATGGGATCTTAAAGATGGCTTCGAGCTGGCTGAAATCACCGCTCTTCAGTCCTTTCGAATACCATTTAACGCGCTGGGCCGATGTGCCGTGTGTGTAGCTTTGTGGCGAGACGCGGCCGCCTCCGCGCTTCTGTAGCGTGTCATCTCCGATTGCGCTCGCGGATTTGATCGCTTCCTCCGCGTCGCCCGCTTCGATCATGTGGTACTTTTGGTCAGCGTAATGCGCCCAGACGCCAGCCAGATAATCCGCCTGAAGTTCCAGCCGCACGGACCATTTATTGAACTCGGTCTTTGACAATTCCTGACGCTTCTGGTCAACGATGTCGCTGTATCCCAGCAAGTTTTGAACGTGGTGACCGATTTCGTGTGCGATGACGTAGGCGTTCGAAAAATCCGCTTTGGAGCCGCCGAGGTCTCGCGCCAGCTCGTCATAGAAATTCGGGTCAATATAGACCGTCTTGTCGGCGGGGCAATAGAAGGGGCCCATGGCCGTGGTGCCCATTCCGCAACCGGTGCGCGTCTGGCCACTGAAGATGACCAGCTTCGGCTTTTCGTATACTTTGCCCATCTTCTTGAACTGCTCGTCCCAGACTTTTTCCGTGTAGCCGAGCACGACCTTGATGAAATGTCCGGCGCGATCATTCGGCGGCGCAACTTTCTTCCCGGCATTTCCCGGATTTACGGGCCGTTGAACTTGCGACGGCGTTCCGCTCGAAGATCCGCCGTTGCTTCCAGCGATTTGAGCCAATTGCGATGGATCGACGCCGAGGAAATAGCCGACGATCAGAACGACGATCAGGCCGCCGGTTCCCAGCCCCATATGAGTGCCGGTCAAGCCGCTGCCACCACCACCGCCGCCGCTGGCGCCTTCATCATCGCCTCCACCTCGGCGATCCTGAACATTCTCGCTCTCTTCTCCGCCGTCCCATTTCATAATTCGTCTCTCCCGGGTTTAAACGATCAAGGGTTGAATAGTTGTTATTGTAAAACAAATGAGTTAGGCGGCTCCGTCGGAACCAATGGCTTCGACCGGGCATTCCTCAAGCGCCTGCTGGCATAGCGCGATCTCGTCTGCCGTGCTCGGCTGCTTGATCACATATGAATATCCACCCTTGCCATTGCGGTCAAAAAAATCAGGAGCTGTCTGGCGGCACAGGTCGCAATCAATGCACTGCGTGTCCGTGTAAAATGCCCCAGGAACATTGTCTTTGTATTTGTCGGTGGCGCTGGCCATAGTGTCCTCAAGGATTTCGAATTTCAAACAGTATTGTTTTACCACAGAGCGCGGAATGGACAAAAGAATTGCCGAAACCGGTTGCGCATCGATTTGTGCTGTGCGCGGTCATCGCTTAGAATCAGCGCGTTTCGTATATAAAAAATCGTCACTCCTTTAGGTTCCGTCCATTCATGCTGACGCGGTGTCCCAATCCAAAATGCAAACTTCAATTCGACGTGCCGCCGGACCGGGAAGGGAAAAACGGTCCGTGCCCTCAATGCGGCCAAGTGATCACGTTTCGCTCGCTCGCCATTCTGAATGAAGTCGAGCGGCAGCAACAGCGGCTGCTCGACACACGTCTTGACCGCTCGGACCGGCCCGCCGAGGCACCGCGTTTTTCCGCACTGCTCGAAGACATCCGTAGTCTCTGGAATGTCGGCGCGATGTTTCGCAGCGCGGACGGTTCTGGTTTCGACAAGCTGTATCTGTGCGGCATCACCGGGTGCCCTCCACGCAAAGAAATCGCAAAGACCAGTCTCGGTGCCGAGGACGTCGTGGCGTGGGAACATCACACGGGCGCTCTGGACGTGCTGCCGGGGCTTGAACAATCCGGCACACACATTCTCGCGCTGGAAAAAAACGAAACCAGCATTCCACTTCATGACGCATTGCGCAGCGGTCTATTAAAAGCGCCGCTGTGCATGGTGATGGGCAACGAAGTCTCGGGCGTCTCGGCTGAAGCACTGGGGTGCGCGACCACCGTCTGTCATCTGCCGATGCGCGGGGCAAAAACGTCGCTGAATGTCGCTGTCGCGTTTGGCATCGCGTCGTATTTGATCCGCGAGTATATCGATTGAATCGCGCGGTTCCCTACACGGAGGTGTCCGTGATTACGGCACTTTGTTGCGCGTGTTCACGGCCTTGGCTGCTTGTTCCAATGCGGAGGCAATAGGACCGTTCGTTTTCTGGAAATCACCCACCGTCGGGAATTTTCGTTTGATGAACGTGAGCTGCTTTTCATAAACAGCGGACGGCGTGTCCGCGTCTTTTTGAGCCACTTTGACCATGCGGGTAAAGGCCTCAACCAATCCAGAATAATAACCGGAGTGCAGTTCGGGGCTAACGGATTGAAGTGCCGTGCGGGAGTTCGTGACCCAATCGACCATGATATCAAAACACTTCGACGCGGTGCGGTCTGCAGCAATATCGGTCGCGAAGTTCAAATCACGGCGGAACGCAACGGTACACGACGCTACATAGATCTGGCGTTCGTTGTTCATCCGGTCTTGTTTGAATAAACTCCGGGATTTTTGAACATTGCTCAATAAATTATCGACCGCTTTTTGAACCGTGATATTCGCCGGTGATTCAAGCTTGTTCAGGTCTGTGCT
>JBAXUS010000236.1:0-8791 GCA_037129555.1 Planctomycetota bacterium
GGTGGGCGGGCGTACATGCCGCCGTTCATGCCAGCGGTTTCGTGAACGAGCAGGACATGGAGATTCTTCGCGTGGTTCTTCAGTGCGTACCATTCTTCCTGCATCTCGAAGCCGTCTTTCGCGTCGGCCATGCCGGGAAACTCTTTGTCAACGCAGGTCATCTTGGCTTTTTGCTGTGCGCCGTGCTTAATGAATTCAGCTCCCAGCATCGCCACGTACGGGTCCACGCCGTCGCCGTCCTGCTTGTAGCGCGCGGGGCCGTGGCCGGCGTTGCCTGGGCTATGGAATGTGTCGCTGGCACTGTGCGTCCCGGCGAAACCTTTGCCGTTTTTGATTGCGTCCAAAAACGCGGCCTTGCCCTCGGGCGACATCGGCGGATTTTTATCCGTCCCGGCCGTGGTTAAATCACCGGTCGTGTAGAAGAGGAACGCGTCGAAGGTGGCGATCTTTTCAGGCGTGAATAGTCCGCCATCTTTCGAGCATGTGACCTCGAAATTGTGTTTGGCGCTGAGCTCCGTCACGACTTTTTCGGCGTGGCTGAGCTCCTCTTTGCCGTCCTTGTCCTTCTTGCGTTTGATCGATGAATGTTCGAAGCCGGACGATTTCGTGAAGAAGAGCAGTTTGCGCTTGGGCGTGTCCTTGTCGTCGGCCCAGCCAAACGGAAAACTCAAAAGCCCCAGCCCGGCCACCGCTGCGCTCGAGCGGACCAACATGTCGCGTCTGTTCATCGTTAAAGTCTCGAAAAGGTGTGCGAAGCCAAAGTGACTTCGCGTCATTGAAGACTACACCGAAACCGAGCTTCACGGGCCGGGAAAGATGCGGTCTTTGCCGGTGCGTTGGATCTTCATCCGGCGGAAAATATTGTTGCGCGAAGTTTTTCCGGATTCGCGCGATCTGTACATGAGGAAGAGGCCGACGGCGATGGAGCAGAAGAAAATGTAGCCGAGGATCCACGGTGCGCTGGGCGGCGGGTCCTCTTTAATGATGATGGGTTCGAGATGCTTGGCCAGAATCAGCGGCGTCCACGTGAGTTCGATGCCGGGCGTTTTGCGGTTGATGTAGGCGAAGCGTTGGACGAACACGCCGGTCAGCAGGACGTCATCGCCGATTTTTAGTCCGGGCGGAAGCGGTTCGATGGACAGAAACGTGATCAATTGATGGCTGCTGGACAGATGTCCGCGCATGAGTGTCAGAGGGTTTCCCTTGGAATCTTTGAGGCGTTCGGGATTCACATAGAGAAATTTGACGGTCGATTCAAACTGAACGACGTGGCCGCGATAGTCTTTGGGATGATTGAACATCTTCTTGAACGACGCGTCCTTGTCGAGATTAGCTTTGAGATAGTCGTTCGAACACGCTTGAAGCGATTCGGCGAGTTCTTGCATCAAAGATATGTCGTAGCCCGTGGCTTCGGGCAGGCCTTCCGAGGGCATGTCGTTGCCGTCTTCGATTTGTTCGAAGCGAGTGTTGATGAGCGGGAATTTCGGCATGGCAGACGTGTTGCTGAAGGCGGGCGTGGCGGCCGGGGCTGTGATTGGTGTGAATTCTTCTGCGGAAATCGATGCGGCTACAATCCACACGACCCACGCAACGAGAAAATGTGCTTTAATCATGATTGGATTCCATTGGAAAATTATCGCAACACGAAAGGCTGCAAAGAGAATGTCATTCGATAAAAACGGGCGGGTAAAACCCGCCCATCTCATTGAAAGGAGCATGCACCGGTGAGCGATCAGCGCGGGGACGTGATGCGCTCGCGGGACGGCTGTAAGCCGCATTCGGAGATCTTGTACTTGATGCAGGTGTTGAAGATCGGCATCACGTCTTTGAAGATCACCTTGCCTTCGTACGAGATTCGAACCGAGAATTTACTTGGATCTTTTCCTTCGACCAGCGAACCCAGCGTCGAATTCAGGCTTTGCAAATCGCCGGGGCTGCCGCCGTTGATCTTGTACCACGGAGCGGATTCGGCGGTATCGCGATTGACGGTGATTGCGACCGGCAGTGTTTCTTTTACAAGCACATCGGGCGTCGGTTTGCCAGCTCCACCGGGCGGGAGTTTGTGCGGGAGGATCAAATCTTCGCCGGTTCGCACTTTAAACGTCAGCACGAAGAACTGTGTGACGAGGAAGAACGAATCGATCATGAAGTACACCCACGGACGATCTCCACCGTGTCCGCTATCGTCGCCGTGATCGGCACTGGCACCCATCTTTTTGTGTGACATAGTTAAAATCCTTTATTTTAGCACCGCCAGCATTTTTAAAACACGCTAGCGAGACGCCAGCGGTACATCGAAGTTACTTCCTTATTTCAGCAGCGCCATATTGTATGTCCGAGAGCGACAGACTGGCTACAGTATAGAGAACTTTTTCGGCCTCGACCATCGGGCAACTTTCCGGGATGCGTAATTTGACAGGGATGTTCCACGTACCTGTCTTCGAATCCTTTACAATCTTGCCATTTCCGTGTGCAGCGGCATCGTCGATGAATTTTGCGAGATGGTCCTTCAACGATTTGCCTTCATCGGCATTTCCGTGTTTGGCAGCGTTGAAGACAAAAAAGTACTTTCCATTTTTGGCCGCCTGTACATTCTCGTCATCGAATTCCGGTTTGATTTGAATGACGATTCGATCTTTCGTATCGCGCCAAAACGTAGTTTCAGTCTGCGCCTGATCCGCCGTGGGTAAGCGCAGACTGGCGATGTTGGAACTGGCGGTAGTATCTCCTACGATAATCAAGAACATGAGAAGCAGTGAGATGATGTCGATCAGCGGCACCATGTCCACTTCAATGTTATTAATGTCAGGTTTTTTCATGGTCGGATATCTCCGAAAAAAGGACAATTGTTCAAAACGCATTTTGTTGAGTGCTTGATCTCGTAAAACCACAGGACCTGCCTACGCCAACACTTTATCGTATGAACCGAACAGATTTGTTATCGCCCTCTGCTAAAAAGAAATCAACCATGAGGAGAACTCACTGACCAGTCAGCAACAGCTAAATGGTATTACTTCTTCGATTCAGCCGCGCCGTATTGAATATCCGAGAGCGCGAGACTGGCTACGGTATAGAGCACTTTCTCGGCTTCGACCATCGGACAGCTTCCTGGAATACGCAATTTGACGGGGATATTCCACGTGCCTGTTTTCGAGTCCTTTACGATCTTGCCGTTTCCGTGCGCAGCGGCATCATCGATAAATTTCGCGAGATGGTCTTTCAACGATTTACCTTCGTCGTCGTTGCCATGCTTTGCAGCGTTGAAGATGACAAAGTACTTTCCGTTTTTCGCGGCCTGCTCTTTTTCGTCTTCAAATTCAGGTTTGATTTGAATGACGATGCGACCATCCGTTGAAAGTCCCCATTCTTTTTCTGTCTTCGCCTGATCCGCTGTGGGCAGACGCAGGCTGGCGATGTTGGAACTGGCGGTGGTGTCGCCGACGATGATTAAGAACATCAGGAGCAGCGAGATGATGTCGATCAGCGGCACCATGTCCACTTCAACGTTATTGATTTCTGGTTTTTTCATGACAGGAGACTCCGAAAATTTTACACGAACATATGATCTAAGCCGCAACGCCACAAGAACGGATAGGAGCGGATAGAACGGGGTGGCGCATGGGATTTATCAACGGCTACCCCTCACCCCGCGAGCCGAACGGCTGGCTCGTCGGCCCTCTCCCCCAAGGGGAGAGGGGAACAGCGACGGCTAGCTTCGCTCGCGGCAGGCGCGAGGAAACGACATTAGGCGGCTTCTTCGGTTCCACCGCCAGAGGTCGTGATGCGGATCATTTCGTTGATGTCGTTGACGATTTCGTAGGTGACCTTCGTGGCGATCGTCTTGAGGATGAAGGAGACGACCAACAACGGAATGGCGACCATCAAACCGGTGAACGTACAGACGAGCGCGATCGAAATACCCTTCGCCATCTTGTCAGGCGTGATTTCGGAACCGCCGGCGGACATGGCGGAGAACGTGGCCATCATGCCGACCGTCGTACCCGTCAAACCCAACATCGGGGCGATGGCGGCGATCAGATTCAACGTACCGATTTTGTTCATGACTTTGTTCGATTCGATTTCACCCATGTCTGACATGGCGCCTTCCATGGCTTCCTTGCCGTACTGGTGATTGTTCAGCGTCGCAGCGGACACGGCACCCAAGAACGAGCCGTCGGCCTGAGCGGCGTCCAACGCGCCTTGAATGTCACCCTGCGAGCAGAGGTCGAGCAATTGGATCGACAACTCCGGCGGTCGTAGCAAGTGTGCGCGGATTGAAACCAGCGCTTGCAAGCAGAGAGCCAAGCCGGCGATGGAAACGAACAACAGGATGTACTCCATGAATCCTGCTTCTTTCATGTTGTCCAACAGCGTCGGAGCTTGTTTTCCAGCGCCGCCACCTTCTTCAGCCGCAAAACCGGTCGATGTGAAAATCAAAGCCATTCCCAGCGCCATCACTGCCGGTTTCCAATTTGCCGCAAGCCACTTCTTCATCTGCATCTCCTCGGTTAGTTTTTCCGACCGGTGTCGCCCGGCGGAAGCTGATTTGTTTTGTTTGCCGGACGCCTTGAGAAAAGGCGTCCGGGGTAAGGGTTGAGCTTTATACATATCGTGACATCATCAAGGGCTAAATATCAGTGCACTTCTTAGATTACTTTGCTTCAGCACCGTTTAACTGTGCGTAGCGATAGTAGACTTCCAAGCAGAGCGCTCCGAGGGCTGTTTCGCCGACTCGGCCCCATTCCGTTGCATAGGCACCGACCGGATCCCAGCTGCCGGAATCGTCGCCGTCTTTGCGCTGGTTGGTCAGCAATGCCGTCTTCAATGATTCGTTCCACTTCTTCCACAGATCGCCGCCCTGCTGGAAGACGCAGAGAGTGCCATAGTACCAATAGTAGAGATCGACGCCGCCGCCGTTGCCGCCCCACGTCGGGACGCCACCCTTGGCCACGAAACCTTCGACGCTGGCCTGCAAATCTTCTTTCTTCCAGCCCAAGAACTGGCGGCAGAGGCAACCGATGGCGGTCAAGCGGTGAGGTTCGTGCGCGTCCTTCACCGTGTACCAGTACGTCGAAGGAGGAGCATAGCCCGGATCGCCGCCTGCACCTTTGTGCTCGACGCTATCGAGGTACTTGATCGCACCATCGAAGGACGCATGATTGACGTGGAGGCCAGCGACTTTGGCGGACTTCAGCGCCATGACGAACCAACCCGTCACGGACGTGTCGCCTTCCATCTTCGGGTGATAGCGCCACGCCAGCTTGTCTGAACCTTCGCCGGCTTGGTGCGTGTCGGTGCAGTAGTTGATCGCGCGTTGGGCAGAATCGCGGGTTTCGGGAATGTTGGCCATTGCAGCGGCTTCAGCCATCGACAAGGTAGCAATCGCGCCCGGGTAACCTTCACCACGGTGTCCGCCTGCGTCGGTCGTATCCCAAATCAAACCGTTCGCGGCTTGTTTGGACTTCAACCACGCCACGGCACGTTTCACGTTGTCTTTGTATTCGCCGACTTTTTCGGAATGTCCGGCTCCAAGGAAGGCGAGGAGCGCCAAACCGGTCACAGCGGTGTCGGTCTTTTCTGCAGAGGCGTATTTCTTCGCGTCCCAGTGGCCGTCCGTTTCTTGATGATAGGCCAGCCAGCGCAAGGCAGAATCGACGCCGTTTTCAGTGGCCTTGGAGCCGCCATGTTTCTTGACCATCAATTTGCGACCGCCACCACCACGGTTGCCAAAGCTGCCGCGACCAGCACCCGTGTCGTTGCCGACGCCGGTACCGTGACCGCCGCCCCAACCACCACCACTACCGGGGCTGCGTGCGGCACCTGCACCGATCATGTCTTCGAGTGTTGCGCCGCCTGAACCGCCGCCGCCGGCTGCGTCATCGCTGCCTTTGACGCTGTGGAACATGTGTGCGTCAGGGTTACCGAAAGCGCTTTTTGTGTCCGGGCGATCCAGGTTAATCGTTTCGAAGTGGTCGCCCAATTCGGCTTTTTTCAGAATGTCCGGCGGGACTTCGATGTTGGACATTTCCTTCGACGTCGGGTCGGTCGGATGAGTGTCACGATCTGACATCAACGCGGTCTTCATTTCTTCTTTGGGCTTCTTGTCATCGACCGGATCGACCGGGCGCGTCAACTGCGTGACGGTGACGAGCGGTTCACGTTCGTCAGTGTCAAGGTTGTAGGCGATGGACATCATGTACGCCAAAACGATCAGGAGCACATGGAACACCACCGACACCAGCCACCACGGTGCTTGGCTGGTCAACGTGGCCAGAAATGGATCGGGCTGCGATTGTTCTTCTTCGTTCGCGAATCCTTCGCCACCTTCTTCGATTTGATCTTCAACCATTTCGTCTGACATGCGGTTGCCCTTTCGTTGAATGGACTATGCTGATTCCCGCGCGATGCGCCGGTCTCGCCAGCCACGTAGTATGACAGAATCTGTTGATCCAACCTTCTACTAGCTTAACGGAATCGAGTGGATTTCCTTGCATACGAATTTAAACTATTTAAAGCGATATTGAAGGTAGCTTTATAGGAATTTTCACACATTTTCGCAAGAAAAATATCTGAAAATGTGACTTTTTTCTAAGCAGAACCTGTGCAAAGTCTGGACAGCGGTTCATTAAAAAAATTTAAAAGGACGGCATGTGAGTGCCGTCCCGGGTCAATCATGGTGAATAAAACAGACGGTCTGGTAAGGCCGTCCTAACGAGCGATCATTCAGGCGCGAGCTTTTGGTAGCGGTAGTAAACTTCCAAACACAATGCGCCGATGGCGGTCTCGCCGACGCGGCCCCAATGTTTGGCAAAGTGTCCGACGGGATCCCAGCTGCCGGAATCGTCACCGTCTTTGCGCTGGTTGGTCATGAGCGCTGTTTTCATGGATTCGTTCCACTTCTTCCACAAATCGCCGCCCTGTTGGAAGACGCAAAGAGTGCCGTAGTACCAATAATACAAATCGACGCGCTCGCCATTTCCTTCCCAAGTCGGGACGCCGCCTTTGGCGACAAAGCCTTCGACGCTGGCTTGGAGATCTTCTTTTTTCCAGCCCATGAACTGGCGGCAGAGACAACCGATGGCGGTCAAGCGGTGTGAGCCGCCTGCGTTCTTGGCCATGTAGGCATACGTCGACGGAGGCGCATAGCCTGGATCGCCGCCTGCGCCTTTGTGCTCGACGCTATCGAGGAATTTGATGGCTCCATCGAATGACGCGGGGTTGACGTGCAGCCCGGCGACTTTCGCGGATTTCAACGCCATGACGAACCAACCGGTCACTGACGTATCGCCTTCGGACTTGGGTGCATAGCGCCAGCCGAATTTGTCCGAGCCTTCGCCAGCTTGGTGAACTTCAGTGCAATAATTGATACACTTTTGCGCGGCGTCGCGCGTGTCGGGAACGTTGGCCATGGCAGCTGCTTCGGCCATCGCCATGGCGGTGATCGCGGCGGCGTAACTATGACCAATTGAGCCGTTTGCGGCCTGTTTGCTTTTCAACCATGCGACCGCGCGGCGGACGTTATCTTTGTATTCGCCGACTTTTTCGGAATGTCCGGCTCCGAGGAACGCGAGGAGCGAGAGGCCTGTGACGGCTTCGTCGCAGGGCATGTCAGCCGCGTATTTTTTTGCATCCCAATGGCCATCTGTTTCTTGATGATAGGCCAGCCAACGCAAAGCGCCATCGACTGAGTTTTCAGTGGCCTTTGAGCCGCCGTGTTTCTTGACCATCAATTTACGACCGCCACCACCACGGTTGCCGAAGCTGCCGCGTCCTGCGCCAGTGTCGTTGCCGACGCCGGTACCGTGGCCGCCGCCCCAACCACCACCACTACCGGGGCTGCGTGCGGCACCTGCACCGATCATGTCTTCGAGTGTTGCGCCACCCGAACCACCGCCGCCCGCTGCATCATCGCTGCCTTTGACGCTGTGGAACATATGCGCGTCAGGGTTGCCGAATGCACTTTTTGTGTCCGGGCGGTCGAGGTTGATCGTTTCAAAATGGTCGCCGATTTCAGCTTTCTTCAGAATGTCCGGCGGGACTTCGATGTTGGACATTTCTTTCGATGTCGGGTCGGTCGGATGCGTGTCGCGATCCGACATCAACGCGGTCTTCATTTCTTCTTTAGGCTTCTTGTCATCAACAGGATCGACCGGTCGTGTCAGTTGAGTGACGGTTACGAGCGGTTCGCGTTCATCAGTGTCAAGGTTGTAGGCAATGGACATCATGTACGCCAAAACGATCAGGAGAACATGGAACACCACAGACACCAACCACCACGGCGCTTGGCTGGTCAACGTGTTGACGAACGAATCGCTTTGCGGTTGTTCTTCGAAGCTCTGGTCGACTTCGTTGTTGGTTTCTTCAGCGGTTTCATCGTACTGCTCGTCAACACCACCCTCTTCATCAGCCATGTTTATGCCCTCGTGTTTTCTGGTCCGATGGAACGTTGCGGCACAGAAGCCGCGATTAGGGAATCGACTCGAACAATAATTAAAATGATACACGTAGACGTTGCAACGGATCTCTCACTATATTGTGAACGGAGCCGCGCCGGGTTTATTGCACTTATTTTCAGTGAATAACCCAAAAGTGAAAAAAAAGCAGATATTTTTTGCACACGTGCGGTTAGTGGAAGTGTTTGGATTGAGTTATTGACTCGCGCGTGAATAAAGAGACACGACGGAGAGTAGAGCCGATTTTTAATCGGCTTAACAGGCGCGAGAATGAGCCGATTAAAAATCGGCTCTACACAAATAGACGCATTGTCTACGCGCGGATCAATAGGTAATTA
>JBAXUS010000237.1:0-8764 GCA_037129555.1 Planctomycetota bacterium
TGAACCCGACGACTGTCGGAGTCATGCCGGTACAGACGATCAAAGTCAGTAACGGAACGACGCCTTATACAACCTTCAACGTTTCCAATTTCAGCGGAGGCGGCACCGGAATTTCGATTGCCAATCTCGTCGTCAATCCGTCTCTGGGAACTGTCGTTGTCGGTGGCACCGCGCCGACCGTGGCAGGAACCGTTTCCTTCCGTGTCAATGTCGTCGATACAGCGGGCGGAACACTCACTCAGGATTATACGTTACTGGTCAATCCCATTCTGGTGATCGCCCCTTTGACCACACCTGCGACTGATGTCGGCCAAGTCTATTCGCGAGTTCTCACGATTACGAACGGTACACCGGTATATACGATCACCGTTCCGAGCTTCAATGCTGGGAGCAGCAGCTTTACGCAAAACTCAAACATCACCATCGGTTCGAACACCGTTACAGTAAGTGGTACGCCGACCCTTGCCGGCACCGTCACATTCACCGTGAATGTTGTGGACAAGGCTGGCGCAACATTATCCCAGGCGTACTCGCTCACGATCAATCCGGCGCTCAGCTTCTCACCGACGCCCGCTGCGAGCATTCTTGTTCCGCCCGCGCCGACTGAAATTCAGCAAGCCACGGCTTTGACGCTTTACAATCGCATCATCACCGTCAACGGCGGAACGCTTCCGTTCACTGCGTTGACTGTTACGAATTACTCAGCGGGTACCACTGGCTTGACTGCGCCTAGCATCAACATGGGTGCCGGAACGGTCACGTTTAACAGCACACCCGCACTTGCTGGAACCGTGACGTTCGACCTCTCCGTCACCGATTCTGCGCTGCCCGTTGCAACGAAAACAAGCACCTACACCATCGTCGTCAATCCGCCGATGAGCATCGTTCCGGCCGCGTTAAACGGAGCCGCGACTGGCGTTCCGACGAACCAAACCATCACTGTTTCTGGCGGCACGAAACCCTACACGCCTGTCTCCGTCACCAGCGTTTTGCTAGGCGGAACGACGTGGAGTACCGGACCTAGCTTTGCGATTAATCAAGCGGGTACCGTGACGTTGACGGGCACTCCCAGCCAGTCCGGATTACTTTCGTTTGACGTTAATACGACGGATTCAGCCGGTGCCATGTTGACCAAGCACTACACGCTGTCCGTCTTTGCTTTTAATCCTCCCTATACCGCCACCACTGTTGGCGTACTGACCAACCAAGTCTTGACCATCACGGGTGGCGTGTCACCTTATATTGCAGTCACCGTGTCGCTGGTCAATTCAGGCGGTACGTCGCTGACAGCTGCGAATCTGGCCATCGTTGCTGGCGCAGGAACGGTCACGCTGAATGGCACGTCTACGACCGCCGGAACGTTGACGTTCAATATTTCAGTCACAGATGCAAATGGCGCATCGTTCGATACGGCGAACTCCATCACCGTCAACCCCAAACCGACCGTCACCACCGCAACGCTTCCCGATTGGACGATCAACAAGAGTGGTTACAGTCAAGCGCTCGCGTCAACGGGTGGAACGGGTGCGATTACGTTTGCGACCACATCAGGTACGCTCCCAACCGGTCTCGCGTTATCAACCGGCGGAGTCTTGAGCGGAACACCGACGGCAGTCGGCTCGTTTAGCTTCACCATCGCTGCAACCGATTCGCTCGGAGCAACGGGTGTCGCGAAAGCGTTCACAGTGATCATCAATCCCATCGTGGTCGTGACGCCACCGAGCGCCATCAATTGGACGATCAACAAGAGCGGCTATTCGCTGGCGATTTCGAACACAGGCGGCACAGGAGTCGCAACATTTGCCGTCACGTCCGGCGCGCTTCCGACAGGTTTGTCGCTCGCGACTAATGGCGCGTTGACCGGCACGCCGACACTTGGTGGGACGTTTAATTTCACTGTGACTGCGACGGATAGCGTCGGAGCCACTGGTTTGCAGGCGTACACGATCATCATCAATCCCGCCGTGACGGTCAGCCCGTCCACGTTGCCCGATTGGACGATCAATAAGTCAGGCTACACGCAAACGATCACATCCGCGAACGGAACGGGTGCACGAACGTTGAGCCTCAGCTCTGGAGCCATTCCGACGGGTATGAGCTTCAATACGGGTTCGGGTGTTTTGAATGGTACGCCGACCGCTGCGGGAACATTTAATTTCACGATCACGTCAACGGATTCGGTAGGCGCGACGGGATCGCAAGCGTACGTGATCGCGATCAACCCAGCCGTAACAGTTAGTCCGTCATCTTTGCCGAATTGGACGATCAATAAATCCGGTTATACGCAGACGGTCACATCCGCGAACGGAACGGGTGCGCGAACGTTGAGCCTCAGTTCTGGAGCGATTCCGACAGGCATGACCTTCACGGCGGGAACAGGTATTCTGACTGGAACGCCGACCGCCGCGGGTACGTTTAATTTCACGATCACGTCCACCGATTCAGTCGGTGCAACGGGTGCGCAGAGTTACACGGTTGTGATCAATCCAGCGGTCACGGTCAGCCCGTCTACTCTGCCCGATTGGACGATTAACAAGAGCGGTTACACGCAGACGATTACGACGGCCAACGGTACTGGCGCAAAGACGTTGAGCGTCAGTGCTGGCGCTATTCCGACAGGCTTAACATTCGTCCCAGGAACCGGCGTGTTGTCGGGAACACCGACCGCAGCCTCGACGTTCAATTTCACGATTACGTCAACTGACTCTGTCGGCGCGACGGGTTCGCAAGCCTACACAGTTGTGATCAATCCAGCCGTCACTGTCAGCCCGTCTACTCTGCCCGATTGGACGATTAACAAGAGCGGTTACACGCAGACGATTACGACGGCCAACGGTACTGGCGCAAAGACGTTGAGCGTCAGTGCTGGCACTATTCCGACAGGCTTCACATTCGTCCCAGGAACCGGCGTGTTGTCGGGAACACCGACCGCCGCTTCAACGTTCAACTTCACGATCACGTCAACCGATTCTGTCGGCGCGACCGGCTCGCAGAGCTACACGATCGTGATCAATCCAGCTGTGACGGTCAGCCCGAGCACGTTGCCCGATTGGACGATCAACAAGAGCGGTTATACGCAGACGATTACGACTGCGAATGGCACCGGCTCGAAGACGTTGTCATTGAGCGCTGGATCCATTCCGACAGGCTTGACGTTCACGTCGGGAACTGGCGTACTGGCAGGAACGCCGACTGCTACCGGTACGTTCAACTTCACGATCACGTCCACCGATTCTGTCGGCGCGACGGGTGCGCAGAGTTACACGATCGTGATCAATCCTGCTGTGACGGTCAGCCCGAACACGTTGGTGGATTGGACGATCAATAAGAGTGGTTATACACAGACCATTACGACTGCTAACGGTACAGGTACGAAGACGTTGAGCGTCAGTACTGGCTCTATTCCGACGGGCTTGACGTTCGTCCCAGGAACCGGCGTGTTGTCGGGAACACCGACCGCAGCCTCTACGTTCAATTTCACGATCACGTCAACCGATTCGGTCGGTGCGACCGGTTCGCAGAGTTACACGGTTGTGATCAATCCCGCCGTGACAGTCAGCCCAACGACTCTGGTCGATTGGACGATCAATAAGAGTGGTTATACGCAGACGATTACGACCGCGTTTGGCACGGGTTCAAAGACGCTGTCCCTCAGCGCCGGATCAATTCCCACCGGTCTAACGTTCGTCCCGGGAACGGGCGTATTGTCGGGAACACCGACCGCCGCTGGTACGTTTAATTTCACGATCACATCGACCGATACCGTCGGCGCGACGGGTTCACGCAGCTACACGGTCGTGATCAATCCTGCCGTGACGGTCAGTCCGTCCACACTGCCCGATTGGACGCTCAACAAGAGCGGCTATACGCAGACGATTGCGTCGGCGAACGGCACCGGTTCGAAGACGCTGGCGGTCAGTGCGGGTTCAGTTCCGAATGGCTTGACGTTCACGCCGGGAACGGGCGTGCTTGCCGGGACGCCGACGTTGGCCGGGACATTCATCTTCATCGTGACAGCGACGGACACGGTCGGTGCGACGGGTTCGCAAGCGTACTCCATTGTGATCAATCCCATCGTCTCCATCGACACGCCTGACGTGACGGATTGGACGGTCAATCAACCGAACTATTTCGATCAGGTCTTGGCGTCGGGTGGAACAGGAAGCAAGACATTCTCGCTCGCGTCCGGATCCCTTCCGACCGGTTTGAGTTTGAACTCCAGCACGGGATCGATCACCGGAACACCGACTGTGATCGGAACGTATCAGTTCACGATCACGGCGACGGATTCGGTTGGTGCGGCTGCATCTTTGGGCTATGTGATTGACATCAATCCAGCCGTCACGCTCAGCCCGTCGTCACTGCCGAACTGGACGCTGAATAAGTCTGGCTATTCGCAAACGTTCGTGGGTTCGAACGGAACCGGTATCAAGACATTGAGCCTCACGTCCGGCAGCATCCCGACGGGCTTGACGTTCACGCCTGCAACCGGAGCTTTAAGTGGAACACCGACCGCTGTGGGAACGTTTAATTTCACGATTACCGCGACGGATTCGGTAGGCGCATCGCTCTCGCAAGGCTACAGCATTACGATCAATTCCGTGGTCACGTTCACGACCACGCCACTGGCCTTGTCGCCGAACGCCGCGCTCAATATTCCGTACTCGAAGACGCTCACTGCAACGGGCGGAACCGGGACGTTGACGTTTACGTCTGGAATTCTTCCGGCTGGATTGACGTTGAATACGTCGGGCGTATTGAGTGGTACTCCGTCGGCGGTCGTGACGAACTTCGCATTCCTCGTCACCGTGACCGACTCCGTCGGCGCGACTGCACTGGCGACGTGTACGCTCACCGTGACAGGCGTGGCACCGATCATCAATTCTGTGATCGTCAATCCGACGTCCTTCGCATATGTCGGTCAGTCGGTCTCGGTCACCATCGGAAGTGTAACGACTGACGACGGAAAACCGGCCATCGTGACGATTCAGTTCGGTGACGGCACGGCTCCTATTTCTGGGTTGTCTGCGACGCATCTTTACACGGTGAAGGGTGTTTACCAGATCACAATCACGGCGACGAATCAGACCAGCGGACTCGTGAAAACCATCGTGATTCCGATGACGATCGGTTTGTCAATTCTCGGCAACTCCGAAATCATCGGCAAGAACAACGGTAATACCGTCCAACTTGGATTCGGCGGGAAATATACGGTGAACTATGGAACGCGTTCGAAGTCCACCGCGTACAGCCGCATCGTGAATCTCCAATTTGCGAACGGATTGACGCAGGATAATTTGACGGGTGCGGCTGGCACGTTGACCATCGGCACAGGTCCGAACGCAGTCCTCTATCCATTTGCGTTGACCAGCAAAGGCAACGCGAAGACGAATCTGCTGACGGGGATTGCGATTTCGATCAAAGACAGCACAGCGCAATTCACGACCGTTGGCGACGCGCGTTTGGCAACGTACGCTGAATCCATCGGCGTGACGAGCAACGTGACAAAGATCACGAAACTGATTCCGGTGACCATCGAAATTCCGGGAAAAGTCTACATCTACGTTCAGCTCGAAATTGCATTCAACAATCCGGTGGGTAAAGTCTCGGCTGGAAAGTTGACGCAGTAAAAATGCGTTGTCTGTAAAACGATCCTGCGATAAAAGTCTTGTAAGAAGCGGCGGCGCTCATGCCGCCGCTTCATTTATATGGAGTTTTCAAAACAGTGTCGAATGCCATTCAAGACGTGCCGGCGGTGATGCGCGCGGCCGTGTATCGCGGCGAGAACCGCGTTGTCGTCGAGACGATTCCCACGCCGGAGATCGCTCCCGGCGAAATCCTGATCCGCGTCGAAGCGTGTGGCGTCTGCCACACCGATCTCAAAAAAGTCGAATACAATCTGCTCCCGCCGCCGCGCGTCTACGGTCACGAAACTGCCGGGATCGTTGCGAAAGTCGGAGCGGCTGTGACCCGCTTCAAACGTGGTGACCGCGTCATCGTCTTCCACCACATACCCTGCGGCGATTGTTTTTATTGCATCCGAAAATTGTACGCGCAGTGTCCGGTTTATAAAAAAGTGGGCGTTACGGCCGGGTTCGAACCGGCGGGTGGCGGGTTCTCCCAATACGTCCGCGTCATGGATTGGATTGTTGAACGCGGTGTCGAACGCATTCCGGACGGCGTGTCATTCGCCGTCGCGTCATTTGTCGAACCGCTGAACACGGTACTCAAAGCCGTCGAGCAACTCGCCCCGGCAAAAGGTGATGTGGTGCTCGTGGCCGGGCAAGGGCCCATCGGCCTGCTATTCACAATGCTGCTTCATGCGCGCGGCGTTCGCGTTATTTCGACAGACACCATTCCTCACCGCCGCTCACTTGCGCTCAAATGTGGAGCAGACAATTGCTTTGATCCGCGCACGGAAGAAGCTATCAACGGATTGAAAAGTCTGACGAATGGGCGCGGAGCGGATGCTGCGATTGTCGCTGCGTCAGCGAAAGGCATCGTGGAAAGCGCGGTGCTGAGCACTCGCCCTGGGGCAAAGATCGTGCTCTTCGCACAGACGTCAGATAAGGAGCGTATCGAGCTGTCGGGCGCGTCGATTTGCGTCGGCGAACGCATTCTGATGGGCTGTTACAGTGCATCGATTGACGTTCAAAAACAATCGGTTGATCTTGTCTTCGGCGGAACGTTGCCACTCGATTTACTACTCACAGACCGCTATCGGCTTGACGACATCAATGCGGCGTTTGATCTCGCATCACATCCGACAGAACGGTCGCTAAAAGTTGTCGTGGAGCCGCACGCATGAGCATGCGAGCTGCGGTGCTTTACGGCAAAGAAGACGTTCGCATTGAACGCGTCCCGGTCCCGAACGTGGAGCCCGGTGGCTTGCTCATTCGCGTTCACGCTGCGCTGACGTGTGGCACGGATGTGAAAGTCTTTCGTCGGGGCTACCATGCAAAAATGATCCGCCCGCCAGCCGTGTTTGGACACGAATTTGCCGGGATTGTCGAAGTCGGAAACGAGCGTTTCAAAAAAGGCCAGCGCGTTGTCGCCGCGAATTCAGCGCCGTGTGGCACGTGCTTTTTCTGCGCGAAGAACAGTCCGAATTTGTGCTCGGATTTACTCTTCAATAACGGTGCGTATGCCGAGTTCATCCACGTCCCGGCACGCATCGCGGCGAAGAACACGTACGAGATTCCGGAACACGCCAGCTTCAACGATGCCGCATTGATCGAGCCTCTGGCATGCGCGTTAAAGGGAGTGGATGACAGCGGCATTCGCTCGGGCGATTCTGTCGCCGTGATCGGTCTCGGGCCGCTGGGAATGTTCTTGGTCAAAGCGGCTAAATTAAGTGGAGCGCGGGTGATTGCTGTGGGTCGTCGCGAAGAGCAAGTGCAGCGCGCCATCGAAATGGGAGCGGACAACGGCGTCTTCGAATCGCCACTCGAAAACGTTCGAGCACTCACGCAGAGCCACGGAGCCGATGCGGTCATCGAAGCGGTTGGAACACCGGAGACGTGGCAACTGGCAGTCGAGATGGTTCGCGCAGGCGGCACGGTCAATTTCTTCGGCGGTCCACCCAGTGGCACACGTGTGGAACTCGACACCAATCGATTGCATTATTCCGAGATCACGTGCAAGGCCAGTTTCCACCATACACCCGAGCATATCCGTCGAGCGCTGTACCTCGTCGGGGCGGGGAAGGTGACGGCCAAAGAATTCGTCAATCGCGAATCCCCGCTCGAATCATTGCCCGACATTTTGCGCGAGCTCGCAGCCAAAAACGGCCACCTTAAAACCGCCATCATTCCGTGATACTTTTTTACGATAGCACGGCCTTCACGACGTTACCCGCCACATCGGTCAACCGGTAATCGCGGCCATTGAAGCGGTACGTCAGTTTCGTGTGGTCGAGGCCGATCAGATGTAGAATCGTGGCGTGAAGATCGTTGACGCTGACTCGGTTTTCGACGGCTTTGAATCCGATTTCGTCCGTCTTGCCGTGCTGCACTCCGCCTTTGACGCCACCACCCGCCATCCACGTGGTGAAGGCGTGAGGGTTGTGGTCGCGGCCTGGCTTCGCGGCTTTTTGAGAGATCGGCAGCCGCCCGAATTCGCCCGCGCAGACGATCAATGTTGAGTCCAACAAACCGCGCGCTTTCAAGTCCGTCAGCAATCCAGCGATGGGCACATCCGTCTCACCGGCGAATCCGCCGTGGTTGCCTTTGATGTCTTCGTGTCCGTCCCAACTGCGTTGGTTTTCCATCCCGCCGCTGTAAATCTGAACAAAGCGCACACCCCGTTCAACGAGCCGCCGCGCCATCAGGCACTGCTTGCCGTAATGTTCGCAGCGCTTGTCGCCAATGCCGTAGAGCTTCAGTGTCTCAGGCGATTCTTTCGAGAAATCGAGCGCGTCGGGTGCGGCCATTTGCATGCGGTACGCAAGTTCGAACGATTCAATGCGCGCGGCTAATTCGCTTTCGGATTGGCGCTGGTCAAGATGGTGCTTGTTGAGCCTCGTTAGGAGATCGAGTTGCTTGCGTTGTTGTTCGTCGGACATGTCTTTGGAGCGGTCGAGATTGTCGATCGGCGAGCCTTGCGCATTCAACGCTGTGCCTTGATAAATGCTGGGAATAAATCCGGTGCCCCAGTTCATCGAATGCCCTTTCGGCACGCCTCGCCCAAGCGTGTCGTACATGACGACGAAGCCGGGAAGATTTCGATTTTCCGAACCCAAACCGTATGTCACCCACGATCCCGC
>JBAXUS010000238.1:0-8756 GCA_037129555.1 Planctomycetota bacterium
GAATGAGGGGTGGGCGGCTTTTGTTAAACTTACTATGCTTACTCCCAGCTTCGTGAATTCGGGTTGAGGTCTTTTGACATGACCATCGGACCGTCTATACTGTTATCGCTTCGGCGTGGCAACCGACCAACATTTTGAGCAGCGAACACCACAACCGCATTGAACCAAAAGGGAGTTCGTACATGGCTCACCGCAGGATTCTGGCTCAAGTCCTTATCACGTTTGTCGCCGCACTTGCCTTAAATGGTTGCGGCGAAAAAGCACCCGCAAAGCCCGCCACTCAAGTGACTCCAGACCGCCCGCCCGAGCCCAAACCGGTTGCACAACCGATCAACATTCTTTTCGCTTACGGCTCTGAAAAAGAAGCGTGGATCAACGAAGTCACGACGGCTTTCAACGCCGACCTATCGAAAACCGTCAATGGTAAGAAGATCATCATCACGGCTAAACCGATGGGGTCAGGCGAGTGCATCGACGACGTACTTTCCGGTAAAATCCAGGCACATATCGTCAGCCCGGCATCAGGCGCGTTCATCAAATTGGGCAACACCGAATCGCGTGTAAAAACAGGAAAGGACCTCGTTCCGTCCACTGAAAATCTGGTCGTCTCGCCCGTCGTCATCGCGATGTGGAAACCGATGGCGGAGGCGATTGGCTGGGGCAAAAAACCGGTGGGCTGGGCCGAAATTTTCGCGCTGTCACGAGCCAAAGGCGGCTGGGCGGATTACGGCAAAGCACAATGGGGTCAATTCAAATTCGGACACACGCACCCACAATACAGCAACAGCGGCTTGATCTCAATCTTCGCCGAAACGTACGCCGGCGCGTCCAAAATGAACGGACTGACCCTCGACGATTTGAAGCGACCGGAGGTCATCGATTTCGTCAAAGAGATCGAACATTCCGTCGTCCACTATGGCAGTTCCACCGGTTTCTTCGGCAAGAAAATGTTCTCGGGCGGCCCGGAGTATCTCAGTGCCGCCGTGCTGTATGAAAACATGGTCATCGAAGCCAACGCACCGAACAACAACCTCCCCTTCCCCGTCGTGGCGCTTTATCCCAAAGAAGGGACGTTTTGGAGCGACCATCCCGCAGGAGTCGTGGACCGTGAATGGGTCTCCGCCGATCATCGCGCCGCCGCAAAACTCTACCTCTCGTATTTGCTCGAACTCAAGCAGCAGGAGAAAGCGCTCGCCTATGGATTCCGCCCATCGACACCTGAGATCAAACTTGCCGCTCCGTTCGATGCGGACCATGGAGTCGATCCGATGCAGCCACAAACGACGCTCGAAGTTCCGTCCCCCGAGGTCATGAACGGCATCGTGAAAATGTGGGAGGCATCCAAGAAACATTCGAACATAGTCCTCGTGGTCGATGTCTCCGGAAGCATGAAAATCGACGGGCGACTCATCCACGCACGCAGTGGTGCGCAAGCCCTGATCGACGTCCTCCACGACAACGACTCCGTCTCGCTGCTGGCATTCGATAACCGCCTGATGTGGGCGGACCGCGACATTTCGATGAAGGACGGTCGCACTCGAATCAAGGACACCATTAATTCACTTATTCCTGGCGGAGAAACAGCGTTGTACGATGCGGTCAACGCCGCGTACACCCATCTTGAAACCAACCCGCAACCGGGGAAAATATCAGCGGTCGTGGTGTTGACCGATGGCGAAGACAACAAGAGCCGCATACCCCTCGATGCGCTGCTCGCGAAACTCTCCCCGAACGAAAAAACGCCCATCCGAGTCTTCACGATTGCCTATGGAAAAGGCGCATCGAAAGCCGTTTTGAAAAAGATTGCCGACACCACTCAAGCGAAGTTTTACGAAGGCACAACAGAAAACATCGGGACCGTTTTCAAAGACATTTCGACGTTCTTCTAGTACCCGTTTTTTCTGATGGATTCTCCGACCCGGGAACCGATTGACATGACTCAAGAACCAAAACTCACCGCACTGGGAAAACTGGTTGTCCTGCTGTTCATTGCAGGTTGCTTCTACGGTGCATACACGATTTTCAAGCGCGCAGAAACGCCAGGCCCTGTCGTTCCCGGCACGACCGCCGTCGCGTCACCAAGCCGCACTGACGGACCCTCGACCAGTCCTGTGGTAGCCGGAAAATCAGTCTCGATCGGCATCGCGTACGGCACCGAGAAAAAAGTCTGGCTCGAGTGGGCGCGCGAGCGTTTTGCCGAATCGCCCCAGGGCAAATTGATCACCGTCGACTTGATTCCCATGGGTTCTCAGGAAGGTGCCCAAGCCATTGTCGCCAGTGACAAACGGATCAATGTCTGGGCTCCCGCCAGCGCCGTTTTCAAAGATGTTTTCGTCCAAAACTGGCAGGCTAAAAACGGTGGCGATCCGATCATCAAGGAAGAGCAGCTCGCCCTGACACCGATGGTTTTCGTGATGTGGGATGAGCGTTACAGTGCCTTTGTCGGCAAATACAAGTCGCTCAACTTTAAGTCGGTTGGTGAAGCGCTGAAAGAAAAGAGCGGCTGGAAGGGCATCGCGCAAAAACCGGAATGGGGCTTCTTTAAATTCGGCCACACCAATCCCATGGAATCCAACAGCGGCCTGATGGCTCTGGTATTAATGACCCACGACTATCAAAATAAAACGTCCGCCCTGCGACCGGAAGACATCGTCAACGAAGACTTCCAAACTTGGATGACGGAACTCGAACGCGGCGTCTCCAATTTGGACAAGAGCACCGGCTACCTCATGAAGGACATGGTACTCAAAGGCCCGTCGTCCTACGATACAATCTTCGTCTATGAACAACTCGCCATCGAGCAATTGAAACCGGCTGAAGGACGCTGGAGCAATCTTAAAATTATTTATCCCGAAAAGAACATGTGGAGCGATCATCCATATTATATTTTGAACGTGCCGTGGTCTACCGCCGAGCAGCGCAAAGCCGCGCAGATCTTCCTCGATTTTTTGATGAGCGAACCGATCCAAACCCAGGCAATGATGCAGGGCTTCCGCCCCGGCAACACCAGCGTTCCGATCAAGACGCCGGAGAGTCCGTTTACGCGCTATGAAAAGTACGGTTTGAAAATCGATCTGACCATGATGTGCGAACCGCCCAAAGCCGACGCGATCAACAATCTGCTCGCAGGCTGGCAGCGCAATCGCGGCGCAAAATAAAGTCTCACGCTTCCGGAGTCCAAAGGGGTTTCATGTTTCGATATTTGCAGGCAGCATTCCTCTTCTCGCCCACTCTGGGTGCCCTCGGTCGGCTGCCCGTCAACCTGCTCTTTCTCGCCGGCGTCTCGATCCTCGGTTTTGCACACCCCGCCTTTTTCATGTTAGGCCTGGGTGTCGAAGTGTTGTACTTGTTTGCAATGGCAACGAACAGCCGGTTTCAGCGTGTGGTCAATTCACAAATTGACGGCGATTCGTTTCAAGAATCCGAAGAGCGTCGCAAGGAAATGACCCAGCGACTTAAGCCCACGTCGCGCGCGCGCTTGATTGCGCAGAGCCAAAAATGCAACCGGATCAACGAGGCCTACCGCGATTCGCAGACGGCTGAAGTTCTCGTCACTGAAAATTGCAAAGCGCTCGACAAGCTGCTCTGCGCCTACCTTGCGCTGCTCTTGAATCGCGACAAAATCGAATCCATCGGCAGCGAAATAAACGTCCCGGCATTGAGTCGCCAGATCGAAGCCCTCGAAGCCGACCTCGCCCAGCCGGAGCTGGCCGACAAGATCCGCTCAACCAAAGTAGCGACGCTCGACATCCTGCGCAAGCGGGTCGAAAATGCAACGAGCCGTGAAGGTTCGTTGAAAGAAACCGACAGTGCCCTCGCGCGCATCGAAGCGCAATTGGAACTGGCCTTTGAAAACGCGATGATGCCGGAGAGCCAGTATGCTATCAATTCAGACATCGAAATCGCCAGCCAATTGCTGGACGAAAAAAGCTTCAGCGAACTCAACGATGTGCTCAACGAAATGGACCGGACCCGAAACGCGGGCGAGCGCGTGAGGACACAGTAGCGGTCCATTGAAATCGTTCTACTCTTTCTTCAACTGCAACGACTCCAAATACTCCAGAAGATTCGCGAACTGTTTGTACGTCAGTTTCGATACCAAGCCGCTGGGCATGACTGAGACTTTTTGTTTCTTCTCTTTTTGGACATCCTTTTTCTGGATGACTTTGATCGAGCCGTCGGCCAGATGCAGCTCAAACTTTTCGCCCGAATCCGTCGTCTTGAAGCCCGTCAGGACTTCGCCGCCTTCCTGAAAAATCGAGACCGGTTCGTACCCCATCACGAGCTTTTCGCTGGGCAACACAATCGATTCGATCAAGTCCGGGCGCTTGTATTTCAAACCGAGTTCGCCAAGATACGGCCCCTTCGGTGGATCGTTCGGATTGAGCGTGTGACACGTGATGCATTTCAGCGCCGTGAACAACTCCTGCCCCTTCGCTTTGTCGCCCTTTTCAGTCAGCATCTTCGCAACCATCTCTTTGAATTTCGGCTGCGTCGTTGCGCTGAACGTATCGCTTGAAGCGTCGAAGTCGCCGATGATCGGATCGCTCGCGCCGCCCACTTTTGCGATGCGTTCCTTCAAGGCCTTCGCCGCGTCCGCCGGTACTTTTTTGTCGTCGGCAAAACGATTGGCCAACGAGCGCGACCAGCTTGCGAGGTCCTCATTGACACCCGCGTTTTTCTCCGCGAGTTTCACCGCTCGTTCAGCCAGCAACGCGATGCGAGTCGCGTCCACTTTGTCGGACTTGATCTTGTCGATCGCTTCGTACGTTTCCTTGTTGTGCTGGCCCTTTTCTGCGCTTTCAAACAGCCCTTCAAGTGCGCTTTCATCGTTCATCGTTCCAGCCGCTTTGATCGCAGCGATGCGGACTCCACCGACTTTGTCCTGAAAGAATCCACGCGTTTTTTCAGCAAATCCCGGCACCTTATTTTTCTCGATGGACTTCAACAACGCTTCGGTTTCCTGGGGCGATTTCCATGCGGCTTCGAACGCCGTTTTCGCAGCCGGTTCGTCCTTCTTCTTCAAGAGAATTGCGAACGCAGCTTCGCGCACTTCGTTCGATGTCTGAGACGCCGCCCACTTCGCAACGTCTTCCGTTTTGAACGGTTTGCCGTCCACATTACCAAGCAATTTCGCGATCCCGGAATTGATCTCTTTCGGCGAATCCTTCACGCCGGTGAGGTCGTTCAGCGTCTTTGCAATCGCGTTGTATTTCTCAGCCGTCTGCTCCTTCTTTTTCGCATCGACGGACACGCGGCTGAAGCCTTCGATGGCTTCGCTGCGGATTTTGACGTCGAAGCTTTTTTCGAGTGCGATGCGTTCGAGTTGCGCGGCCTGATCCGGCTTGAATGCATCAAGCGTAACGATCACGTGCGCGAGTTCAGGCGTCAGTTTCGCTTTCGGATCGGAGATCGCAGCGAGCGCCCCAGGCATGTCCGCAGGCGGAATTTTGTAGCGCGCGATTAGCTTAAAAATCGCAGCCTTGACAGTGTCATCCGCTTTGTCAAATTCAGCGCTGAGAATCTTCGCGACATCGCCACTCAACGCCCATTTGTCATTGCGATAATGCGGTCCTGTCGTGTCCGGCGGAATACCCCACCAACGCCCGCCACCCGCTTCCACATACTTTTCCCACGGCATTTCAACATAGAAAAGACGCGCAATGGTTTCGAGCACGACAAGCCGATACGCGGTGTCTTTCGTCTGCGATTGCAAGTGAGCAAGCCCCTGCACTGTCTTGTCGCTGTGCATTTCGCGCAGCGTTTTAAGAGCAGCAATGGCAGTATCATTCGGACCAGCCACTGCAGCTTTGAGACACGCATCCACACCGTTCAACACGCGCAGACCGCGCATCGCGAGATGTGATACTTGTACATCTTTATCGATCAATAACGGCACCAGCGCCTCTGCGGTTTCGGGCTTGTTGAGACGCATCAAAGCAATGATCGCCTGAACGCGAACGCGCGGATTCGTATCGTTCAACGCAGCCGTAAAAATCTTCGGATCGAGTCCTTCGAATTGCGATTTGCGGTCGGCGAGCGCTCGGATGGCGAACTCTTTGAGCTCCGCATTGCCGAGCAACTTGATCAACGTCGGATGCGATTTGACGCCGAGCATCTGCGTGTACGTGAACAACGCCGCGACTCGCGCGTACAGCGGTGAGTTGGCATTCAAAACGCTCTTTTCGAGTTCCGCCGCGTTCTCTTGTTTCAGTGGTCGACGCAACAAAACCTGTTGAGCGTTGACGCGCAGCACCTGGCTTTCGCTGCCGATGTACCCAATCAAAATTGCGTCCGTCGCTTTGTTCAAATCCGGAAATTCAGCCGGATTGATCCCCTTTTCATTCTCAGCAACTGTCACGAATCCGACGGGTTTGTTCGGATCTTTTTCTTTGCCATAAACCGCGCCGCGCCAATCAGCGATGTAAAGGCGGCCGCGTCCGTCAATGTCGAGATCGGTCGGGCGCGTCCCTTTATAGAACAGGTCCTGCTTGACTTTGAACGTCGCACCGTCGGGTTCGAGCGCGTGCCACAGAATCTTGCCTTTGCCCCAATCGCACGTCAGCAGCGTATTGCCGAAACCTTCAGGCATGTACGGCTCGTGAATGAACAACGATCCCGTCGCGCCACCATCGCCCCAGTCAGCTAGAGCCGGGAGATTCTCGTCAGGGTAATTTACGAAGAGGCTCGGGTATCCGTATTCAGCGCCATAAACCAAATGCGCGAAACGCGTGTTCCATTTACGTCCGTCATTAGTATTGTCACGCGAATAACAATTGAGCAGCGGATCGATCGCCACGTCATAATTATTACGCGTGCCCCGGCAGACGAGTTCGAATTCCGTACCATCCGGTCGAATGCGGCAAAGCCCACCGCCGTGCAATTGGACTTCATTCTTATCTTTGCCAACCGCCTTGAAAAAACCTTGATCGCCGACAGCCAAATACAGCCATCCGTCAATCGCCATGCGCACACCGGATTCACTGTGGTCAGGTGCCAGTTGCTCAGGCGTAAACCCGTAGCCGCTAATCAACACATTCTCGCTCGCAGCCTTCCCCGAACCATCGTCTTTGTAGGCAATCAACGTGGGCGATGCGACGACATACAGCGTCCCGTCGACATAGCACATTCCGCGCGGGCTGTTGGTGTTGTCAGCGAAAGTGGTGGCTTTGTCAGCCTTGCCTGTGCCCTTCGTATCGACGAACATCTTGATCTTGCCGGTACCCGATTTGTTCGCGCGAACGTTGTACGGATCCTCACCCGTAAACACAACACCGCTGGGCGACACCGCAATACACGACGGATAATTCACATCCGGCGGCAGCGCGAAATAATGCAGCTTGAAGCCCTTGACCTGCAGCTCAGGCTCATCATTCTTAGGCTTCGCTTTTTCAGCCGCGACGAGGATAGTGGGAACAAAACACACGAGGACGAGCAGCACGAACAGAAGACAACGTTGCAGCATTTTTCGATAGCGCCTTTTCATAAGGGATGTGATGTTGACGACGTCCCATGAGTACACCGCGATCAAACATAGAAGAGGCGCGAAACGTTAATCTTCAAAAACTTCACCGGACGATTGGCTCCCCAGCAAGCTGGCGTGGGCCATTCGCCGTGGCGCACCACATCCCCGTTATTTTAAACTTTTTTCTATTTATAAAATCGTCCGGCACGTAAAGGCGGAGTGGGAGTGAATTGCGGTTCGATATCAATTAATGGACGGTTCAACTTTTCTTTTGCCTCTGACAACAGGACGTCGACCATTGTGTTGCTGGGATGATCCGCGTTTTCCGGCATTGCTCGCAGAACTTCCAACAGCTTTATGACTAATGCCCAGTCGTTCTTTTTCTTAGCATCCTCGGCGATCAACACCGCGTCGCTAAGTGACTTTCGCTTCTCATCCCGCTGGCGGCGCACAACCTCCTGCTGATTTTGTTTCTCTTTCAAGTCTTCGAGTTCTTTGGCAGCGGCCTTTTCGGCGGCCTCTTTTTTCTGCCTTGCGGATTCTTCCTGCCGCTGGATTTCCGCCAGTTGCTCGCGTGCCAGGCTTTCACCTTGCGCCAAGCTATCCATGTTTGCCTGGGGACATATCTTTCGCGCTTCTGCAAACGACTTGAGTGCATTGTCGTATGACTTCGCCGTCAATAATTTCTCCGCTTCAGTAATTTTGTCGTTAAATTGCTGCATCAAAAGCGCTGCTTGGACCTTATTCTCTCCGTCCTCGACTTCTTTGATTCGCGACGTATTTGAACTGTTGGTACGTGCCTCGGCAAAAGCGGTCAACGCGTCGTTGTATTTCTGGGCGTGCAAAAAAGCCTGCGCCTTGGCCAGTGCGGCATTGAATGCGGCGATCTTTTTCAATTCGGATTTAGCCTCGGTCAACAACATATCGGCGGCCTTGCAACTGGGATTATCCGCGTTCTCCGGAAACGCACGCAAGGTTTCCAACAACTCAACCACATTGGACCATTCATATTTTTTCATGGCTTCGGTGGCTAACGCGACATTGTTGGTAAAGGCCAAGCGATTCAATTCAGATTGACGGCGTGCAGATTCCTCTTTTTGCAGCTTGGTATTCGTTTCGGCTGCTTCTTCTAATGCCAATTTATCAGCCGCCTCTTTTTTTTGCCGTGCGGCCTCTTCCTTCTGTTTGATATCAGCCAGAGCGTCATGCGCCATACTTTCGCCTTGCGTGACCTTTTCAATCGTTGGCGCTTGCGGCCAGATTGTGCGCGCTTCAGCTAACGACTTGAGAG
>JBAXUS010000239.1:0-8632 GCA_037129555.1 Planctomycetota bacterium
CCGAACGCGCCGCGAAGTTCGACCGGCTCGACAAAGAAAAGACCGGCAAGCTCACGCGCGATTATTACACCACACATCAGTCCGACTCCGAGGCCGCCGCGCAGCGTTTCGATCGGATGGACACGAACAAGGACGGCGTCGTCACGCGCGAAGAATACATCAACAACGGCGGGAAGAATTCGAAGTAATTTCACTCATCTATTTACACAACCGGACACCCAACTCCCATGAAACACAGTATGAAATTCATCGTCGTCGCTATGTTGCTGTCGCTGACCGCTCTGCGCGCGGCGGACAAACCCAACGTCCTCTTCATCGTCGTCGATGACCTGCGGCCGGAACTGGGTTGCTATGGGAACAAGATCATCAAGTCTCCGAGCATTGACCGGATCGCCACGCGCGGGACGCTGTTCAATCACGCCTATTGTTCGCAGGCGGTGTGCAGTCCTTCGCGCACGGCGCTGCTCACGGGGCTTCGGCCGGACATGACGCGCGTCTGGGATCTTGAAACGCATTTTCGCGTCGCGCAGCCGGATTGCATCACGCTGCCGCAGTACTTCAAGGTGAACGGTTATTGGTGCGCGGCGTTGAGCAAAGTCTATCACGCGGGATTCGAGGACGGGCGTTCGTGGAATGAGCCGCACTGGTATCCGAAGGGAAGATCAGTGGACACCGATCCTGTGGACTGGACGAAGCAGATCATCACAAAGCACGGCGTGAGTGTGCAGGAATATGTCGAGAAAACGAAACCGGATTCGGCAGACAACGACAAACCCGGCAAAAAAGCCAATGGCAAGGAAGGTAAGGGCGGACCTGCGTTTGAAGTCAGTCCGAAGCAGGACGACGAACTGCCCGACGGCGCAACCGCAGCCGAAGCGGTGAAACGCCTGCACGCGTTCAAGCAGAAGGACCAGCCGTTCTTTCTTGCGGTGGGATTTTTGAAACCGCATCTTCCGTTCGTCGTGCCGAAGAAATATTGGGACCTCTACGACCCGAACACGATCCCGCTCCCGGCGATTGATCATCTGCCAAAGGGTGCGCCGGAATTCGCCGGACACAACAACAGCGAACTGCACAACTATCAGGGCGTGCCGAAGGAGAACCCGATTCCCGCCGACTTCGCGAAGCAGCTCCGCCACGGATATTATGCGTGCATCAGCTACACCGACACACAGGTGGGCCGGGTCCTCGACGCGCTCGAAAAGGAAGGTCTCGCCGACAACACCATCATTGTGCTTTGGGGCGACCACGGCTGGCAACTCGGCGACCACGGCCTGTGGCACAAACACACGAATTTCGAAATCGCGACGCGTGCGCCGCTGCTCATCAGCCTGCCAAAGCAAAAGACCGCCGGACAGAAATGCGAAGCGCCGGTGGAATTTGTGGACGTGTATCCGACGCTCGCCGACCTCTGCGGCCTGCCGATTCCCGCAGGACTCGCGGGCAGCAGCGTGAAGTCCTTCATCGAAAATCCGACGGCATCCAAGGCCAAGGTCGCCATCAGCCAATACCCGCGCAGCGCGGGCAAGGCTGGCGGAGCGGTGATGGGTTACAGCATCCGCGATGAACGCTGGCGCCTGACGCTTTGGCGCGAACGCACCGGTTCGAAGATCATCGCGACGGAGCTTTACGACGAACAGAACGATCCCGACGAAACCGTCAGCGTGCACGACAAACCGGAGAACAAGGCAATCATCGAAGCGCTTTCAAAGCATCTTCCGCCGGTCGTCACCGAGGCACCGGAAAAGAAGAAGAAGGGGCAAACCAAGAAAGAGAACAAAGAGAAAGCCGTCACGGGACCTACTCCGACGGCAACGCCTGTTCCCGCCGCCGGAGCGACGGAATTAAAGTGAGTGCTATGGCACTTTAATTACGGCATGCGTTGAGAAAAAATGGTTATACGGTCACGGAGTTTCAGCGCCTTTCATCGGCACACTGAAACGAAAGACCGAATTGAAATTCAACACGACTCTTCGTGTTCGCACTGGTAGGAGTACCTACCAGTGCCACCCGCCAGTTCGCTTTCTGCGCTCGCGCTGGTGCCCAATTCTGGATATAAGCGGCGGGATTCAGAAGCGCAGATTTGCCTTCGCGGTTTCGTTCCGACGCCCGGATTTCTGCGCAGTCACCCGGCTATCTAAAAGGATTTTCTCCCATGAAAAGCAGTCTCGCGGCGGGTTGTGTAGTCATGGTGATGGCGCTCTTCAGCAGCGCGATTCTTCAGGCTGAAGACAAAGTCATGAAGCTCGTCATCGTTAAAGCTGAATACGGCGATTTGCCCGACGGTACCAAATCCGACGTGACTGAAAAATGCAAAGCCGCCGCAACCGCAAATGGTCTCACTATCGAAGCCTCCAACGACAACTTCGGCGACCCTGTCGAAGGCACCACTAAGAAACTCAAAGTTCAATACACACTCGACGGCACGGCAATGGACATGACTGCTAACGAAGGTGAGACGTTGTCTATCGCAACCAAAGTCAGCAAACTCAAAATCATCAAAGCCCATTACGGCGACCTACCCGACGGCGCCAAGACAGATGTCACCGTCAAAGTCCAGGAGATGGTCAAAGACGACGCGCTCTCCGTCGAAGCCACGAACGAGCACTTCGGCGACCCTGTCGATGGCACTGTTAAGAAATTGAAGATCGAATACTCCTACGACGGCGGCCCGGCTAAGACAAAAGAAGTCGAAGAGAATTCGACGCTCACGATTTCAAACAAAGGTGAATAGCGTTCTGGCGCAATTATAAAACAATTGTCAGACTAAAATATGAGATCAGGGACAGGTCACTGGATTAATTGCAACTAGTCGAGCACCCTGTCCCTTGATCTCTGAAGTTATAGAATACACACTTTATTTACGTCACTAGTATTCGACGGCACATACTTCTATCTTAAAAACATTGTGCCGTCTGTCCCGGTGTTCATTAAAAGCTACTATGATCTTTCCACTTTATTCTAATCTAGAGGTTTTTCATGTGGAAATACAAGCGCCGGCCCACTCTTTCTCGGAGCCTTCGAGTATCGGCTTCTCAGAGTCGTGGTGTCACGCTGATTATGGTGGCTGGCGTTCTCGCAGTGCTGGCAGCCATGGGCGCAGGTTTCTACACGATTAGCATTGTGCAGGCGAAGTCGGCGGCGCGATATTCCGACAGTGTTCGCGCGGAATTCATGGTCCAAGCCGGGTTTTCCTACGCGGTGGCCAACCTCTTGGACGAAGTGTACAAGGATACCGAGAACCCGCGTTCGGCGTGGTTCACGGTCGATTATCTTCACAACAAACAACGCCAAATTTCGTTTCCAAAAATTCAGGATGACAAGACCTTGACCGGCTTCAGCGCCGCGCTTGGGAATACGCGCGCCTTGCAGAGCGATCGATTTACACTCTCCGTTGAGGACGCCGCCGGTAAAATCAACATCAATGCGTGTGACAACCTCGCCGTTGTACTGGACAATTTGTGCCGCTGTATCGGTTCGCCGCTAATCGCCGCCAATCTTGACATGATCCAACCCAAGCGCTGGGCGGACGAAGGGGCCGATGCCGGGCTTTATGACAAAAACAGCAAAGATATCTCTGATAATGTGGACCTCTATTTCCAAACGGATGGCAATGGTCGGCCCTTGACCGGCGCGAACGGCGTCGCCATATATGGGGATGGGTATGCCATCGCGGGTTATCGCAGCAAACACGGAAAGTTCGCCAACATAGACGACGTCAAATTAGCTTTGACGTACTATGAACGCAACAACGACGGGAATCCCAGCCACCCGTTAGAGCAACTCGAAATCGAGCTGAAATTAGCCGCGTTGCGCCCCTACATTACGATCGATTCCTGGGTCGATACCAACACGGTTTGCGTCGGCAAATTCGAATGGGCCAGCGAAACCAGCGTCAAGGGCGACTATTACCAGGTGCTGATTGATCGCGATAAGAGCTGGGTGGCCGATGACATCACCAACGATCCCGACAATCTGCGCGGATCGCTGCGCGGAAGCTACGTCTCGATTGTCAATGGACACGGTGCCGGACAGTTGCGCCGGATCGCAACCAATGGAACCGATTGGATCGCCATTCGCCTCGAAGAGAAAATGGTCGTCTCGCCGGGGCCGTGCAGTTCCTACATCCTGGTCGCGGCGGAAGAGGCGATGCTTCAAGCCCCCACCGGTGAAACGTTCGCGCAATTTCCAGCCAAATTGCCGCCCGCCGGAACGCCGTATTTGCCTCAAACAAACGCTGACGGCAGTTTTGTTCCCAATCCCAAGATCAACTACAAACGCAACCCACTCTGCATCCACCGTGCCCCGGTGAATCTGAACACCGCGTCCGAGAAAGTGCTCGCGGCGCTCTTCATGGGGCTTAACGTTCAACACGGCAGTTCACTCGCGGTGGGAACGGATGCCGACCTCGCCCAATTGAGCGCGTCGTGGTTTATCGACAATTCCAAGTCGGCCACCGGCGACCTCGAATCGCGTCTGGCCACGTTCTACGGATTGAAGCGCATCCCGGCGGCCGCCGGAAAAATCGTCTTCAACCGTCCGATGCCAACAAAGCTTACGGCGGCGGGCTACCAGTTCGACTATCTCAATAATTTTGGATCGCTCGATCCTGCAGGAACCCCGTCGATTAACGAGGCGCAGGAACTGGCTTACCGCGTCATTCTCGCGCGCGACAAGGATCCGAAATTTCCATACATGGATGTCGTCGCGTTGACGGTGTCGGGCGGTGCCAACGCCGCCAACGTTCACTCCTATCCGCGCGGTCCGTTTCGCACGTGGGACGACTTGTACTTTCGCGTGATCAAGCCCTGGGACGACGTGCGCACGAACAATGGGCTGGACACTCACAAGGCATCGGTCGCACGCATGTTGATGGCCCATTTCAATCCCAATACGGACCTCTTGAAATTCAATCCGAACATCGAGTGGATCAACCGCTGGGGACGCAATTTCACTGAAATGGAACCGGTGATGATCTATACCAATTCGCCGGGCGGCACCGCCGTCGCCAACCCCATCAAACCCGGTTGTGTTCCGATCTACATGATCGACAAAAATCGTTACATCATGTCCTCCAAACGCTTCCCGGCCACCGCAGGCGCCTTCATCACGCGCAACTACCGTTACAAAGCCGACGAGATGATCGATAAGTCCGACATGAACCGTTCCACGACGGAATTTTCGTTCGATTCCAACGGCATTTTTGAAATCCGTTCGACGGGTCAAATCGTCTCGGGCGGCGAGGTCGCCGCCGAACGTCAATCGTCGGGACTCGTGCAAGTTTACGACGTCTGGCGTGAAACCACGCAACACCAATTCGCCCGGGGCCACATGTCGAAAGCATTGGGCGACCCCGGTTCGACGTGCAGCGGTCAAGTCGCGCGCGACGCGTACAACGTCAAGGATCGCCTTGCACTGATCACGCAGCCCGAGCCACTCGTGCCGCTGCAATACACCATCCGCAGCCAGGTCACAGGTCAGGCCAATGGCAAGAATCAAGAAGTTGTGGACAGTGGCGTCGGCGGCGGCAGTAAACGCAACGTCTTTGCGCTGCCCGTGGACATCAACCAGCCCGACGTCGTGGCGAATCGCGTGCAGCCGGCGGTGTACGACGGCCAGATCACACTGGCGACCAACACGTCCGGCTACGATCCAAACAACGACAAGGACACGTTCCTCGCTTCCTTCGACGGCGATCTCGACACCGCCGATTGCGCCGGAAACGGACACGAACAAGCCAAGTACCCGCACATCGATACCGGTCCGTACGCCAAAAAAGGATCGCAGTTCCGCGTCGTCGGCACGTCCAGTCTGCTCGGCATCATGAACGACACGTTGATTGCCACCGATCCGGGCCTTCCTGGCAACCGCTTGGTGTATTATTTCGTCTCGTTGAATGCGGGTCTCACGGGTCTCGATCCAAACTTCTATTACAACAACGTGACGGTACGCCGCGGCGATTTACGCACCGACGGAGCGTACTTGTCCAATCCCGGCGTCTCCGGCAATTCAGGCACGTTGAAATATCTCTTTGGTGCCAACAAAGAGAATTTTCAGACGGGTTCTCAAGACGGGAATTGCGTTTCGATGTGGATCAAGCCGACGTGGGATCAGGGCGATTTCCGCACGCACGAATTGTTCAACGCGTCAAATCCCGGCACGCAACTGCGCTGGTCACGCGGCCTCTACTTCTACAAGACCGGACAATATGTGTTTTCGTTCAACGATTTAAACCCCGGTGCCGGGCACAGCGCCAACCGCTATCGCACCAACGACCTCAGCGTCTTTTGGGAAGCCGACGGGATCGGCACCGCCGACTTCGATTTTGGCGGCTATTTGTACGGCGGCTATGACTGGGTGACGCATCCCGCCGCGCCCGCCCAGCAGGAATCTCCGGCATACCGCATCCAGCCGTTCCGCTGGAGTTTCACCGGTTTTCGACGCAATGTGTACAGCCAAAGCCTGGCGCCGCAAACCCCGGGCGGCCCTACCGGACATCTGCGGCAGGAACCCAGCCGCGCGGATTACAAGAGTCAGGGAAACTTGAGCACGATCCAGAGCCACATCCGACCGTTCGTCGACACACAGTTGAACATGGAAGGGCAGAAGACGTGGAAGCCCGATTTCTTCTGGTGCTTCCGGTCGTACGGCAGCGGGATCGAAAAGTCTCAACCCGCGCAAGTCGGCAATCAAGGTGCGCTCAACGCCTTCGGCTCCACGGGCCAGGATGTGAAATGGGATTGGGCCGATCCCGCAGGCGTGACGAATAATGCCAAAGTATTCAGTATCAATAACCTGAATTATGGCGGCATGAGTCCGAGCCTGAACGATGTCTACTACCATTACCGCTACATGCCGGACGATGGTACGTTCGCCGTGATCGACGAATTGAAGATATCCAGCAGAGACCGCGTCCTGAACGACTCCGGCTCGCCGGATTGGGCGAGAGACCGGATTGTCCGCGAGCAGGCGCTCAGCCGCTACTATCTTCCGCCCTCGCCATCGACCAGCACGAATTTGCCAGTATTCACCTCGCAATCCATGTTGCAATCGATCAACAACGTCAACACGCCGGCCGTCGATGAACAGGTGACCGTCTTGCGGGCGTCCTGGACGGTCTTTACCCCCCGGTTCATGCACGAATACAAGACGCCCAGCGGTCAGTTCAAACGCACTGAATATGTGACCTACTTGGGAGGATCGCGAAAACCGGTTTCGATGCCGTTCAAAGGGCCGTTTGATTACGAATTCTACAACGACGACAATGCGATCGACAATACCTTGGTGGACGAAAGCGGGCGCATCCGGCGTGATGTCAGCGTCAATCGGCCCGCGCCGTCCGAATATGGCAAACAACAAACGTTCGACACGCGCGGTGTGGAAGTCGAATTGATCGACAGCGTGGACGGCAATTCCGATACCAGCGGAAAGATACTCGGGACAACTTTGGTCGATCCCAACGCGTTGAACCAGATCGGAACGGTCGCCAAGCCGGTTCGCGTGGCGACCAGCCATCTGCGTTACCGTGTCCGCTTCAAATACCCGGTCAATCCGCTGGTGGATCCCAAAGGTGGAACCGAGGTCGATCCGAGCAAGCAGTACCTGCTGGATACGCCGGTATTCGATGATATTTCGATTTCCTATTCGATCCGACCGCGAATCATTTGGTACAAAATGGATACAGAATAGGTTACGGATTCTGAAGTACGGGAACTGAAATCAGGAGACACAAACAGGATGAAACGTTTCACGATCGCTGCAATAGCCTTTTTGGCATTCGCGGGATTCTCGTCTATCCGCGCGGAGGAAACTCAGTTGTCGCCTGAAGAAGAGGCCAAGATTGCCGCTAAAGAAGATGCGGCGGGCGACGAAGCCATGATCAAGGGGCAAAAGTGCGTTTTTACAGGCGTCATCGTACTGGACGATCCCGATAAACCCAGCGATCGCGGTGTCATCGGTTCGCTGGTCTGCGACGACTCCAAGACTTATCCGATGAAAGCAGGTTCCGACGAAATCCTCGTTGAATTGAAGAAAAACTACGGAAAAAAAGCGACTGTTGCAGGCAAACTGCGCGTCAACGGAAAGTACCTCATCGTTATGGCGATCGTTGAAAGCACGCCCTCTCCAACGCCACGCGACAAGCGAAAACGCAGCGGCCTGTGATTGTAAATTCGCAAAGGGGAAGGAAAACGCAAAGATAGAAACCATATGAAACGCACGCTCATACTCCTGACTGCCTTGCTGCTCGCGCCGCTCGCCGAGCTACACGCCGTTGATTCGCCGCAAAACGCCAACAACGCTCTCATTGCCGAGCAATGGACTGTCTTTGAAAGTTCGTTCGCATCCTCCAAGAAGTATGAAAATCCATTCACGGAGGTGGAGGTCGACGTCGTCTTCAAGCAAGGCGAAAAACAGTGGAAGGTTCCGGCGTTCTGGTTGGGCGACAAGAAGTGGACGGTTCGATTCGCGCCTCCGACTCTGGGGAAATACACCTACCGCGTTGAATGCAGCGACAAGGCAAATCCCGGTCTCAATGGAGAGGAGCAAACGCTTTCCGTCACCGCTTATAAGGGTGACAACCTGCTGCTCAAACACGGCTTTCTCCGCGTGGCCGACGATAAGCGGCATTTCG
>JBAXUS010000024.1:0-47362 GCA_037129555.1 Planctomycetota bacterium
TATGTTTTTCAAATTCAGCATGGCTCGACGTTCCTTAGTGTGCTTTCGACGTTGCACGTCTCATGTCTTAACTATACTCTCGACTATAGCAATTGGAGACGACAAAGAATATGAAAAATGCGACAACTCTACGCCCTCACCTCACGCGCCCCCAACGCAGTCCGAGTGCACTTAAAGCATTGGAGCGGGAACGACGCGCGTGGCTGGAAGCAATGGATTCGGAATGCGGTTTTCATAGGTTGTTCGAGCACCTGTCCGGCGTTTATTTTTTTGCAAAAGACCGCGCGGGGCGCAGTATGTTTGCAAGCCGGGGCATTTTGGATCTGTATAAGATGTGCGATGAATCGGAGATGCTCGGCCTGACCGATACCGAAATCTACCCCGACATCATGGCAGCAGGTTACGTCAAGGATGACCAGAGTCTGTTATCCGGAGACGAAAAGAAAGTGGAGCGGCTAGAACTGTGGTTCGATCGTCAGGGTATGCCGGACTGGTTTGTGGTGACCAAACTTCCCATACTCGACAAGCGCGGTCGCCCTCATGGCGTGATGGGTTTTTTGCGACAGGCCACAGAGCACGAAAAACAGTTGCCGGTTTTCCAAACGGTTTCGAAGGCTGTGGACATCATCCGCCGCGACTACGCCACGCCCTTGACGATCAGTGATGTAGCCGATGCCTGCTTTCAATCCTTGCGCCAGTTGCAACGACAGTTTCACACGGCGTTCGGTGTCACGCCCCAGGAATTTCTATTGAAGACACGTGTGATTGCCGCGACACGATTACTAGAAGAAACCGGCCTTGCAGTCTCGGAAGTTGCGACGCGATGCGGGTTCCTAGATGCCAGCGCATTCATACTGCAATTCCGCAAACGGATCGGCGTCACGCCGTCCAACTACCGAAAAGAACGTCGGGAGCACTAAACTTACTTGTTGTCTTGCAGAAGGAAACGCAAACGCATCAGCCACTTTCCGTCGCTGACGTCCAACACGTTACCTTTCAACGTCATTTTGCCATCCATGTAGACTTCACCCCCTTCGAACGTCATCTTCAATTTTCCGTCTTTCACGGTGTACGTGCCGCCTTGCATCGAGCCGCCATAATGAAGGATCGAGAATTTACCGCTTTTGTAAAATTGGTAATCCGCCGGATTTTGAGCGTCCTTGATCTTTTCGCCGGGCTCTGTCAGCGAAAGCAAGCCCCAGTGAGTCCCGCCAATCACAGGCAAATTCGTTGCGGAATCCATGGGCGGCTTGGTATCAGCAGCGCTTGAGAACGAGCAGATGATGGCTGCGATCGCGAGGATAATCAATGACAAGTGAATGTTCTGTTTCACGCTTTCTTCCTCTACTTATTTTCAAAACGAGAAACTCCCTGAACGTGTCAGGGACACGGAGCAGAATCCTTCTCCGTGCCCCTTCTATTATAGTCGGTATTGATTTAGCGGACCGATCCTTCCGAATCGATCACGAACGACACCGGCAACGAGTTGCCGAAGTTCTTGAAGTCCTTGAACGACCAGACGACTTTCTTATCGCGCGTGACTTCAATGATCTGCGGATTTTTGTCGCCAGCGTGGCAATTGCCGACGATGATGTTACCGTTCTTCAGCGCCTGGACTTGCGTGACCCACGCCAACTGTATACCCGGCAGATCGTTCTGCTCCAGTTTCCAGACGATCTCTTTGGCCGGGTTGACTTCGATCACCGAATGGCTATTGCCGCCGCCGATCAGCGTGTTGCCATTCGGGAGACGGATGGCGCTGTAGCAATGATTGCCATATCCTTCCGGCCCGTGACCACCGGCACCCTTTTTATCGCCCATTTGAATTTCGTATTCCCAAACGACTTTGCCATCGGCGTCGTATTCGCGGACCGTTCCGTCGTTTTCGTGAGCGACGAGGTAGTGGCCGTTCTCGAGTTTGCGGGCGTTGCGTGTGTCGCTGTGCGTCGAGCGGTTCTTGACGGTCAACTTGATTTCCTTGGCGATCTTGCCGTCTTTATCCACTTCAATAATGCGCGACGGACCGGATTCGACGATCATGGTGTTGCCGTCGGCGAGGCGCTGGAATGCGTGGACTTCAACCGGTCGGCCCTTCTTGCCGTCTTCCGCTGCGTTGCCATTCATCTTCGCGGCGTTGTAGCTCCAGACGATTGTGTTCTCTTTGTTCGGCGTGATTTCAATGATGTTCTGATAGTTCGTCTGCATCAGAATATTACCGTTTGCAAGCAGATGCGCGTCGTGGTTCGGACCGATTTTGTACGACCATTCGATCTCACCTTTTTTGTCCACAATCGCGAGATGCTTGCCGTCCTGTCCGGCGATAAAGCGGTGGCCTTCGCCGGTGATTTCTGCGCCAAATACCGCCGCGACGCCCGTCGCAAAAACAGCAAGTAGACCTTTGATCGACCGCATCGTTTGAACTCCAATAGACATGACACTCTCCGAAAATAGATGGATAACGTGACTCGTATTCTGATGCAGGCATACACCGACGCGGTGACAGGCGCGAGATTTTACGGGTGAATTGCTGGAGTGAAACCGATGCAAATCAATTTCATAACTGAAACGAATAAGAATGGTTGCTGCTCGACGAAATAAAAGCACATACTCATCCTTGGTTCGGTGTACTCTCAAATAACCCATTTTCAAAAGGAACAGTCATGCGCAAATTTGTAGTTGTAGCAGTCTTGGCACTTGCATTCGTTTCGTCGGCATTCGTCGTCCGGGCGGAAGAAGCTGCGAAAAAGCAGCCCGCCACGATTACGCCCGCCGTCAAAAACCCCGAGCGGCATACCGGCTTTTTGGCCGTCGCGAAGAAGGGCGACATTGATTTGCTCTTCATGGGCGACTCCATCACCGATGGCTGGCGCGGACGAGGCAAGAAGATTTGGGACGCGAATTTTGCTTCGTTGAAAGCTGCGAATTTCGGCATCAGTGGCGACCGCACTCAACACGTGTTGTGGCGCATTCAGAACGGCGAACTCGAAGGCTTCAAGGCCAAGTTGGTGGTGTTGATGATCGGCACAAACAACGGCGGCGATTCCAAAGAAGACGTCGCGCTCGGCATCACGACGATTGTTCAGGAAACACAGAAGCGCCAGCCAGACGCAAAAGTGTTGATTCTCGGCATCTTCCCGCGTGGAAAATTGGCAGACGACAAAGCCCGTGCGAAGAACGCTCTCGTCAACGAAATCGTGGCCAAAATGGACGACGGCGGCAAGAAGATCAAGTACCTCGACATCGGCGACAAATTCCTCGACGACAAGAAGAATTTGCCGGCTGACATCATGCCCGATGCGTTGCACCCGAACGAAAAAGGGTATCAGATTTGGGCCGACGCGATTCTGCCGACGGTAAAGGAAATGTTGGGAGCGAAGTAGGAGTGGATTCGACGATGGTCTCGTGAAACGAAAGCGGCGAACTCAATTGAGTTCGCCGTTTTTGTTGTCGTGCATGTGAATGTTAAAAAGTGGGGGGCGGTGGCGAGTAACCGGACGGGCCGCGGGCAGAGAATTGATTGGCAGGTGGGATCAACATCGAAGCGTTACTTCGAGGAATGACTTTGATGCGCCATTCGGATCCTTGCCGCCGCCCCCACTGATTCAGTCGCGCCAAAATCGGCGCAGGGTTGAGTTTCGTCTCTTAAGTTTTCAAGTCCTGCTTTTATTCGTATCGTCTTACATTGAACTAACGATCACAATCAGCGGGCCATACGCGAAAAACGGAAAGAATTTCTGGAAGTTTTAACGTTCCATAGGAGAAACAGGCGCATTATTATTTTCTTTTCGTCACGGTTGACACGATTCGGTGTTACAAAATGAGAAAATTCACCGGTGCGTTGCGTAATTTTGTCAAATCACCACACCGCTATGTCAACAATTCGCAGTCGCGATTGAGTTAGAGCTATCGGACAAAACCCTCGTAACAAGATGCGCCGCGCCGGACAAGTGGGACGAGGAAGACGAGCGCGGCTCTTGATGCCCGATTTTATGGATTGTAAATCGGGCCTGAATTGTCTTATAAATAATGCTCGTTGATTTTTGAACATTGCCTTGCGTGACGCTGCGTCAGATCGAGAGTCGCGGCGACTTGTTTCGGATTGCCTTGCCATGCCCTCACCCGAAGACTTGAGTTTAGCGCGGCGTGTTGTCGAGCAAGGGGTCTGTCAACGCGCGGAGGTCAAACTTTGTCTGGACCAGCAGCGCTCGTCTGAGAAAGTCGGCAAGCTCGAAATCCTCGCTGATCTGCTTATCGAAAAAGGCTACGCCACCCGGACGCAAATCGAGCGCATGAAATTGGTGGAGAGCACGTCGGAAGCGAAAGCGGAACCGACGACTCAGCGCATCGGCCACTACGAATTGCTGCTCAAGCTCGGCGAAGGCGGCATGGGCGCGGTCTACAAAGCCAACGACACGCGCAACGGCAAGATCGTCGCGATCAAAGTCCTGCCGCGCAGCAAAGCAAAAGACGATTTGTTTCTCAAGCGTTTCGAAATGGAAGCGCGCGCCACCTTCGAACTCGATCACCCCAACATCGTCCACGGATACGACGTCGGCAATGCAGACGGCTACCATTTTCTGGTCATCGAATTCGTTCAAGGCTACGACCTCTGCGCCCTGCTTGAACAACGCGGACGTTTCCCTGAAGCGGAAGCGCTGAACATCCTCGAACAGATGGCCAAAGCGCTGGATCACATCCACACGGAGCATCTCGTCCACCGCGACATCAAGCCCGAAAATATTCTGATCGGCGAAGACGGCGTGGCCAAGCTGACCGACATGGGCTTAACGGTCGATGATCCTGCGAAGGGCCGCCGCCGCCGCTTGACTGAAGCGGGCATCGCCATGGGGACACCGTTTTATCTTTCGCCCGAACAAATTAAAGGTGAGAGCGATGTGGACATTCGTTCGGACATTTATGCGCTCGGAGCGACGACGTACGAAATGGTGACGGGCCGCCCACCGTTCGAAGGTGACACACCGGCCATCGTGATGATGAAGCACCTCAATGATACCGTCCCCAGCCCACACGATTTGGACCGCACGATCTCAATTAATTTCTGCCACCTGCTCGAACGCATGATGGCGAAAGACCCGTTTCACCGGTACCAAACGCCGTATGAAATGTTGCAAGACGTGCGGCGTGTGCTGCGCGGAAAACAACCCGTAGGCATTCGCCCGCCTGCCGGACGATCCAGCGTTGCGCGCCCGCAATTGCATCAACACAGCCAGCGACTAAAGCCGATTGACATCAACGCTCCCGAACATCGCGACCGAGATTCATCCGCTTCAACGCCTCTGCCGACGATTGGAAAACCGTTGGGAACCGGGTCGCCGAGTTCGGCACTTCTGCCTGCTGTAGGTGACGTCACCTCGTCGGCCGCGAAATCGCCCGCATTAACGTCCGGTGTCAAACAGCTCGCCCCCGGACCGACCGCCCCCGGGCTACGCCGAACCACGCTGCGCAAGATGAATACGGCTCAAGGCAGCCTTCCGTTACCGGTGTGGCTGCGCATTGTTCTGGCGGTCATGTTATTGGGGTTGCTGATTTACGGTGTGAATGAATTTGTGTTGAAGGATAAAGAAAAGAAGACTGCCCCGCCTGAGAAAGCAACGCATTAAGAACGGGCTAAAAGCTCGTGCCACAATGTTATTGTTCGTCGGTCCGGCGTCGCGATTTACAGCGGCCTTGGACGGAATCTATGGTGTGAAGCAAGAGTTTTTTGAGGATGTCAAGTTGCTCGATGGCGGCCCGTGAATTGCCGGGGATCGAGAGCACCAGACAGCCCTTTGAGACATATCCGCCGCAACGGCTTAAATGACTGTTCAACGAAAACTTAATGCTTTCCGCTCGCAACAGTTCTCCGATGCCTGGAATATCGAAATCACAGAGCGTTGCCAGCGTCTGAGGTGCTATGTCCTGCGGACCGATGCCGGTGCCGCCGCAGACGACGACGAGATCCGCTCCGTCACGCGCAAAACTGAACGCGCGTATCAAATCGTCCGAATTAAAATCAAGTGTGACACCCGCAGAGGGTTGAATACCCACGTTCGCCAACCACGCGTTGACGGCGCTCCGCGTCACGTCGCCGTGCGTGATGTGACGCGCGGGTTCGCAGAGTACGATCACGCTGGCACGTCTCACGGGTATGACGGAATCCAATTCGGGGGATGACATTGAGTACCTTCTAATTAAGGGAGCGTGCGTTCACGCCACAAAACCCACGTATTCGAATCTAATCGCATCCCCAAGAATCACAAGAAAAGGGAGTAATCAAACAGCAATTTGAATGCACAAAGCCGGTGGGGGACGTTATACTTTCGCAGCAGTTAAGCGCACAAAATTCATTCGGCTCAAACGTCGTCTAAACGAAAATAGGTGGTCAATTCATGCGTGTTAATGTGAATCGAAATGGAGTCGTCGCAGCGCTGGTATTAAGCGTTGTGCTGGGAGCCGTGGTGTCGGCGGCTGAGACGACGAAAGTCGATCCCCGGTTTGCCCAACTAGGGCCGCTGGCCGGGAAGCTCGACCGGCGGCTGATCCCGTCGGTGCAAGCCGTTCTCGGTGGCAAAAAGACCGGCGCGGAACTGACGACGAGTGTTCGCAGCAGCATGGCGAAGACACTCGCTCCGTCGCCCGTCAACACGCTCGCGTTGACACTGGATGTTCCGAACGTGAATGAGGAGTTACTCGCATCGATCCAGGCGACTGGAGCGACTGTCGTGTCTTCAGCAGTAAAATGGAATTCAGTTTCAGTTCACGCCACGATGGAACAGATCGCGGCGTTGACATCTGTGCCGGGAATCCGGACGCTGTCGCTAGGACACAAGCCCATCCGGCGGCAAGCGGGTTCGACGGACAACCAAGCCGATACCGCGATGAAAGCAGATCAAGCGCGCGTCGCAGGAAATGTGACCGGCAAGAACACGAAGATCGGCGTGATTTCAGATTCGTGCAACAACACGTCCATCGGTCCGGGAACGGTCACCGGTTTAGTGCCCAACGCGACGCTGACAGGAATGACCAACCAAATCAGCGGTGATCTTCCGACGAGCATTCAGGTCATTGATTTTGGGCCGATTGATGGACAAGATGAAGGCGCGGCAATCATGGAACTGATCCATGACGTGGCTCCGGGCGCGGCGCTGGCGTTCGCAAGTGCCGGGGCGAATCAGACGACGTTCGCCACGAATCTGCTCGCGCTTGCCGCAGCAGGATGCAAAATCACAGTGGACGATATTGGCTTTCCCGACGAACCTTTTTTTCAAGACGGCCCGATCGCTCAAGCAATCCGCACGAACAATGGCCTTGGAGTCACACACTTCACTGCCGTCGGAAATGATGGCGATGCGGGCGTGCTCGCGAATTACGTGGCGATCAATTCAGCCGCCGCGCCGGACAATCCGAACGGGTTGCCGTCGGGCAATTTCTTCCATAATTGGGGCATTGCTGGAGCAACACCGGGCATGCTGCCGATTGACGTTCCAGACGGTACAACGCTCCAAATTATTCTGCAATGGAACCAACCGTTCGCGAGCTTTGGCTTGGGTGCAGGCTCGTCGGTTGACATGGACGCGTATCTGTACGACGGCCCCAATCCGGCGACAGCGAACATCCTCGGCTTCAGCGCCGATCCGCAATTCGTCAACAATGTCGCCAGCAACGATCCGCATGAAATCATCGACACGTACAGCAACACAACGGGCGTCAAACAGCGCGTGTATTTGGCTGTGAATTTGACGGCGGGTTCCAAAACGAACCTCGTGTTCCGCACCGTGATTCAGAGCGATTTTCAATTGGCTTTTCCCTCCGGCGGCGTCAGTGGAATGACCGCTTTCGGACACACGACACTCGACGAAGCAATCTCGGTTGGCGCGATTTTTTATGCGGATATTGCCAGCGGCGGCAAGTGGGCTGGAGTCAACAACGACGAAGACGCCAACGCGGTCAATGCTGAAAACTTTTCATCAAAAGGCGGCATTGGGATCAACGGTGCTCCGTTTTATTTCGACACGGCTGGCGCTCCGTTGCCCGGCGGTCCAGTGAAGCGCAGCGCCCCAACGATTGCAGCGCCCGATGGCGGGAACACCACCTTCTTTGGTTCGGACATCAGCCTTTTCTTCAACAACACAACCTACGACACGGACAGTGCACCGAATTTTTTCGGGACATCCGCAGCGGCTCCGAACGCCGCAGCTGTCGCGGCGTTGCTGCTTGAACGCGCGCCGCTTTCCACACCCGCACAAATCAAAGCGGCATTGCAGAGCACCGCAATCGATGTCGTCGCGACGTCGCCACTTTCCATCAGCGGGCCGGACGACCGGACGGGCTCCGGACTCATCGATGCTCTGGCCGCGTTCAATGCCGTACCTGGCGTCATAACCGATCCGGTCAGTCAGTCGATTCTTGAAGCGGATTCAGTTTCATTCTCGATTACGGCGGTGAGTAGCGCAACATTGCTGTATCAATGGCAAAAAAATGGAGTGAACATTTCGAATCAAACCAATCCGACGCTGTCGCTGACAAACGTTCCATTTGCGGACGACAATTCGAAGTACGCCTGCGTCGTCACCAATTCGTTTGGAACGACGGTGAGCGCGACGGCAACGCTGACGGTTCATCAGCGCCCGGTCTTCACGCTTCATCCGGCGAACCAGATCATCAACTATGGATCGACCGGAACGTTCTCGGCTCAAGCGATAAACGGATCGATCACGTATCAATGGAAGCGCAACGGCCAGCCGATCACGAACGCAACGAATTCGTCGTACACGACTCCGGTCGTGACGAGTTCGAATGACAATGCGACGTACACGTGCGTGGCGACGAATCAATTCGCGAGCACGACCAGCAATCCGGCGCAACTCATTTCCAACGCTCCACCCGCTCTCGTCAGCGGACCGACTGCGAATCCAACTGCGGCTGTGGTCGGCCAGACGATTTCGTTCAGCTCGTCCGCAGCTGGATCCAACGGAAACTCCATCACGTATTCCTGGGATTTCGGCGACGGCACGAATGCCCAGGGCGCGAATGTCACGCATGTCTATACGTCGGCGGCGAACTATACCGTCACGCTGTCCGTCACCGATTCGAACAATGCGATTTCGACGGCGACACTAAAAGAAATCATCTTCGTTGATGCGAACCACGACGGCTTTCCTGATTTGGATCCGAACGCAGACAACAGCTCATTTGTCGATGCGTTTGGAATCATCAAAGGTCTGACACCTCAATCGCTCTCGGTCAAGTCGCTGACCATCGGATTGAATTTCTCGAAACCGAAAAGCGACAGCCTGACCCTCAGCGGTTTGATCTTGGTTCCGCAGGGATTTAGTGCGTCAGGCCAGACCGTGATTGCCATCGTCGGAGGTGTTGGACGAACGTTTGTGCTCGACGCAAAAGGCAAAGCCGTCGCGACACCTGACGGAACGTTCAAGCTGACGTACAGCAGCAAAGCGAAGGGCGAGCAATTTGGAAAATACACGTTGAAAATCGCGAAGGCGAACCTTCGCGATATTGTGGCGATCAGTTCAAATCTAAAAAACGAGACGGTCAGAAATGATGGCCGCACCGTCCGCGCGTCGCTCTTTTTCAATAACGGCATGTACGACATTCTGCGCCCGCAATCCTACACGGCGACGTTGGGAAAAACCGGAAAGACGAAGTAGCGGCGGGGCAAGTCAGTGGATAGGATTTGAGAATGTAAAGGCGGACTCAACACGGGCTAAAAACCCGTGCTACAATTGGTGAGTGCTCAACCTCTTTCTCAAGGACGTTCATGCCGAAATTCATTCATGCGGCGGATCTGCATTTGGACAGTCCGTTGCGGGGACTCTCGAAATACGAAGGCGCTCCGGAAGATGAATTGCGCCTGGCCACGCGCGAGGCGCTGAAGAATCTCGTACGACTGGCTGAAGAGGAGCGCGTCGATTTTGTGCTCATTGCCGGCGACGTGTACGACGGCGATTGGAAAGATTACAATACCGGATTGTTCTTCGCCGCGCAGATGAGCCGGTTGCGCGCGCTGGGCATTCCAGTTGTTATGATCTCCGGGAACCACGACGCTGAAAGCCAGATCACGCGCAGCCTCACGCTGCCCGACAACGTCACGCGCCTCAGTCACAAAAAGCCTGAGACCAAAATCTTCGAAAAACTCGGCGTGGCCATTCACGGCCAAAGTTTCGAAACCCGCGCCGTGACCGACGACCTCAGCGCACATTATCCGCGCGGCTACAGCGACGCGTTCAACATCGGACTACTGCACACGCTCGCCGAAGGCCAGGAAGGTCATGACCGCTACGCGCCGTGTACGATCGACGGCTTGTGTAAAAAAGGCTACGAATACTGGGCGCTCGGCCATGTTCACACGCGCGCTGTGTTGCATGACGCTGAACCGTTCATCCTGTTTCCCGGCAACATTCAAGGACGCCACGCGCGCGAAACCGAAGGCAAAGGATGTACGGTCGTCACGTTTGACAACGGTAAGATTCTCAACACGCAGCACCGCGATCTGCATGTCGTCCGCTGGACGGTTCTGCGCATCGACGCTACGAACGCTGCAACCAGCGACGACGTGGCGGCGTTGGCGAAGACGGCGCTGCGTGATGTTGCAACGAATTTCGGCGACAAACTCATTGCCGCTCGCGTGGAAATTTTCGGATCAACGCGCGCGCATTCGGAGTTGATGACCGAACCCGAACAGATCATCAACGACATTCGCAGCAGCGCCACGGACACAGGCAATGGACAAATTTGGGTTGAGAAAGTGAAGCTGTTGACGACCCCACACCGTGATTTGGCAGCATTGCTCAATGACGACACGCCGCTGAGCAACATGTTGCGCTCGATCACACAAGGCGACAGTGCGGAGGTATTGAGTGCGGATCTGCGTGCAGAGTTGGCACAACTTCACGAAAAGCTGCCGTCGGAATTGACGTCAGGTCCGGACCCGATGGATTGGGACGATCCGGCGCAACGTGACAAGCTCGTGACGGACGCGCGGAGTTTGTTGATTCCCCGCCTGCAATCGGCCTGGAATGGAGGCGTCTAAGCGTGCGGCTCAAAGAATTGCAATTGTTGAAGTACGGCCCGTTCGAAGACCAAGTGCTGCGTTTCCCGGGACGCGCGCCGGGGCTTCACATTATTTTTGGACAGAACGAAGCCGGTAAAAGCAGCGCGCTGCGCGGACTGAAAGCGCTGTTGTTCGGCATCGCGCGCAACACCAGCGACGATTTTTTGTTCGGCAACGATCTGCTCAGTGTCGGTGCTGTTTTGCAATCCGACGACGGGCGCGAATGCGAATTGCAACGCTGGAAAGCCAAGCCGACGTTGCGCGATAAAAACAACAAAGCGCTGACCGACACGAGTTTTTTAGCGCGGTGCCTCGGCGGCATGGACGAGACGTCATTCGAGCGTTTTTACGGCCTCGATTACGACGAACTGCAGGAAGGCAGCAAGATGCTCCTTCAGGAAAAAGGCAATGTTGGAACGAGTATTTTTTCGGCGGGACTGGGCGCGCTGGATGTGCGAAAAGTGCTGACCGACTTGGAGGAAAAGGCCGGACTTCTGTTCAAAGCGAAGGCCAAGAACCCGACGCTGAACAAGCTCATTTCGGATTACAATCAGAAGAAGAGCGAGATCAAAGCGGCGTCGCTGACGGTGAAGGTGTTTCAGGAAAAAGAGGACCAGTACCGCGAGGCCGAGGGCAAACTCGAATGCCTGCGGCTGCTTCAAAAAGATCTACACGCCCGGAAAACAAAACTCGAACGCATCCGCCGAACGCGCCCGATGATCGCCGAATTGAATGAATTCGAACTTCAATTAAAGGACCTTGGCGACGTCGCGCCGTTGCCCGATGGATTCATTGACGAACGCCGAAAATTAACGGAACGGCAGCGCCAGCTTCACGACGAAATCGCCGAGCGTTCCCGCGACTTGGAGTCGATTCAGGAGGACATCGCCAAACTGCACTTGCCAACAGGTGTGCTTGAACACGCTGCGGCGATTATTGATTTACAGAAGGCTTTGACCAGCTACGTCGACGCGCGCCGGGATTTGCCGGGATTGAAAGCGAAAGCCACGAAGGCCCGCGAAGAGGCCGAATTTATTCTGAAAATTCTCCGCCCAGGAATACCGCTGTCCGGTGCGGAAGCCGTGCGCCTGCGTCCGGATCACGTGGCCCGTATACAAAGTTTGGGCGGCGAAGAGAAGACGCTGCGCAAGACTCATGACACACTAGTGCTCGAAGTGCTCGAATTGGAAGAAGAACTCAAACAGGGTAAAGACAAGCTCGCTCAACTGCCACAGGCACTCGTGACCGAGCGTACGAGTGCATTGGTTTCGCGGATTCAAAATGAAGGCAATCTGGAGCGAAAACTGGCGGACGAAAAAGAGCAATTGAAACGCAGGCGCGACGAAGCGGAGATCGCGCTGAAGCGGCTGCAATTCTGGAATGGAACGCTCGACCAACTCGCGGAATTAAAAGTCCCCGGGGTCGAAACCATCACGTCGTTCGAACAGCGCACCCAGCTGAAGGAAAATGAACGCGCCGCGCTCACGACGCAAATCGCCGGTATCGAACGGACCCTCGCCGAGAGCCGTCAGGAATTGGTACGCCTCCAAAAATCAGGAGGCGACATTCCTACCGCTCGGCAATTGGCGGCCGCGCGCGAACAGCGCGAAAGTGCCTGGGATCTGATTCAACGCGCGTGGCTGAAAGGCGAAGACATTGATCAGAAGGCAGCGGCCATTCTACCGCCGCTTGCACTGCCAGATGCCTTCGAAAAACTGGTTCGCGACGCGGACACTATTGCTGACAACCGGTTTCGCGATGCGACGCGGGTTAGCCAGCACGAGGACAGGATTCAGCGCATTGAGTCGGCTGAAATTGAACTCGGAAAGCTTCATGTAGAAAAACGCGAGCGAGAAGTAGAATTGGACCAGATTCGCGCGGCATGGCATGAACGCTGGAAAACGTTGGGCGTCGAAGCAGGTTCTATTCCAGAGATGCGCAACTGGCTTGTGCAGCGCAACGATCTTGTTCAGCGCTCGATGGACGTGCGAAACAGTGCGCGCGATTGCGACGTGCTGGCCACGTCAATCCAACACCGAATCACAGAAGTGTCATCTAGTCTTGAACAGTGCGGGGCGGAGCCGTGCGCTGCTGGAAGTGGCCTGAACGATGTGTTGAATCGCGCATTGTCGTTCTGTAAAAAGCAGGAACTGCAAAAATTCGAACGCAAAACCCTGGAAGACCGGACCGAGGAGACTGGCAGGAACTGGCGGCGAAAAGTGACCGCCCGAGATTGCGCGAAAACCAAACTCGACGAGTGGAAAGAAAAGTGGGCGGACGCAGTCGCTGTGCTGGGATTACGCCCGGACGCGCTCGTTCACGAGGCCGAACAGACGCTCGCAAAAATTCGCGATCTTTTCGATAAACTCGACCCGATTCCAGAGGCTGAAAAGCGTATAGCCTCGGTTGAGCAGGCGATTGTCCAATTCGAAAAGCAGTCCGCAGAATTGGTCTTGAAGATCGATCCGTCGCTCGGCCAATTTCACCCGGATCAAGCCACGGAAGCGTTGAATGAGCGCTTGATCGTCGTCCGCTCGAGTCAGGCGAAGCGCGAGCAATTGATCAAGCAAAGCGACGAATCCGCGCGCAAAAATGAACGTGCAGACGGCGAAGTGGAGGCCATTAAAAAACGGCTCCATGATATGTGCGACACGGCTGAATGCGGAGAGCCGGCCGAGTTGGATGCCGTCGAACGGCGTTCTGAATTGTTCCGGGCGTTACAGAAGAAAATCGACGAAACGAAGAAGTCAATTCTCAACGCAGGTGACGGCTGGGGCCTTGCTGACTTGCTCGCCGAACCGTCGGATGTTCACTCGGACGAATTGGACGCGCAGCACGCACAGACCCATACAGGTCTGGCTGAATTGGAGGCGGAGTTTCATTCGGCTCACGAAGCGAAAGCGCGTTTAAAATCCGAGCGCGATGCGATGGATGGCAAGGCCAATGCGGCGGACGCGGCTGCGCAAGCGCAGTGCATTGTGGCGCAGATTCGTGACGAATCCGAACAGTATGTTCGGCTGCGCATGGCGGCGGAATTGTTGAGGCGTGAGATTGACCGTTATCGCGAGGAGAATCAAACGCCCCTGCTGCGCCACGCGAGCGCGATTTTCGCGAAGCTGACGTGCGGTGGGTACAGCGGTGTTCGCGCGGACTTGGATGAGCAGGGTCGGAATGCTCTGATGAGTATCCGAAAAGACGGACGCTTGTTGGGCGTCGAAGGCATGAGCGACGGGACGCGCGACCAGTTGTATTTGGCGCTGCGTCTGGCGTTTCTGCCTCTTTATTTGGAGAAGGAAGAGAACGAACCGCTGCCGTTTGTGATCGACGACGTGCTGATTAATTTCGACGACACGCGGTGCGCGGCGGCGTTCAAATTTTTGTATGAAACTTCTGCGCGCGTACAAGTCATCGTGTTCACGCATCACAAGCACATTGTCGATCTGGCGAAACACGCGCTCCCGGAAGCGACGTGCCAACATGAGGGCTTGCAGACGCTAGAGGTTTTTTCGTTCGGGTCGAGCGAGGGGTAACGGAAAATTTTGCGACAAAGCACATCCGAACGACGGTGTACTTCATGCATTGCTTCACATTTTTAAATTCGAAAGGCGCACATGAAAACACGACTTTATATGGCTTCGTTGGTTGCTCTGATTGCTGTGTGCTCGGGCGTTCGCGCGGCGGATGACGTGATTCCGTTGGAAGTCGATTCGCCGGACCCGAAGCTTGCGAAGATTGTGTTGGTGGCGGGCGAACAGTCTGGAAATATCGCGCACCAATATTGGGCTGGAACGACGGCAATTTACAAGCTACTCCAGGGAACGCCGGGGCTGCATGTGTCTGTGGTGCGCGGAGGTTGGCCGAAGAATCCGGACCTTTTCAACAACGCCAAAGCGATCGTGTTATTTATGGAAGGCGGGGAAGGTGGGACGATTCATCCGCTGAGCGCACCAGGGCGGTTGGAGATTATTGAGAAGGCGATGAAGCAGGGCGCGGGACTCGTGACGCTGCATAAAGCAGGCGCAATTCCCGATGAGCTCGGCACGAAAATGCTGGATTTGCAGGGCGGTTATTATGATTTCAAAGCGTCGAGCAAAGGGCACTGGCTGGTCGATTTCCACACCTTTGTAGAGCACCCAATCACGCGCGGGATGAAACCGTTTTCATTAAATGACGGATACTGCATCGGAATCAAATTCGCGCCGGACATGAAAGGCGTCACGCCGCTTTTGTTTGCTCCGAAAGGCAATGGAAAAATAGCGTTGTCGGCTGAATCGACGACGGCGTCGAAGGACATCACGGCATGGGCATTTGAGCGCCCGGACGCGGGTCGGACGTTTGTGTTTACGGGCCTGCACTCGCACCGCTATTTGACGGAATTGAGCATCCGCAAATTAACGATCAATGGAATTCTGTGGGCTGCGAAGTTGGAGGTTCCAGTAGACGGCGCGAAAGTCGATTTGGACCCGGCGGAGTTGGAAAAGAATCTGGAGCCGCTCGCGAAGGCACCTGTGAAAGCTCCGGCGAAGAAGTAAGTGCTTGCGACTCAGTTCAATTTCACGTCGCAGACCTTCTCAATATTTTTCAGCAACCACGCTGAAAAATCGCACGACGGCGGGAGTGCTGCAATCTCACGCGCTCCGTCTAAACTCAGCATGACCGGCCAGCCGCGTTCACCAGACGTGATCGCCTGGACGAACGGTTTCGCGTTGGGCTGCTGGCCTTCGCGAGCGAACGTTTCGACCATCTGTGCGAGCTGTTCTTTTTGGATCGACGCACAATCGGCGGGGATAATGAGAACTCCGTCGCGGTCGAAGGAACGCGCCAGCCCGCGAATTTTGACATCCGAACTTTTCTTCAATTTCGACCATTCGCCTTTGGGATCGAGCGCGGCTTCGCCAGTATTTTTTCCGCCAGCGGATTCAAAACGACCGGTTGCGGCGGCCATTGCTTTAGCCCAGCGCGTCCGGAACGCCTCGGCTGCGAACAAGGCGGAGATGAGAACGGCATGAGAATCGGACGACGTTGTCGGAATGGAGCGAACGTCGACGTGTTGCACGGCAAAACCGGCGAGCGCTTCTTGAACGTCTTCGGCAAGCGTGGGATGCGCCGCGACCAATGTCCCTCCGAACGGTCCGCGCAAGACGGTGCCTGTGACGCGCTCGATCACGGATTCGTCGCCTGTTGCTTCAAAGTACTTTTCGGAAACTGGGCCGGGTTGGTTTGCAAGAACGATGGCGACAATCATGGAGTAAAAATTTCCTAATTTAGTGTTCAAAACTGAACGTGTATGGTAGCGCTGGGTGCGGAAGAATGAAGCGCTTTTTGGATTGTCGAATTTGTTCGAAAGTATTCTGTAAATTAGTCATGTGTTCGCATCCTGTCCGAATCGCTCAAGCCGAGTTCGGTTTTGAATACGAGAGTGCTAAAAAAAGGCGTAGTTTTTTCGTTCTGAAGCTTGTCGATTTGTATTAATCTGATAGCTTAGGTAACTCAAGTACTCGACAGTCTCGTGAATCAGGTGTTGAAGGGGGCTCCATGCGCAATTTCGGTCGAATGACAATGGTCTTTGCTCTGACGGTGTGCTGTGCGCGGCTATGGGCCGGCAGTGCGTCTGAGGATCTACGCAAAGAGATCGATGAGTTGCGCCGCCAATTGAACAACGATGGGTCTTCCCAAGCCACAATTCAAAACGTTGATGCGGTTTCCGGCTCGCACTGCGCCTGTCAGGACGGTCCTAATAAGGTGACGACCAAGGCCGGCAATCTTCAAATCGGCGGACTCCTTCAGATTTGGGAGACGAAGCACTGGCGCGACCGGCGCGATATTTTCAGTGATCGTGGCGGTGAACTGCTCGACAACAGTGGTAACCGAATTCGCCGGGCGGAATTGAAATTCACGATCGATATCCATGAAAATGTGACTGCAGTGGTGATGTTTGATGCTGCGCGCGAAGCGACTAGTTTTCCGGGCACTCCAAGCAGCCAGGGTTTGTTTAAATCGGCTCCGGCGTCCGTCGCGAATCAGAACGGCACGTTCACAACGGGGACGACATTCCGCGAGCAAGTTCAGACCGGTGGCGGTACAAGCAACCGGATTCTTCAAGACGCGTACATCAATTTCCATGACGTGATTCCGCATCACGATGTAACGGTTGGTCAATTCAAGCCGTCCGCTGGCGAAGAAGGCGTTCGCAGCAGCGCGAACTTGGATTTCGCTGAACGCGCGATGGTCAATCAAATCAATGATCTGCGCGATACGGGCATTCAGGTTCACGGCACGTGGTGGCAGGATTGCGATACCAAGATTGGTCGCCTTCAGTATTGGGTCGGTGCGTTTAATGGTGCAGGCAACTACTTCAACACGGCAGGCGATTTTCAAAATCGTTCGGATGACAATGACAGTAAAGATGTGATCGGCAAATTGATGGTTCGCCCGATTTGGAGCGATTGCTTGATTGGCCGGTTGGAATTGGGTGTATGGGGACAATACGGCAAGCATGGCGAAACAGGCGATCATTCAGTTGACGGCAGCCAGCCAGCCAATGCGTTGAACCGCTTGAAGACCAACGCACACCGATTGGGTGCATGGGCCATGTACAAGCCGATGGGTTGCTTGCGCGGAATCTGGTTGCGTGGCGAATACGGCGAACAGAGCGACCGCACGGCTCCGTTCACAGTCAATGCGTTTGGTTTGGGCAGTGGCCCGAATGGCGAACAAGCGTCACCGAATCCGATCAAGCGCCAAGGTTGGTACGCGGCTGCCGGATACAAATTGACTGACAGCATTTTCGCTGAACGTTTGAGCAAGGGCAACTGGTTCAACCGCTTGGTCGAGCCGACTGAATTCGTGACGCGCTACGAAAGCTTCGAAAACATTGTGGTTGAAAACGCAGCCAATCCGGACCAGTTATCTGACCTGTACCGCACACGCGTCTTCACCGCTGGCGTCAATTATTACGTCAACGCATACAAGCACCGCATTCAAATCAATTACATGAACGTTCAGGAACGAGTCAATGCCAATCAACATCCGGGCATTCGCGGCGCGAACGACAACATGTATGTGATGAGCTACCAGATTCAGTTCTAATCAACTGGGTCGATACAATCGGATTGAAGTGAAAGCCGCGAGATGATGTCTCGCGGCTTTTTTGTTTTAATGCACTCCGGAAAACACTCGGGATTATTAGAATACTCTCATTGTGTTTTAATGTGGCATTCATGATCGTAGAGTAAAATGAAAGTATCCGAAGTGCAGAGTTGCACTTCACTCTTTATCGAAGGGGAACGAGTCATGACGAAATTGCTTTGCGCGATGCTGATGGCGATGTGTGTCTGTTCGATCGCGGTGTTCGCTGAAGAAAAAGAAGGTAAGGAAAAAGCAGATCCTAATGTCGTGAAGGACGAGAAGATCGCACTTGCTGATCTGCCGAAGGTGATTGTCGATGCCGTTAACGCAGCGCGCCCGGGCGGAACGATTGTGGAAGCGGATAAAGAAACAAAAAAGGATGGCTCTGTAACGTATGAAGTGGATACCAAGCTAGGTGGCAAGAAGTATGAAGTGATCGTCGACGCATCCGGTAAGGTGCTGTCGAACAAAGAAGACAACGATGAGGACGACAAGGAAGACGAAAAAAAGAAGGATGTCAAGAAAGAAGAAGCGAAGTAACGATCACGGTGGCGCGGCATGATTATTGACTTCATGCCGCGCCCCACGAGGATATCGAAACCATGCGTGTGCTTGTGATTGAAGATTCGCCGCGACTGGCCCAGTCCTTGAAGAAGGGTTTAACGGAAGAAGCATACCGCGTTGACGTGGCTTCCAACGGAATTGATGGGCTGCACATGGCAGGCGGCGGCGAATATGACATCGTACTACTCGACATCAATTTGCCCGAGTTGGATGGTTTCCAACTCATTGAACGCCTTCGAAAAACGCGCTGCGATGTTCCCGTGCTGATGTTGACGGCGCGGGATGGAATGGACGACCGAATCAAAGGTCTTGATGCCGGTGCGGACGACTACGTGACAAAGCCGTTTGTGTATTCGGAACTGCTCGCGCGGATGCGTGCGCTTTTGCGTCGCCCTGGCGCGCGGGCTCAGGCCGTGCTCAAATACAAAGACATTGAACTTGATCCCGCTAGTGGCCGTGTGTGTCGAGCAGGAAAACAATTGGCCCTTTCAGCCCGCGAGTTCGCGTTGTTGCGCACATTTCTGGCGAACCCCAACAGTATTCTGACGCGCGCGCGATTGTTTGAAGCGGTTTGGAATTGCGACTACGATGGCGGCTCGAATGTGCTCGACGTATATGTGAATTATCTACGCAACAAAATTGAAATTCTCGGCGAACCCAAAGTGATCCACACCGTTCGTGGAAGGGGCTATGTTTTTGGCGACGACATTTCGGCTTGATTCACTGACCCACCGGATCACGTGCGTCGTCGCGCTGATGCTCACGCTTGCCGGAGCGCTATTTGGTTGGACGTTTTACAGTACGCTGCGGCATTCGATTCACGAAGAATTGAAGTCCGTTTTAAATCAGCGCATCACATGGCTGCGTTCGTCGTTGGAATTGGACGACGAAGGCAAATTGGAATTCGAATTCAAAGGTATTCGAACAAAAATCCCACAGAATTGGCGGGTTGCCACATCCGACGGACGAGTTCTGTGGAGCCTGCCGGATTCACAGGTGTGGAGTGACGATACATCATTCCTCAGCGTGACGAAGTTGATTGACGTTGGTGAAGCCAATGGCCAAACCATTGCGCCATCCGATATCAAGACATTGTCACCAGCGACCGCGACGCAATTTGCGTCCTATACAACGGGCTCGAAACGCGGCTCTTTGACTCTTCATGTGTCTGTCCGGGAGCCGGCCGCGCATTCCGAAAAGGAGCTCAGTCGGATCGCCCTGGCCCTCTGGACGCTGGGCCCGGTTTCCATTTTATGTCTGGTGATGCTGCTCTCGTTTTTTATTCGGAAACAGCTCGCGCCGCTCGGAGTCATGTCTCGGGAGGCTGCGAGGATCGGACCTGGGAACACGACCGCCCGGATCAGCGACGCCGGGACGTCATCGGAACTTTTGGGTCTGCGCGAGTCCCTTAATTCGATGGTGAAGCGATTGGCAGAAGGCATGGAGCGAGAACGTCAGTTTGCTTCCATGGCCGCGCATGAATTGCGGACGCCGCTGACGCAGATGCGACTCAATGCGGAGGTTACCTTAAGCCGGGAACGCGTAGCGGCTGACTATCGCGACGCGTTGCTTCAATCGCTGGACGACATGGACAGACTTCAGAACCTCGTCGTCAATTTGCTGTTTCTCACACGTGATCACAGCGGCCCGGGAATCAAGCAGCACGTGGCGCTTCAAAGTGTCATCGATCACGCGATCAAAAACTGCGGGTTGAATGCCGTAGTGGGATCAGTGTGCCATGAGGGTGTGGTGCTGGGAAATGACGAGCTACTGACCTGCGCCGTCCGAAATGTTTTGGAAAATGCGATGCGATATGCGCCGGGATGCCCCGCCGAAATCATCGTGAACGCGAAATCAGATGTGTTGAACGTGACGGTGCAGGACGAGGGGCCGGGCATTAGCACGGAGCATTGCGAACGCATTTTCGATCCGCTTGTCCGCTTGAACGAGGCACGGACAATTGGCGCGGTACATGATGGATTTGGGCTGGGATTGACTGTGGCAAGAAACGCGGTACGGGCGTGTGGCGGTGAGTTGGTGTGCCGGACGCGTTCGGATGGCAAACAGGGCGCGGCATTTGTTTTCACGTTTATTCGGGCACCTCAAGCATCATCGTAACAAGAGCAGCATCGACGAGCACAACCGCATTTTAGCTTGAACCAAACACCTGCATGACGTTACATACAAAGTTCACCATTCGGCGCTGCGATGAAATCAACCCGATGAATTTCCAGCTATCATCGGGAGTTTTCGCAGCGCCTGTTCAATTGCTTTTAGCCGATTCTCCCCTACTTTACTTTATCCTGCGCCGTCAACACATCCGCCAGCAATCCGCGATTCGGCGGGATGATAACCACGTCCGAGTTTCCTTCAATAACCTTTTCCAATTCCAGAATCTCGAACATCATCGTCGCGACTTCGGGATCTTTGGAAATCGTCTGCAACGCTGCTCCAACGATCTGCGGTCGCATCGCGCGCGCTTTGGCGAATTCGATCGCAGCCGTTCGTTCTGCAGTGCTCGTGATGATGTTGACCTGATTCGTGCCGTCTTGCTTGATCGCGCTTGTGACTTGGCGCAATCGATTGACCACTTTTTCTTCGATCTGACGGATCATCCCGGCATCTCGGAAATGGACTTTACGAATGTACACGGATCCCGTTTGATAGCCCCATTCGCGCGATTTAACGGAGACTTCGTTGCGCACGGTCTGGCTCATCGAATGACGGTTCTCCATCATCGAGCTGAGCTTCATGTTGCTCAGACAGCGCACCGTCGAGTTGCTCACGTTGGCCGACAGCGAGCCGCGCGGGTCGGCGTTTTTGAAGATGTACGAGACCGGATCGCTGATAAACATCTCGTACCAGATGCCGATGCCCATCGGCGCGCCTTCTTCAGAATTCACCGGCTGGCTGCGCAGATATTCCTGGTCGAGACGCATGTCCAGTTCATAACATTTTCCGAAAATATTGACGATGATTCCGCCGAGGCCCAATTTGGCCCAGAGAAAATGAAGGCCCGGTTCATCAATTTCGCCAAGCACTTTTCCGAACAAGACATAGACCTTGCATTCGCGCTCGTTGACGATGGTGTAGAAGCCAACGAGTTGCAACAGCCCGAAAAAGATCGGCAGTCCAATCAGCATACTGAAGAACATGACCAACATGCCTGTCAAGAATTCAGCCATTATGATTTCACCTCCAAAATGACGCGCCGCGCTTTGCCGAAGAGACGCAACCGGACGTTGCGCAGATAGGTGGTCAAGGCTTGCGGGCCGCTTTCTTTCAATTGAGTCAACTGCCCGGCCATCGCCACGAGCGGCTCGACTTCGGCGTGGGCTTTCAGCGTCTCGATTTCAACCGCGCGCTTGGATTGCACGATCTTCTGATCGGCAGACGCCTGTGCGAGGCTGATGTCCGACGAGACTTCGTTGTACGCGGTGTTGATCGCGGCAAGTGCCGACTCGACTTCGTGTGGCGGGTCAATGCCAGTGATCAGCGAGGCGTCAAGCGAGATGCCGTAGCGCGCAGCCGACGACGCACATTCGCGGTCCATGCGCTCATTAATATCGCGCAGATTCTTACGCAGATCGTTGATCGAAATACCCATCGCAGCCGTGGCTGCTTCGGGGCTGTGCGGCGTGTCCTCGGAGTGCTTGACGGGTGCTTCGAAATTGGCGATGCGTTCGCGCAGGATCGAGACGAAGTAACCCATCACGTGAACAATCGGGCGCTTCACGCCAAAGAGGTACGCGTACAAATTGCGGTCCGAAACGCGGTACCGAATCTGACCGTTGAGTCCGGTGTTGAGCTGATCTTTCGTGACGGCCTCCAAGATCGTGCCTTTTTCATTCGCGCGCGGGTCTTCGAGATCCTTGGCCATGTTGATGGTCTGCGTGGCGATGGTGACGCGATAAATCTTTTCCCAAGGCCATTTGAAATACGGACCGCCTGCGGGAATCACGCGCACTTGCGGGTAACAATAGCGTTCGCGTTCATCGGGCTGAAGCGCTGCTGCGATGGGGTCATCCAAAGTCGTTGCTGTGCCAATGCGCTCGGCGCGGCCGAAACTTGTCTTTACAACGCGTTCGTTCTGATCGACGGTGTAAATCCCGCCGAGCAGACAACGGATGAGGAACCACGCGGCGAATCCGAACATGCAACCGATCAAAAAAGTCATGGTAGTCAGCCCTCAGCGAGAAGCAGTTTGATGCACGTATTTTGATAACTTAACAATGATCGCGACACGTCCCAAAGTCAAGCGTCCATTCACAACTCTCAAACATGGATGTCAAATCTTTATAATCGACGGATTCACACCATCGTCCGGTTCTACTCCCGTTGACGGATGCAGCGTTTCATTCGCGGGACTGTTTGGAGCAGAATCCGGTTCAATCGTCCACATCAAGGCGCTGACCGGCCCGGCGTGTGTGCTGGGCGTCGGCGGGACGATGACGCCATGAATGTCGCCGGGAAGGACCGCCGACTTTTTCGCGAGGCGCTCTGGATTGGCGACAATGTCGGTCGTAAACGTCCGCTCTTTTTTGCCGGAGGCTTCTTCGCGGGCGGTGATGCGTTCGGCGCATTCGCCTGCGATGGTTCCGTTTTCCATTTCCAAAATTTCTTCCGCCAGCGCCATGTACGCGCGCGCGGCGTGGCACGTGGGATCGAAATGCACGACCGGAATGCCGTCTTTCTGGCTCTCGGCAACTTTGATGTTCTGCTTCACGGTCGTCGTAAAAATCTGAGAGTTCAAACGCGGATCGCGGCGCAGCGTTTCGAGCGTGTCTTTCGAAACGTTCGTGCGGCCGTCGTACATCGTGACCAGCACGCCGGTGACTTTCAGTTGCTTGTTGATGCCTTCGTTGATCATCTGCACGACTTCAAATAATTTGCCGAGACCTTCGAGCGCAAACGGGTGCGCCTGAAGCGGGACGAGCACTTCGGTCGCCGCGACCATCGCGTTGACGGTGAGCATCGAGAGACTGGGGAGGCAGTCGATCAGGATGTAATCATAGATGAGGCGCGCGTTAACAAGCGAGCGGTCGAGACGTGTTTCGCGCCCGATCATGGTGAACATTTCAATCTCCGCACCGGAGAGATCGATGTGGCTGCGGACCATGTCGAGGCGTTCCCATTTCGTCGGAACCGCAAATTTCAAGGCATCGGAATGAGGGTCGGTGAGCAGTTCGTAAACCGACTCGCTGAGGTCCTTGGCGCGTTGGCCGAGTCCGATAGTGAGATTCGCCTGAGGGTCGAGATCAATCAACAACACACGCTTACCCCGGTGCGCCAAAGCGGCCCCGAGATTCAACGTGGTAGTGGTCTTTCCCACCCCGCCTTTTTGATTCAAAATGCAAATGACACGGGCCATGAAGAGTTCCTGTCGAGTGGTCGAATACGGTAGCGCAGTTTAAGCCGGAGGCGTTCAAGTGACAATGAATTTCGCGCGGCTTCTGTACTCCGGTGATGCACCCCTGCACCCCATCCCGACTCAATCGCGGATTTTTATTTTCAATTTTCAGGAGAATAACGAATAATGACGAGTCCTATTGACAACCCTATCGGAGAAACGGCGCGATGAGCAAACGGTCGATGATGCAGGAAGTGAAGTCGATGGTGGATTCCAAGCGAATCCTCGACGCGCTTTTGCGCCACCTGACATCGAACAAGGCCATCGACGAAGAGAATCTCGACACCGTCCTGGGATTGACGATCCGCAAAATCGCGGACACCCTTTTTGCTCAGAACATCAACGTCTACACGGTCGATTCGGCTCAGGCAAAAATCCGGCATCGCAAAGTCCACTTCACGCCGTATCTGTATGGTGGCGATGATGAGAAGAAGAATTATTTCGAGAAAAAAGCCGCGCACATGGAGACGCTGCAACTGCCGCTGAATGGCGGCGTGGCAGGATTCGTGATGCGCACACGCCGGACGGCGCATGTCGTCGATGTCCGCTCAGACCCGCATTTTTACAATCACATTGAAGAAGATTCAATCTTCATTCCGCGCTCGATGATCGCCGTGCCGATGATCGCGAACAACAATGTGATCGGTTGTATTCAGGCGTTCAACCGCTGCCCGGATTATGAAGAGGTTACTCAGTTCGGTGAAGATGACGTAATGCTGATGGAGGATGTCGCGCATTACACGTCGCTGATCATCCAAAAATCGCTCGACCCCACGACGGTGTTTTCGGAGCGGGAATTGGCCGGATACGTGGCGCGGCTGGCGAAAGTTCACTACGTCGAGATCGACGCGAATTTCAGGCCGGACATAGAGCTGATCAAATGGATGGGTGAGGAGACGCTGCTCAAATACGGTATTCTCCCGGTCGAGATGCGCAGTGAAAACACGTGCTCGGCGACGATGGCGAATCCGAACGATTTTCAGAGTATCAGCGATTTCGAGATCGTGACGGGATTCAAGATCGTTGAGAAGAGTGTGTCGTCATACAAGGATATTGTCGATTTCATGACGCGCACGTTTCCCAAAGCGACGCAGATCGACAAAGCGAAGGAAGCCATCGAAAAAGAGTTTGGCGAGATTCCCACCACTGAATCGCGCGAACTCAAGATGAGCGAGTTGGACTACGAAAACGAAAACGCCGGCCCGATTGTGAAGCTCAGTAGCCAGATCATCGAAGACGCGTACACGAAGGGCGCGAGCGACATTCACATCGAAGCGCTGGACGGCAAAGTGCGCGTACGTTACCGCATCGACGGAATTCTCAAAGAGATGATGGAGATTCCGACCGCTGCGCACCGGGCACTGATCAGCCGCTTCAAGATCATGAGTGACTTGAATATTTCGGAGCGGCGTTTGCCCCAGGACGGGCGTATTATTTATCGAAAATTCAATTCAAAATTCGATCTCGATTTGCGCGTGTCGTCGCTGCCGTCTAATCATGGCGAAAAAATCTGCGCGCGTATTTTGGACAAGACGAAATCGACGCTGCCGCTCGACCGGTTGGGTTTCAGCAACTACAACCTGAAAGTCTATCGGGACATCATCCAAGCACCGTATGGGTTGATCCTGCACAGCGGCCCGACGGGTTCTGGAAAATCAATGTCGCTGTATTCGGCGCTGAATGAAATCAATTCGCCGCAATGGAACATCGTCACAATTGAAGATCCGATCGAATACACGTTGTCAGGATTGAATCAGGTTCAGGTCAAGAAAGATATTGGACTCACGTTCGCAACAGCACTGCGGTCGTTTTTGCGGCAAGATCCGGACATCATTCTGGTCGGCGAAATCCGCGATTTAGAAACGGCGGAGATCGCAATCGAAGCGGCGTTGACCGGGCATCTCCTGTTCTCGACCCTGCACACCAATGATGCGCCATCAGCTGTGGCACGCTTTGATGAAATGGGCATCGAGCCGTTCATGATTTCGACGTGCCTGCTCTGCGTGTGTGCACAACGGTTGGTGCGGCGAGTATGCTCGTGCCGAGCGATGGATGTGCCCACGGCGGACGAATACGACCTGCTGGACCGCGCTCTAGACTTCGCCCCGATTGGAAAAATCCCACGCGCTCGAGGCTGCGCGAAATGCGAGAACACCGGTTTCAAAGGCCGGATGGGCGTGCACGAAATCATGAAAGTCAACGACGAGATACGCGGATTGATCAATCACCGCTCATCACTCGAAAACTTGAAACAGGCGGCGCGCGAAGGCGGTATGCGGACACTGTTCGAGGACTTGATGGAAAAGGTCAAAGCCGGCCACACGACATTGCCCGAAGCAATCGGCACCGCGCGCCCGGACGACACGCCATCGCCTCAGCCAGCCGAAGCGATGCCGGTCACGGAGTCCTCAGCGGATGTGATGACGCCTATGGCGGCGGAGTGAACGCGCGCCAATCGCGAGATGCGCAAAATTCAAAGTCGCATCCTTACTCCTTCAACTTCTCTTTCACCGGCGCAGCAGATTTCTCTGGCGCCGTATTGGGGGCGCTGGGTGCCGACGGCAGCGTAACTGCGCCTTCGCGAACGCGTGTAAAATAATCCTTCACCATCTCCCTGCGGTCGGCGGGCCAGCGTTCCATTTCGAGCGAACTGGCTCCATCTTTGCTCGCGGGGTCGAAGGCTTTGTAGAACTCTTGAGGCGCATCGCCTTTGGCGCCTTGGCCTCGGAAATGGGAGATGCCAGTAATCGCGCCTGCGCGCAATTCGCCTTTCGCTTTTTCGGGAACGAAGGTCGCGTCGCCGTCTTGGTACGCGCGCTTGCCCATCCCCTGGCCTGCGCCGCCGGGGCCGTTTTGAGGCTGACCGTTGGGGTTGCCTTTATTGTCGCCGCCTTGATTTCCAGACGCGCTCTTGCTCGAGTCTTTGCCGCCTTGTCCAGGCTTGCGACCGCCGCCGCTCATGGATTTTAATTTCCCTTTGCCCGCAGCAGCTTTTCCATTCTTCCCGGATTTGTCTCCGGGATTTCCATTCGGCGCGCCCGGTCCCATTTTGGTGTCATTGTCTTCAGACAACCCTTGCAGAGCTTCGTCCAAACTGGCTTCGACCGCGTCGAGTTCCTTGATTTCTTCCTTCTCATCCTCGGTCAGTTTCGTATCGTTTTCTTCTTCGAGCCGCTCCAATTCATTTGCGGCTTCTTCCATTTCGCGTTCGATGGCGTCGCCGAATTTGCTGTTGCTGTTTTTGTTCTGGCGCTCTTCGGCCTTCTTCATTTCGGCTTCGAGCTTCTGGAAATCAGCGGCGCTCATGCTCGTGTTTGAAATCTCCTGAAGCTTGTTGCGCATGGCGTCGTCTTCGGCCAATGCGCTCGCCAGTTTTTCCATTTCCTTGTGAAGCTTCTCGAGCTCCTTCTTTTTCTGCTCGTCGCTCAACTTCGGATCGTTCAAGAGGTCCTTGATTTTTTGAGCCGCGACGCGCATTTCCTTTGCAGCAAGACTGGCGTCGCCCGCTTTCAAAGCTTCAGACACAGCCTTGGTGTGGTCCGATTCTTCGAGGTTCAAATCTTTGTTCTGGAGCTTTTCAAGCCGCTCCGAAAACTCCTTGCCGCGTTGAATATTCTCCTTCTCGTCTTCAATCTTCTTCTTCAAATCGACCATGGCTTTCATCGCTTCTTCAGTGTTCTTCTTATCGTCCTTCAACTCTTTGGCGATGCCCTCGGCTTCCTTCATCAACTGACCGACTTTGTATGACGCGCCGTTCTCTTCACCTTTCTTATCATCCAATTGCTTCTTCAAATCCTCAAGCTTGCCTTCCATCGTTTCTGCAGTGAGCTTCTTGACGTCTTCAGCCTTGCGTTTGGATGCGGCTTTTGCGGCGACGCCCAGCACGTCTTGATTGGGCATCAGAAAAAAGATGCCAGCGGCTGCGAGTGCTGGGACGAGCAGCCAGCCGAACGCGCGCGGAAAGCGAATCGGAAAGGCTTGCGCAACGCTCACGGCCGCCATCTTGCGCGTGGCTTCGCCGAGAAAAGCATCGCCGAAGGACGCGGTGACGGGATCGTGGAAATCGAGAGTCAGCGCACTGCTCAACCGCGCGTTCAAGCCGAGACGTTCATCAGCCATGACTGCGGCGCGGCGTTCGTGCAATTCGGGCGCGAACATTCGCCACAATAAGAACGGGATTCCCATAATTGAGACGCCCGCCCACACGACCCACACGTTCACACCCATCACTTTGAGAGACACGAGTTTGTCCGTAAACAGCAGGACAGGCAGAATCCACGCGGCGATCGTCGCTCCGAAGGCCAGCGCATTCAGCGCCGTCTGGAAACGAAGACGGGTCAAAGCGCTGCCCGCATAGGAACGGAGCCGGGATTGGGCGCGGGCCGGGTCGAGCGTAGTGTCTGCGGCGAGTGTCGACATGGCGTGAATTCCTGAGTGGGAACGAATCGCGACAACCTCTTTATAACCCATTTTTTTTACGTGGCAACAATTGGCCGTGTGTTTGCAACTATTTCAATCGGAACGAAGTCGCGTAGAATGGAGCGACTGCGTGATAGTAATTGGACGCGCGACAGTTCGATTCGTTTCACAAAAAAAGGAGGCGCATCATGATGGACTTCAAAAACATTCTGCTCACCACGGATCTGTCGAGTAATTCGGAGGCCGCGCGACCGTATGCTGTCGATCTCGCCAAGAAATATGGCGCGACGTTGCATCTGCTGCATGTGTTTGAAGACGCCGGATATTATCACGATGCCGGGATGAATGAAGGCGTTCCGTTCGCGCCGTTGGAATGGATCGAAGCGGCTCAAGACGAGCGCAAAAAACGTTTGAACACGATGGCTGCTGCGATTGAATTGAATGATGGAGTGAAGTCGGATGCGACACTGCGGGTCGGATCGGCGGCACGGGAAATCATCGATTATGTGAAGGACAACAAAATCGATTGCATCGTGATTGCGACACACGGACACACCGGCTTGGCGCATTTCATCTTTGGATCAGTGGCCGAAAAAGTCGTCCGAACATGCACGTGCCCGGTGTTGACGGTGCGACCGAAAGAGGAAGCAAAGTAAATGATTCGTGACGTGGGATCGAGGGGCGTTCAGCGCTTCTCGATCTTCGCTTTCAAATTCTCCAAGCCCGTCTGAAAATCCGGGCCCATGAATTTATCCATCAATAAACCGAAGTAGCGACCTATCGGATTCAAGCCAAGATTGCCCTCGTTGGTCCAGGTGACTTTTACGGATTCGCCTTGCGTTTCTGTGCGGATTTCACCGACCGAAAGGTGCTCGCCTTTATTGAAACTCAGATCGAACACAATACCTTTTTCGGGATCGGCTTTGGTGATGGTGGTCTTGCCTTCACCGTCTCTGTTCTTCCATGTTGACCACCCGCCCACTCCAGACGCCAGATCGGAATTCTGGCTGACCATTTCCGGGTACTTCGTTTTATTCCACACCGTCCACTCTGGCCATTTCGTAAGCGTTCCGATGTACGGATAAATCTCGGACGTTTTGCCTTTGATCACGATGATGCGTTCGACGTGATAGCTTCCTGGAAGCAGGAAGCCGATCACGACGAGAATGACAATCAAGCCGATGAAGGCGATCAGTAGATACTTGAGGATTTTCATCGCCACTCACTCCCAATACCTGAGAATTACAACACAAAATCAAGCGTTTGTGCGGCGTAAGCGTGGCTAGCGGTGGCGAGTTGCAACAGCGGCTTCGCGCCCTTTTCGAGTTCCACCGTCGCCCAACCGGAGAATTCCACAGCCAGCAACGTGTCCACAAATTCCTCGAGATCAATCGTGCCCTTGCCCAGTTCAACGGTCTGGAACGCCGGGCCCAAGTCGCCTTTTTTGCGCTTCTTTGGGAGCGGTTTGATGTCGCGCAGATGGACGACACCGATGCGTTTTCTGTTGTCTTTGATGAACTTTGCAATCGGTAATCCGGCTTGGTCGAGGAAGGACGAATCGATGCAGAGTTTCATCGCGTTGGGGTCGGAAAATTCGAGGAATTTTTCGAGCCGCTTGAGGTCGTTGACGTGGCTGCACGGGTCCGGATGCAAACACGGAACGATACCCATTTCCTGCGTGCGACGCGCGATTTCACCATAAGCGGTGGCAACGGGCAAAAGATCGTCGTCGTCTTCGAGCGGGTTATCCGGATTGGGGCGCGGAGCCATCAGCGTGAGGAACTTGGCATCAGCAGCTTTCAAAAAGCGCACGATATTCAAGCTGCGTTCGACTTCCTCTTCGAGGCTCGAGCCGGGCCACATCGCGCCACCGGCGGTGATGCCGATCAAGTGCATGTGATGCTGGCTGAGAATTTCGTTGAACACTTCAACGCGGTCTTCAAACTGCTCGACGACGCCGGTCGTCGTTTCGATGCACTTGAAGCCGGCTCTTTCGATATCCGAAAGCGCATTAATAAAACCATCATCGCCCCACGCTGCCGTGTGGCACGCCATTTCAATGTCTGCCATGTAGTTTGCTTTTCCCGAGAAATCGAATTCGAACCGAGTTGTTATAGCCGATCTTTGCGCAGATTCAAGCCGCTGCGCAACTCTATTATGCCCTAGGGTTGCGGGAAATTGAAATTGATTTTACAGGCTTCTTTGACCCAATCACGGTACACATACTCCAATTTGTTGATTTTGACTTTGAAAACGGTCTCAATCGCCTCCGTTTCCGACTTTCCAGATTTAATCAGGCGGATCATTTGAGGCAAGCATTGATGATCGAAATTGCGGTAAAAAAATTCGAGCTTGGCATAGGCGTTACTGTATCCTTCCGAGTCCATGCCGCCCATGGGTCGTTCCTTGGTTTCGTCCCAAGACAACGGAGTGCCTTTGTTCGCGGCGATGGATGCCCGCAACACCCCAACATTGTCGCGCTTATCCGGATTCTTGGGGTCGTTGAACAAATATTCGATGAATTGCGCCATGCCTTCGTGCAGCCATTTTGAGAGCGGAACGTCCTCACCCGACAATTGCAGAAATGCGTGGGTGCCTTCATGGCAGAGGGTGCTCCGCGCCATTTCGTCTGCGCGGGGAAGGTTAGTACGGTAGCGTTCGGTCATGAATGGAATGGCGACGTGCACTTCGCGACCTTGGGATGCAAAATAACCTCCTGAATTGGCCGCTCCCGGCGACTGGTCGATTTCGACAGCGAACCTTTGGAATTGCTTGAACGTTTCGAAGTAATAAATGGGCAGCTTATTGTTCCACAGTTTATCGCCGTCTTTGTGCCGCAGGATTTTACAGAGCATGTCATACAGCGGCTCATTCCATTGGTTCGATATAAAGGTGTGCTTCTGTTCTGGTACATTGGCGAAGCAATAATAATGCTTGGTTTCGATGAGCCGCCATTTGCCGCCGATGATCTTAGTCAGATCGGCGAGGCGCTTGTCGAGGAACTCTTTCATTTGCGCTTCGGTGCGAGCCGGAACGTCACGGTGCTGCATGCGCTTCATGAAATCGCCGTCCTTCATCAGCGCTTCCATATCCGAACCGCTAATCATCATATTGCCATCTTTGTCAACGATGGGCAACGGAGGCTTAGGCTTCTCGCCCGACGCGACCTCCTTTACTTTCTCCGGCGGGGGCGTCGTTTTCTTGGGTTCGGCGACGACGGGTGTCACAGGAACAGGCGCACCGGGAAGCATTTTAAGCAGGTCGGCGACTTTGTCCTTCAATTTCGGATCGAGCTTCGCGGCTTCAGTCAGCTCGGTTTTGCCTTCTTCGATCAATTCTTTTTTTATAAAATATGAGCCCATATCGAAGCGCAACGCGGCGTTTTTGGGGTCGAGAACCTGGCGGTAACATTCGAGCACTTCTTTTGGGGAAAGCAAACCGAGGGGTAGACCCATTTCGCGGTCACCGTCGCCTTTGACCTTAACTTCTGATTTCGAAATGCTGAGGATTTCGCATTTCATGGCCTTGCCACCAGGCAGGCGCAACGTGATCTTTTCTTTTTCGGCTGAATAGGCGGTGGAAATCCACAGCACGCCTGTAAGCAGACACACCAATAATGCAGAGATGTGACGAGTGACTGACCGAGTCATGTGTTGCGCTCCGTAATCCGGCGGCGGACTGAATGCCATGTAGACACGCAATCTTTGACGCTTCTAGTCTGTATACGCTTCTCGAATTCTACAACTTTTTCCTTTCTTGCGACGTAAAAAGTGCGTAAAAAGTTGCATGCAAACAAAAAACCCATTCCCCCGTTAGTCGGAGGAATGGGTCTGCAAACAGCATTTAATTCAAATACTAGCCAGGACTATTCACCCTTGGCTTTGCGGGCACCTGCCTTGACGGCGTCTTCTTCAGTCATGAATTCGCCCTTCTTGGTCTTGCCGTACCAGCGGTCGCCTTCGACGTGCCAGACTTTGGAATCCGTATTGACCCAGACCATGCCCTTTTTCGGGGGCGTCTTGGCTTCGACTTCTTCCTTGTCGGCCTTCTTAGTAACCTTTGCTTCTTCCTTATCGGCCTTCTTGTCAGCCTTGGGTTCTTCCTTCTTATCAGTCTTCGTGGCCTTCGGCTCTTCCTTCTTATCGGCCTTGTCAGCCTTGTCAGCCTTGTCGGCCTTCTTTTCAGCCTTACCGAAGGTGATGTGCGCGGCGATCTTGTCAGCCGTCTTCTGGGACACGCCGGCCTTCACCAAATCTTCGACGGTCTTGTACGGTCGGCCATCAACGATCTTCTTCGCGGTGACTTCACCAACGCCTTCGAGTTCGGCTTCCATTTCCTTCGCCGTCGCGCTGTTGACGTCAATCTTCTCGCCCTTGGCAACCGGCTTGGCGTCTTCTTTTTTTTCCAACGCCAACGTAGGCATCGCGCTCAAACCGAGCATCAAACCGAGAACGGCAACCGAATTCCAGAACATCGTGCGAGTACTGCTCATGTCTACTCTCCTAAAAATAAATGTGATTCTGTCGCTCAGGAATATGCCCAAGCAATCCACTGACGACGAAGAATTAAACTTATTCAATACTTTTTTGTGACTTAAAGTTTAGCTGGTATTGCATGCTGTTCAAGACAATTCTACCCAACGAAAATAGATTGGATCAATAAACCGATCTGAATTCGACTCATTACAAAATTGTCATATCATAATAACAATGTGGGCCTCTGTTCCTTGTGCGATAAAAATATACGACTATGAGTAAGCCATTAAAACCTGAATCAAATCCGCTCGTTCAAGGCCTAACCAGCGCCGCTGTGTTGGCGAGCCGGTTGCAACACGGTGCCAACGTATTGACGCCTCCTTTAAGGACGCCGTGGTGGAAGCTGTATCTCGAAAAGTTTGACGATCCGGTCATTCGCATTTTACTGGTCGCGGCTGGGATCGCGATTGCGGCGGGTGTCATTGACGGCGCGTACACCGAAGGCGCGGGGATTTTTTGCGCGATTATTCTGTCCACCGCGTTAGCGTTCATCAACGAATATCAGGCTGCGAAAGAATTCGATCTACTCGACCGCAGCAGCGACGAGTTGCCCGTTCGAGTCATCCGCGATGGCCAGCACACGAGCATTCCGCGCCGGGATGTTGTGGTTGGGGATTTCGCAATTTTCGAAACGGGGCAAGAAATTGCGGCTGACGGCGAACTGCTCGAAGCCGTCGGCTTGGCCGTCAACGAATCGCAGATGACCGGCGAATCGGAGCCCGCTCCGAAATCCGTTCGCGACGGATCTGAACGCGCGGAAACACCAGAGGGAACGACTGCCTATCCCGCCCATCGGTTGATGCGCGGAACGATTGTCGCCGAAGGCTACGGCATGATGCGCGTGACGGACGTCGGCGATAAAACGGAAGCCGGCAAGACCGCGCGATCCGCGACGGAAGAAGACGATGAGACGACGCCACTGGGCTTGCAATTGGAAGACCTCGCACGCTTCATCGGCGTCGCAGGTTTTGCCGCCGCCGCGTTTCTTTTTGCGACGCTGACGATTCTGGGCGTGATCAAGAACGTCTTGAGTTTATCGCCGGGACAATGGCGCGTGGCCGGACTGATTTTCGCGAGCGTCAATCTCGCTGGCATCCGCATCTGGCTCCCAATTGTTTATGATGCGTTGGATTTCTTGGGACGAAAAGCGGGATGCCCGAAATGGCTGGAATCCAGCGGATGGATCGCGCATCTCGTACCGATTTTAAGCGCAGCAGTTATGTTCGGGATGGGCGGAGCGGCGTTGCATGTCACAGGACTTCTGCCAGTGTCACCGGAGCCACTGATACCTCCGTTAGCGGCCCGCGAATTCTTGCGCATGTTCATGGTCGCCGTGACTGTCGTGGTTGTCGCGGTTCCAGAAGGTCTGGCGATGAGCGTGACGTTGTGCTTGGCGTACAGCGTCCGGAAAATGGCTGCGACGAACAACCTGGTCCGCAACATGCACGCTTGTGAAACGATTGGAGCAGCGACGGTCATCTGCACGGACAAGACCGGAACATTGACGCTCAACGAAATGCGCGTCAGCGAAACCGCGTTCGCATCGTTCGCGCTCGGAAAACAAAACGAGGCGGCGGGGCGCGACTTGATTTTTCAAGCCATCGCAGCAAACAGCACGGCGGATCTCGCCGCTGCCGCTGACGGAGGCGTGCGCAAAGTGCTCGGCAATCCGACCGAAGGCGCTCTACTCATGTGGGTCGAGAGCCTCAAAGGGAACTACGGCGAGTTGCGCAAACAAAATCCCGTGATCGACCGGCTGACCTTTTCAACCGAGCACAAATTCATGTGCTCGGTGGTGGAGTCCTCAGCGTCAAAGCGCCGCGTATTGCATATAAAGGGAGCGCCCGAAGTGGTGCTAGGCCGCTGCTCTCACATCCTGACAGAAAGCGGAGTTCAACCCTTCGATGCCACGTGCCGGGAATTCGACGCGTCGTTAAAAACGTTCCAAACGCGCGGCATGCGGACGCTGGGATTTGCATTTAAAGAATGCGATGAAAACACCGGACCCGGCGGCGATTTGAAAGCACTCTCGACAGGCTTGACGTGGCTGGGATTCGTGGCGATTGAAGACCCGGTTCGACCGGATGTTCCCGCCGCGATCAAGGCGTGCCGCCATGCGGGAATTGCGGTGAAAATCGTGACCGGAGACAACGCCAACACAGCGTGCGAAATCGCGCGGCAGGTCGGATTGTGGGATGCGAACGAACCGAAAGACGTGCTCGTGAATGGGCCGGATTTCGCTGCGATGTCCGACGCGGATGCGCGTGTGGCGGCGAAGCGATTGACGATCCTGGCGCGCTCCAGTCCGCACGACAAATTGCGGCTCGTTAAATTGCTCAAAGCAGATGGCGAAGTGGTCGCGGTGACCGGCGACGGATCGAACGACGCGCCCGCGTTGAACTTCGCGAGCGTGGGATTGTCGATGGGCAAAAGCGGGACCGCGAGCGCTCGCGAAGCCAGCGACATCGTGCTGCTCGACGACTCGTTCAACAGCATCGTCAGCGCGATCAAATGGGGGCGTTCGCTGTACGACAACATCCAGCGCTTCATCGTCTTTCAATTGACGATCAACGCCGCCGCGCTGGGCCTGATGTTGCTCGGACCGTTCTTTGGAGTCCAATTGCCGCTGACCGTTCCGCAGATGCTGTGGATTAATCTAATCATGGACACGCTGGCCGCACTGGCTCTGGCATCCGAACTGCCGCACGACAGCGTCATGGACCGCACACCGCGTGCGAAAAATGCGTTCATCGTCACGCGTGCAATGGCCGCCGATATTCTAATCACGGCCGGCTTTTTTCTGGCTACCATGTTGGTGCTGATTTCAGTTTACAAACGCGACGGAGAATTCAGTCTGCGCGAATCCAGCATCGTGTTTTCGGTGATGGTCCTGCTGCAATTCTGGAATCTGTTCAACGCGCGCTGCTTCGGGCGGACTTCCTCAGCGTTGAAAGATGCCCTGACGAACAAGGGCTTTGTCGCGGTCGCAGCGTTCATCGTCCTGGGGCAAATCGCGATTGTTCAATGGGGCGGACAACTGTTCCGAACCGAGCCGCTGGACGTGAACGCGTGGCTGCAAATTTTTGGAGCCACGTCAAGCATATTGATCGCGGGTGAACTGATCCGCTGGATAAAACGCCTGCGAACTGTGGGCGTCCGTAACCTTGTTTAGGCAAAACGTCTACATCAAGCCTTTGCCCTTTAAAGCACATGAAACAGGCGAGTCAGATGCCAAACACCCGCAATGAAAAGTCAAGTGCAAATAGGCTTGACTTTTTATACCTTATAGGGTATAGTCCTTTTAGTGAATAATTTCACTGCTCGCCGTACGCCTCCCCCACTGCCCCACCCCGAGAGAAGCGCTCATGAAAACGAAACGAACGTCCGCAGCAGCCGGTCCCGTGTCGCTTAAGAATTTGCGTGAAGCGCGAAACGTGACGCAGGAAGGCATCGCGAAGTTGCTGAAAATTCGACAGGCATCCGTCGCCAAATTCGAACGCCGCGACAATCCGCGCTTCAGTTCAATCCTTTCCGTGATCAAAGCGATGGGTGGAAAAGTGCGAATGACCGTCTCGTTCGCGGACGGGATGGAGAAGGAATTGACGTTCGAAGGGAAAGCGGTCAAGGCGAAGTAATTCATGTGAAGTCGCGTAATACCTATTCGATTCAGTCGTCTTTATGTTGATGCGAGTGAAAAGATGCTGCGTGATTACATTCACCGGCAATTCTAATTTCTCGATTCGACAATTGCACTGTGCTTCGTATAACTCGAAGTAGTGGGCGCTACAAAATTTGTTTAAAATACGTAGAGGAGGATACTGATCACATGTTGAAACGAATGGGGTGTATCGCGCTTTTTTGCTGTGCATTCGTTGCTTGCACTGAAGACATCAAACCGGCAAAAGCGGGTGAGCCGTTGCCGGCGATTGTCGGCGTGGATGAAAATGGTGCCCAGCACGCGCTGAGTCTTTACAAAGATAAAAGCGGCGTGGTGATCTTCTTCTTCCCGAAGGCGTTCACTGGCGGATGCGTCTGCGAAAACGCGGGCTTTCGCGATTACATCGGCAAGTACAGCGATAAAGGATACACGATCGTTGGCATATCGCGCGACATTCCGGAAACGTTGGTGAAGTTCAAACAGATCTACCGCTTGAATTACACGATGCTGTCTGACCCTGATGACAAGTTGGCGAAATCTCTGGGCGTGAACGGTGGCAAGCGTGACACGGTCGTCGTCGGCAAAGACGGACTCGTGATCAAGATTTACCACGACGTTGACGCGCCGACGCATCACAAGAGCTTGATTGGCAATTTGTAGGTCGTCAGCGAATCGATGTGGAGTTGTAAAAACGGGAGCGCGTTGGCGTTCCCGTTTTCGTTCACACAGATGAACGTGTTACGACGTTTTACGTGCCGGATTGGTGTATGTGAAAGCGCACATGAAAAGGGATCGAAGTCAAGCCTAGCCCAAGGAGCCTATATGCGCTCGATTGCGTTCGTTCTGATTCTTGTTCTCACACACAGCATGGTCTCAGCAGCGAACTGGCCGCAATGGCGCGGGTCGGAGGGGACGGGTGTTGGGACTGAGACTGAGTTTCCGATGAAGTGGTCCGCGACTGAAAACGTCGTGTGGAAAAAGGCGCTTCCCGGCCCGGGAAATTCAACGCCGATCGTCTGGAACGACCGCGTGTTTATCACGCAATCTATTGACAAAGGTGCCAAGCGGGCGGTGATATGTTTTGACCGCAAAGACGGTTCGATTCTGTGGCAAAAAGAAATCGCGTTCACCGGGATTGAACCGACTCACGGCGACAATCCGTATTGTTCGGCGTCGCCGGTGACGGACGGCGAGATCGTCGTGGCGTGGCACGGTTCGGCGGGAATGGTGGCGTACGATTTCAGCGGCGCGGAATTATGGCGCGCGGATTTAGGCGAGTTCACACACATCTGGGGCAACGCGTCGAGCCCCTCGATTATCGGTGATAAAGTGATCGCGTATTGCGGGCCGGGGCTTAGCGCGTTCATCGTAGCATTCGACAAAAAGACGGGCAAAGAAGCGTGGCGCATTCCATTGCCAGATGCTCAGTCCAAGACTCCGAAAGATTTTTATGGCATGTGGGGATCACCGGTCTTCCGAACGTTTAACGGGAAAAGCGAGATGATCGTCGGTCTGCCGAAGACACTCGCCGCGTATGATCTTGCGACACAGAAACCGATTTGGACGTGCTCGGGGCTGGGGCCACTGGTGTACAACAATCCGCTGTTCAACGGCGAGATGGTTGTGTGCATGTCGGGCTATGGCGGTGCAGCGATGGCGGTGCGCGATGGGGGCGAAGGCGATGTGACAGAGTCGCGGCGGTTGTGGCGGCACGAGATGAAAGGCATCCCGCAGCGCGTCGGTTCGGGCGTGATTTCGGGCGACTTCTTGTATATTTTAAATGAGCCGGGCGCTGCGGAATGTATTGAAATCAAGACGGGGAAGACCGTTTGGAAAAATCCGGTTTCGACACCGTCCTGGGGTTCGATGGCGTTGTGTGGTGACAAATTGTATGTGATCGATATGAAGGGGACGTGCCACGTATTGAAAGCGTCGCCGGAATTCTCGGTGCTGGGCAAGAATCCAATGGGCGAATTGACGCGCGCTTCGCCAGCGTTTTCGAACGGGCAGATTTTCATCCGGACGTATCAGAATTTGTATTGTATTGGCGTGGCGAAATAACGGACGACATTTGGGGCGACATGTTTGCGATTTACCGGACGCTTTTCAAAACGGCGCTAGCGCAGCATCTGCAATACCGCGCGGCACTGCTGATCTGGTTGCTGGGATTTATCCTGGAGCCGACGGTGTTTATGGTGGTGTGGATGGCCATCGCGAAAACGCGCGGCGGGATCGTCGGGACGTTTTCGACATCGGATTTGGCGCTGTATTTTTTGGCGTCAATGTTGATCAATCACCTGACGTTTGACTGGCATTTTTACGAGATGGAACCGCGCATAAAGAACGGATCGTTTTCACCGCTGCTGCTGCGTCCGATCCATCCGATCCACGCTGATTTCATTGATAACTTCACGTATAAGGTGCTGACGTTTCCAGTCATGTGCGTCGCGGCGGCGGGATTGTTTTTTTATTACAAGCCGGTGCTGGCGGTGCCCGCGTGGTCGTTCGTGCTGTTCATTCCGGCGCTGATCATGGCATTTACGATGCGTTTTTTGCTGGAGTGGACGATTGCGTTGGCCGCGTTTTGGACGACTCGAACTCAGGCGGTCAATACAACGTACGTGCTCCTCGCGACATTTTTGTCGGGACGATTCACGCCGCTGGAATTGTTTCCGGAATCGATTCGGCGTGTGGCTGAAGCGCTGCCGTTTCGTCTCTGGATTTCGTTTCCGGTCGAATTGGTGCTGGGACGGATGTCGCCGGACGAAGCCTATAAAAACCTCGCATATCAAGCACTCTGGATTGTCACATTTTACGCGCTGTTTCGGATTGTGTGGAGCCTCGGCATGAAACGCTACGCTGCGGTGGGAGCGTAGCGAATTCACACCGCATTCAGTTCAATCACGGTGTAGTCCGTAATAGAAAATTAGCGAGCGTTCGATTCTGCTTCAATGCGGTGCGCTCGATGAACCAGTTTATTTATGGGAGACCTGAACGATGAAACGATTTGTTTCGACGATTGCGTGCTGCGTGTGTGCGGCAGTGTTACTTGGCAGCCCGATTCGCGCGGCGGACATCAAGGCGGATGTGGCGTTGCGCATTGAAAAAGCGGTGCCGGAAGCGGCGCAGGTCAAGCCTGAAAAGGCACGCAAGGTGTTGATCTACACGCGGGCCAGCGGCTTCGTGCATGCGTCGATTCCGGTCGGTGCGAAAGCCTTTGAAATTCTGGGCAAGAAAACGGGCGCGTTTGACGTGACGAAAATTACGGACGACCCGGCAGTGTTTGATGCTGATTTGAGCGAGTTTGATGCCATCGTCTTGATGAGCACGACGGGATCGTTCCTGCGCCCCAGCGGTCCGCGCGCGCCCAAGAAGGAAGACGTCGCCAAGATGTCCGATGACGATAAGAAGAAATACGAAGCAGCCGTAAAAGAGTTCCAGGCTGCGGACAAAGCCGTTCGCGAAGCAGAACCCGCGCGCCGCAAAGCGCTGTTGAACTTCGTTGCGTCCGGAAAAGGCATCGTCGGCATTCACGCCGCGACGGATGCATATGCCTCGGATTGGCCCGAATATCAGGAGCTGATGGGCGGAGTGTTTAACGGTCACCCGTGGGGCAAAATCAGCGTCAAGATCGATGACAAGACCAGTCCGTTGACGTCCCAATTCAAGGGCGAGAACTTCGAATTCAGCGACGAAATCTACACGTACAAAACGCTGCCCACGCACTCGCGCGAGAAATTGCATGTGTTGTTGAGCATCGATTTGGAAGAGAGCAGCAAGCTGAAATCTCCCAGTATCAAGAAGGATGCCACCGGCAAATTCAGCGGCGAAAACCGCCAGGATCATGATTACTTTGTTGCGTGGATCAAGAAGTATGGCAACGGTCGCTCGTTCTATACATTGCTAGGACACCGCGACGAAACGTATCAGAATCCGCTCTCGATGAAGTTCTTCCTCGACGGCATGCAGTACGCGCTGGGCGACCTCAAGACGGACGATAGCCCGAGTGTGAAGCCGGGCGATGCGGCTCCGACGGCGCCTGCTCCGGCCAAGTAATTTTTGGTACGCATCAATTGAGTAACTGGTTACTGCGCCCTCGCGAAATCGAGGGCGCAGTCGTTTGATCGCTGTGGTGCCGGGGGTATGACGGCCTGGTAAGGCCGTCATACTTTTTTATGCGTCAGATTTGAGGCTGTCCAGAATGGGCGCTCGAAGGGCGCTGCGCGCGGCGAGCACCATCGATACGAGGCCGGTGGCAAGAATGGCCAGTAGCATGCCGTGCATCGAGCGCCATCGGAACACGTCGCCGACCGAAGACAGTGTCGGGGCGACGGCGGCGAGCGCTGACATGATTCCGGCTCCGAGGCCCAGCAGCATGATCCAGATGTGCTCTGCGAGGATCATCGTGGCGAGGTCCGAGCGCGAAAAACCAATAGCGCGGAGCATCGCCAGTTCTGCGCGGCGTTCGAGCAGATTGCGCAGTACGACGATTCCGAGACCCAGGCTTCCCAGCAACAATCCCAACGCGCCGAGCGCCTGGAATGTCGTCAGATACGTGTTTTGAATCGCGTTGTATTCCGCCAGCCGCGAGACGGTCGATTGCGCTTCGAAGCCCGAATCCACGAGCGCGTCGGCGAGCACTTTCGCGACGTTGAGCGCGTCCTTTTCAGGCGTCTCAATCAGGAAATAGTTGTAGCCGCTTTCGGATGGAAACAGCCGCAGAAAATCGTCTTCGGCGATGATGATGCTGCCTTGCAAAATGCTGCTCGACAGGGCACCGGTGAGTTTCAACGTGTGCGGTTGTCCGCGTTCATCGTTGACGGTAAGCGTGTCGCCAAGTCCGAGGCCCAGCGCCCACTGCATTGACTGATCGTCGCAGACTGCGGGGATCGGCGGGTTGGGGTCTTTCGAGTTACTGTTGTCGAGAACGGAGAGCCACGGGTTGCCGTTGCCTTCGATGAAATTCAAGGTCTTGGCAAACGTGAATCCTCCGCGTTTGAGAAACGCTTCGGACGCTCCGAGAATGCGCGGGCGTTGCGCGCGGTTGAGATTCAGGCAGCTAGCTTCGTCGCCAGATTTGACACGCAGCGGATAGATGGCGGTGTTTTCAAGGCCTTTGTCCGGGACGCCAGCTTTTTCACGGCCACCGCTTTTGGATGTGTCATTCAAGTCATTGAAGATAGGAATCGTTGAGCGACCGAAAAGTGCGTAGCCACCGGTGCCGGATGATTTGTCTTTCGCACCGGTGGCGGCATCGATTTCGTTGACGCCGATGGCGCAGACAAGAAACGCTCCCGACGCGAGCAACGCGATGGCCGCGAGGCTGCGTCCGGGTTTGCGCCGGGCCGCGCGAATTCCAAGCGATATTAGTGAGGGCGCGGCGGAGGTTTCAGTCGCGGGTGGTTCGACCAGCAGCCAGCGAATGACAGCGAGCGCGGCGATCAGGAGCATCGAACCGGCACCGAAGAAACAGCCTGCAGCTTCCGCGCCACTGCTTTTGAATCCGAACGCAATCATGAACATCGCGCCAAAGAACCCGACGGATCCGGCGATTTTCCAGCCTGTGATTTTCGTCGGGGCCGGAGCGGAGTCGCTACCGCGGGAAGCGAGCAATTCGCGTGCGGGACGGGCGGCTTGTTTGCGAACGGCGAAATAAATCGCGAGCGCGGCGCAGGCGATCGACGAGACGCAACCGATCACAATCGAGAGCGGTTCAGCATGATAATCAAGCGCCGCTCCACCAACGGCTCCCTGCCAACGCGTCGAGAGAGCATGAATCAAAAACTGAGCATACAGGATTCCACCGATGACCCCGAAAGGCGTTCCAACGACGGCGGCGGCGAGACCTTCACCCCACAGCAGGAAGCGGACACTACGTTCTCGGAATCCCAGCGCGAGCAGAACTCCGGTTTCGCGTGCGCGGGCTTCGACACCGAATTGAAATATCAGCGCCATCAAGAGGAGCGCAGCGATGATCAGGAAGAAGCTCAAGCCGAGAAATAGTCCTCCGAAATCCATCGATTGCTCGACTCCTTTGAGCGCTAATTCTTTGACCGGAATGATCGGCATTCCAAGTTGCTCAGGCTGGGCTGCTCGCAAGGCGAGCGCTTCGAATTTGGCGCGTTCTGCGAGCGGAAATCGTAGCGCTGTGTAGCTGCCGAAGCGATTCTTCCACAATTCCGTTGCGCGTTTGAGCGAGATGAACGCCTTCGGGGTGCCACGATATTGCTTCCAATATTCTTCGTCTTTCGGGCGAATCTTTTTCATGTCGATGTCCACGCCGGCCTTCCAGTCGTGCGTTGAATCGACGTCGGCAATCCCGGGGAAATCGGGCATGAGTGCTTTGTCAGCGCGCAAGCCGTCGATGGGAACGATGGCTTTTAGTTTGAACGCGGCTTTCTTCGTCTCCATTTTGCGCATCAGACCGACGACGTAGTAGTCGATCTCGACGCTGTCGCCGATTTTGGCGTTGAGGTCGTCGGCGGTCCATTGATTCAAAACGATTTCGTCGTCCTTTAGTCCCGCATCGACAAGCGGTGCGGCCGCGCCGGTGACCATGGAATACGGCGTCTCTTTTCCATTCGCGCGGATGGCGTTGACAAAGTACGTCGCGACGCCGCTCGCACCGTTTTCTTTAAGCAGAACGTCGGTCAACGAATCATTGAGGAAGACGCGCGGTGTGGAGAGTTCGGCGAAACCGTTTTTCTCGTCGCTGCGCACTTTGATCTGTGCGTCGTCGAGCGACCAAGCGGAAGCGAGAGGAGTGGAGGCTTGTGGTGTTTGCGGAGCGCTCATCAATAGCACATTTGCGCGCCCCTTCTGTTCAATCGTTTCCTGAAGGTCTTCAATCGGAACAAATATGTTTGTCGGGACTGTTTGGTTGCCTAGTAACGAAAAGCGCCCGAGGCCGCGCGACGGAAGGATGTATGTGATCTTGGCGCGTAAGAATGCCGCTTGATCGTCGCGGCCACCCAGTGGTGCGTCATGCGACAATAAACCAGGTTTGTAGATGCGGATTTTAATGGAGTCGCCAACTTTGACTTGAAGCAATTGCGCCAGTTTTTCGTTGATGAAGGCTCCTCCGCGTTGAAGAAAGTCCTCCTTCAAATTCAACGTTGATGTGCCCCAAAACCAAAACCTGTCCGTTACTCCGCAAACTTGAACATCGTTTGCCCGCAATGAATTCGCGTCGCTGGAACAGACGCCGGGGAGCAACAGCATGGGCTGCGGGACGTCATTTTGCTTCGACGCAGACTCCACTCGCTTGCCTAAATCGTCTTTAAAAAATCGATCTTGTCCCAGCAAAACGGTGTCGATTTTGCCGAGCCGTTCGACGGCCATGGTCTTGAGCGTGTGGTGGACGGAGTCGCCGACGATCAGCGCTCCGACGAGCACGGCGCAGCCGACTGCGGCGGCCAGAATGGCTCCGAGATTGGCGCGCCAATGGAAGCGCGCGCTGGCGAGGATCAGTCCGAGGCGGGTCACTTCGCGCTCCTTTCGTTGGGAGCGGTATGAGCCGGGACGAGGGTGCCGTCGCGCAGTTCGAGCGTCACGTCCATGCGTTGCGCGAGTTCGTGCGAGTGCGTGACGGCGATCAGCGCGGCGCGTTCTTCGCGGACGATTTCGGCGAGGAGCGTGCCGATGGCGTCGGCGGATATGCGGTCGAGGCTGCCGGTTGGTTCGTCAGCGAGGAGCAGACGCGGGCCGTTGATCAGCGCTCGGACGACCGCTGCGCGCTGGCATTCGCCCCCGGACAACATCCCCGGTCGCGCGTGGATGCGATGCGACAGGCCGACGCGTTCGATCAAACGCTTGGCGCGCTCAGACGCGTCGGTTGGATTTGATTGAGCAACGAGCGTGGGCAGCAGGACGTTTTCGAGGATGCTGCACTGCGGCAGTAAATGGTGCGATTGAAAGATGAATCCGATGGATCGGTTACGGAAGGTGGCGAGGTCTTTCTCGTTCAATTGAAACGGATCGGTGCCGAAGAGATCGACGGTCCCGGAGTCGGCGGTGTCGAGCGTACCGAGGATATTCAAGAGCGTGCTTTTGCCTGAGCCGGACGGTCCCATGATGGCGAGCGACGTCCCGGCATCGACGCGGAGGCTCGCGTTTTTAAGGACGTCACGCGTAGAATCGGCGGAGCCGAAGCGTTTGCAGATGGAAGTGGCGACGACGGAATCCATGGTGTGTTTCCAAAGGAAGAAATGTGGGGCGACGAATGAGAATTGCGTCCCGCTCCACGATTTATACCGGTACGCGGGCGATGTCTCAACGCGGTTCTGAATACGTGAATTGATCTCTCAATCGTCGCAATCGTCGAAGCCACATGATTCCAATAGGCAAGACGGCCAAACCAATGCGCATCAATTTGGTGATCAGCAAATGACTCGTTGTGTAAATATTTTTTCCAATAAACAATGTCTCCAAAAAGCCAGATGGGTTGCTTCCCAAAATGGTTCTAGCAATAATGACAAAGAGTACGCTCCCAACTGCAAGCCAACCCAGCCCAATACAAAGGAAGCATAGTGCTGCAACGTATTTTAGACGTAATGATGAGAATCCATGACGAGCGGCGAACAATATGCAGAATAAAAACACGAAAGCCACCACGAGCGACATACCGATTCCGACAGGATTGAAATTCTCAGGCCAGAAGGCTTTCATGAGTGCCATCAGCACGGCGGCGAATACTGTAACAACATAAAAGTCGATGATTGAAAGGTGCCAGAAACCAGTGAAATTCCCTGGCTGTTCACGGTAGCTACGTCGCAGACTCACAATGCTTGCAATCAGGACTGCGAATGAAATGGCCACCAATACATTAAGCGCATTCAGTCCGCCACCCGGAGAACGTTCCGTAAGGGAGACCACTAAAAAAAGGAGTAATCCTCCTCCACTGAGAGCGAGCAGTATCCACGCGATGGTTTTTCTGCGGTCGAGCGACCTCGCATGCTGGGGCGGATTGGGTTGGTCCATGAATACCCTTTTCGGCGTTGCGATGGCAGCGGAACTCGACGAGATTCGACGATCCGTCCTTATACCGGAATTTCGAATCCTGTGCCATTAACAAGGCGAGGCCGCAGTGAAAATTAGACGCTAAAATGGGACGTATCGGACATTCAGGACGGATGTGTCGTCTGTGGCGGTTTGGGCTCAAAACTCTTCTACTTTTCAAACCCCGCTGCCGCGATAGGATGCCGTTCATGAATGATGCGACGCCGTTGAAAAAATCTGAGGACGAACCGTTTCATCTGCGGCAGCTTGACGACGACGGCAACCCGTTCGCTGTGTGTCGGCATTTGGATGTGCGCGGTATGACGTGCCCGATGCCGGCGCTGAAGAGTCTTGAGATCAGCAAATCGCTTGTGATGGGTGAGGTGCTTGAAGTCGTTGGCGATTGGCCGGGATCGAAATTTGAAGTGCCGTTCGCGATCACGGGAAAGCCGGGATTTGAAATCGTCCGCATTATTGAAAGCGACATTCCTGACGACGAGACGTGGTGGATTTACGTGCGACGGGCGTAATGTTTTGATTTGCGCGTTTCGAGTTGGGACTGTAACGCGAAACAAAAGAAGCGGTGTATTGATATCCCATGCTGACCGACATTCCCGAATTCCTTCCCAAGCGTGCGCCCACTGTGGTGCTGTCGCGTGTGCCGCCTGATGAGGCTGCGAAGTTCCAGGCGAAGTTCGATGAATTGTGCGCGGAACTCACGCAAGCCAACATCGCGTTTACGGCTGTCGATTCGATTTATGATCTGCAGGTGGATGACGATGGCGCGGCATTTCTGCGCTCGATCAAAGACGACCTGATCTGCCTTGCGTGGCATTATCCGCGTGCGTCGAAATGGATTCTTGCACGTCAGGACCTTGAAGTCAACGGTCGTGCTCGGAAGCTGCATTGCATCGATGTGCGCGAGGGATCGTCGGCAGCGCTTGCGAAGACGACCGCCGATATTTTAAGCGGAGCGGCCAGCGCTATTGTTGAGCCGCCTGAACGCAAAGACCCACCGCTGAAATCGGCTTTGACGCCGAAGGAACGCGGCGCGCTGGCTGAGAACCAATTGCCTCCGCCGCTGAATGCGGATCTCTCGCCGCGCTGGTATCCGGTGATCGATTACGACACCTGTACGAATTGCATGGATTGCATGGATTTTTGCCTCTTCGGCGTCTATGGCGTCGATGCGGAATCGACGTTGCGCGTGGTTCAGCAAGACCAATGCCGGCAGGATTGCCCGGCGTGTTCGCGCGTCTGTCCGGTGGGTGCGATCATGTTTCCGAAGTATCAGACGAATCAATCCATCGCCGGAGCGATTGGCGGCGGGGATCGGGGTGAGATCAAATTGGATTTGTCGAAAATTTTCGGCAAGCCCAAAGGCCGTCACCAAGCCGCGCTTGAACGCGATCGTGAATTGCTCAAAGCGGGGCGCAAACCGGTGGGCGCGGACAAAGTCGAGAAGCTGGCGGATGCGTTTGAGAAGCTGGATATTTGAAGCCACAGGCCAAAGGGGTGCATCACTGGACTTGCGATTGTTTTTCCCCTCTCCCCTTGAGGGAGAGGGCCGACGAGACAGC
>JBAXUS010000240.1:0-8592 GCA_037129555.1 Planctomycetota bacterium
GGGCGTCTTCCAAATCGAACGGACGACATTGTTCGACATCGACGCCGATTGTTCCTTCACTGAGAGCAGCGCAGATGGCGATGTTGCCTGAGTGAGAGAGATTGAAATCGAAACGCGTTTCGCCGGGGAGACTGGGGAAAAAAGGCCGACCGCTTGTAGTGCGTTGAAGGTTGTGTAACGTACAAGCGGAGCCATTCCATTCGACAAGAATCGTTTCAAGCAGTTTATAGCTGGCGATGCGCAGATTACGATCTTCTGAGCGATGGAATTTTAGAATTGAATCGCGCAGTGACTCAGGGAACGAGTCTGGAATATCTAATTCATGACCTGGAGTCAACTGGGAATAGAGTACTTTACTAAAATCCCGTATCACCCGTTTTGGCTCCCTTTTTAAATGCAGTACGCTCCCAATAGGGCTCAGTCATAATAATTGCACCATCCAACGAAACGTTTTGGACTTCTTCGAATCGTGGGCTGTCTACATTCGCCGAATTGACATGCCAGAAGCAGCGAACAACAGGAAGCCATGAGCGCGAGTAGCTTGTAACTATATTAGAAATGTTACCGTATTGGTCATAGACGGCCGGAAAATCAGGATTCGTGTAATACCACTCAAACGGGTCTTCAAACCCATCGGGCGGCGGTGTAGGCGGTTCACCGGCAGCAGTAATGTAGATATCCCCATAGCTGATTTGATGAAATTTAAAATCGGCGAACGAAATGCCAATGTTGCCGTTGGGTAATTTGACACCGTACCGGTCCACTTCGTTCGGTGTTGGAGGGGAGTAGTAGTCTGCTTTAGAAACCAAATAATAAGTACATGACCCATCGTAATCGCCGTTAAAATAAGCTTCGCTCATACTCGTCGCAGGCGTATAGGATTCGCAGATGGCTCCGCTGAATTCATATTTATACGAACTATCGCGCTGATTTAGCGAATAGCCAAAAATCGGATGTGTATTTCCTCGGCGTTCGGCTTTCGACGAAAAGGTATCCAGAGGAACGCCTGGTTTGAGGGTTGTTTTGTTGCCGACAACTCCGGCTTTGGTATAATCCATCGGGCAGACAAAAACGCGATCATCGCTGATGTAGACGGCACCGATATCGCCGTTGCAAAGATTGGTCATGGATGCCGGGAACATTTCTCCGTCGCGGCTATTGTCGAGACTGTACATCGCCAAGCCGTGATAGATTTGCTCGAGATTGCTTGCGCATGCCGTCAGGCGCGCCTTGTTGCGAATGTTGGCGATAGCGGGCCAAAGTAATGAAATAAAGATAAGAAGAATTCCAGCGATGATGATGATCTCAATCGCCGTCACGCCTCTACTTAAGGTTCGTTTCATGTGCATGTACCGCCAGACAATCAAGTAAGAATAACAGTTCCGTACACCATTGTAGAATACACCTCATCGAGTTCAAAGTCACGACTAATGCGAAAGGAACACATGTCGAACCTCACCGAAAAAACAGTGATCCACCAAGGCCGGTTTTTGACGTACGCCAAGCGAGCGAGCGGTTGGGAGTATGTCGAACGGAACAACGCGACTGGAATCGTCGGCATCGTCGCGGTTACTCCGGACAACAACTTGCTCGTCATTTCACATCTCAGCCCACCGCATGGAAAATATTCCTACGAGTTGCCTGCTGGATTGTCGGGCGATACGCCAGGGCAAGAGAACGAAACGCTGTCCACGGCGGCGGCTCGGGAATTGATGGAAGAGACCGGCTACGAAGCCGATGAACTGAAGCTGCTCTGCCAAGGCGCAACGTCAGCCGGAATGAGCAATGAAGTCGTGAGCCTTTACCGCGCCATCGGCGTTCGGAAAGTTGCAGCTGGGGGCGGTGTTGAAGGCGAAGACATCACCATCCACGAAGTCCCGCTCGATTCCGCTGAACAATGGCTTGATGACAAAGTCAAATCCGGTTGCGTCGTCGATCTGAAAATCTACGCAGCGCTGTACTTCGCGAAGCGTTCTTAGCGGATTCACGCAGAGACGCTTTCGAGGTCCTTTGCGTCTCTGCGTGAAATCCGTTACTGCTTCGGTGGAGCCGCCTCGCGAACCAGCGCGCCGTCGTTTTCACTGAGCACAAGGATCGAGAACTTCTGAACGTTGTCGATCTCGTTCGTGCTCAGGCTCGCGTAGTCCAGTTTGCCACGCAAGTCCGTGTAGCCGTCTTTATAGAACGCGACGACTCCACTCTTGTTCTTCGCATAGATTTTCACGTACGCTTTCGCAACAGGCTTGTTCGTCGTGGCGTTCAGCACCTTGACTTGTCCGTAGTTTTCGACGACCTGAACCGCCAGCGAATTCGCGTAGTACGCGCGCGATTTTTTCACACCGCCCGTCACGATTTCAACCATCACATTGCTGCTCAGGAATTCTTGCGGTAGATCAAATGTGAGTGAGTTTTGCCCGGCGGGAAGTGCCACAACATCCGATTTGTTGGGACGGATGTATGAGAACTGACCCGCATATTCTTGAACAAACGGATTGCCCGAGAACAGCAGTTCGATGTCCATTTTGTAGTAGTTCACGCGGCACTCGACGACGTTCTGATAATTGATCGCGACCTTCTTGGCTTCAACAGTGAAATCCAGATTCGGCTCGGTCGCGGCAAGCGCGGCCTGCTTCTGCTTCTTGTCGTCTTTGTCAACAATCGCATTATCCTTACCGTCGATCTCATCGCACTGCGCGCGGACTTCGGCGAACGAATTCCGCCAGCGATCCACTGGGTACGCAGTGTACTTATCCGCTACGATTCGCGCCGCTTTCGCATCACCTTTATAGAAGAGCGTGTAGCACGTGAAGTAGTCGTGCTGCAAGCGTGTCGCGAGCGCGTTCGGATCAACTTTGTCAAAGAGCGCCAAGCCTTCTTCAACGCGGTCCTGAAGCAGCAGATAATACGTCACGGCCATGCGGTCCACATTGTCGAGCTGCGCACTGTATGTGAGCACATGCAGCAGGCGCTGGTACTGTTCGGCAAAACGGTCATTTAGAATCTTCCGATTCTTTCCGAGTCGGTGCGCACGGGCGTTGACCAGTGGGTTGTATTCCATGACTTGATACGTCTTGCGAATCACCGGATCAATCGTTACAAGTTTCGTGTCGATGATTGGTCCACATTGCGATAAGAAGCCATCCGCGTGTTGCAGGAATTCACGCGCCGCCGCGACATCGCCGTGCTTGATCGCGTACGACTGAAGTGTGTTGTGATACACGTGGCGCTGAGCGAGCAGTGTTGAAACTTGCGTGAAAAACGCCGCGTCTTTCATGCGCCACGCGATGAGTTCCAGGTTCAATCGGTCGATGTTATTGGCCTTCAAATACGCGATGGTTTCTTCGGGCGTTCCGTTTTGAGACACATAGTCCCAGGACGTGGTGTCGGGCTTCGTGAGTTTCTCCACGACGGTCAGCGTTTCGCCCGGCGTGAACGCGATGATCTTTTCGTTCTTCGCGATCTGCACCGGATAGTGCGCGAACGTTCCCGGCAGCGGGAAGTAGAAATAGTATTCGGCGGAACTCGTCGCGTAGGGGTTCACGTCGAGGAACGAACCTTTGGTGTAGAAGCCGTTCTTGACGGGAATCGCTCCGGCGGGAATTTGCATCAGCAATTCAAGCTTCTGCGGATTCGCGGTCGGATTGGTGACGACGATCTGGCAGCCGTAAACGGCGTGAGTCAGGAATTCGCCGCTCACATATTTTTCGAAGCGTTCGTTGTTTTCGAAGCGGTAGCGGTCGTCGAACTTGAAGAAATTCTCGCTGATCAAAATCTGCGATTTGCCACCGTCCGCACCTTCCTTGATTTCTTTGTGAAAGAGAATGATCGGACTCTTCGCGGCGAGCGTCATCTTCGCGCCGTTGAATGTCGTCGTGTGTTTCTGCGCTTCGAACGGCAGATCCAGCACGGCGAGCGCGAACATGATGTCAGTGAAATTGCGCGACGCGTCGGCGAGATGCACGGAGCGGAATCCAGCGTTGCCGCCCTTGCTCAAATACGCCGCGTAATCCTTCCAGAACGCGTTGACGGTGACGAGCGCTGCGTTCTGATTTTCAATCGGCAAATGGTGGTAATTGTTCTCGACCCACTCTTCGGTTTTGTCGAGTTTGCGATAAAACTGTCGCGCGGCCTGGCGCAATTCAGATTCGTCTTCGAATGCTTTCCCTGCTTCGCGCCGGGCACGCATATAGCGCCCCGCCGATTCTTTCGCGTCACTGGGTGCAGATTTCTTCAGCATTTCCGGTTCGGCAGCAGCGTCGTCTTTCAACGCCTTGCGCTTCTCTTGCAATTGGTTCATGGATTTGTCCGAAGCCAATCGCTCATTTTGCGCTTCACCCTTTTCACCGGCGTCGCGATCCAGTCCGCGCGATTTGGCCGCGGGTGCTGCGGCTGTGGCCGGGGCGGATGGGGCAGCGAACGCCATGCCTGCGTTGCGGTTCATTCCATCCGCTGCTTTGTCTTCCTTTTGAAAACCGAGAGCCAGAGGTTTGGCCGGAGCCATCTGCTGCTTCGCGCCTTCGAGGCCCAGCGCATCGCCCGTATCAAGTGCGCTGCCTTTGATCGCGGTCAAGTACAGCGAATTGAAGCGTTCAATGTTTGGCGGGAGCAGATCAAACAGATCGTTGACGTGCCGCGCGCCCGCTTCCGCTTCGCCTTGAATGCGTTGAATCAAGAGAATTCGTTCGACGATATTGAGCTGACCATACGCCCACGGTTTGAGGAATTCGCTGAGATCATCTTCGATCAGGAAATGGTCGATGAATGTTTTGTCCTTCTTGTTTTTCAGATACGGTTGGACGACGGCCTTAAAGAACTCAGGGTCTTTTTTGAACACGAAGAAACTGAGTTCGTGGCTGGCGTGCTTCGAATAGAACTCACGCTTTTCCTCGGGCTTCAATGATGGCCAACGTGTGATGAAATTGAATTCTGGAAGCTGCGGCGCGTTGCCGAGCGTCACGTATAAACCATACGCTTTCGCGATCGTGTCGTACGGTTCAATGGTCGAAGTGGCCACATCGGCGAGCTCGAAATTCTGATTGCCTTCGATCACGGAAACTTGTTTGCGCTCCGTGAAATGCTTCGTGGAATCAAGCGCCTGCGCGAGTCGGAGATCGTTCGGAACAGTCTTCGTTTCAGGCAAAGACAATTGGCGATAAACGGTGTTGCTGTGATCAGCCGCGAGCAGATGAATCTGCTGCCCTGGCCCGAGATCTTTGCGTGCGATCGTAATGACACCATTCGCGTCAGGCTTCAGATTTGCGAGCAGCACGGCTTGCGCTGGGAGGAAATCGAAATTCGCGAGTGTGTTCACTTCCGCGATCCCTTTCACGCCACCTTGGCGTTTGCTCATCAAGGTCCGCCCGCCGCCACCGACGTTGCCGAAATCGCCGCCGCTCTGCGCTTGCTCCTCACTCGTCTCCGTCTTCCGAATCGCCCACGGATTGAGCAGCAGGCTGGGACGATTGAGCATGTTGCCGGGATACTTTGTCGAGTATTTGCGGTCCATGATGTAGCGGTATTCGTCGCCGATGTCTCGCCCGGCGAGGTACTGCGATTCCGCGACGCCGACTTGAACTTCCATCGGTTCGGCGAATTCGACTTTGCCGAGATGGCCGAGAATTGAGAACGCGGGTTCAAAGCGCGTCGCAGCCACATGCAGTCGCGCAAATTTGTCGGCGTTTTTGAGCGTAATCTTGATCGCGTCCGGCGTGACATCAATCGACGCGATTTGCAGCGGATCCGCGTTCACCACTTCAAGCACCCGAGCGTTCGATGATGCGTATCCATCGACGACAACGCCTTCCGCGACTTTTACGCTGATGCGATGATTCGAATCTTTCAGATACAACTCGTAATCGCCGCGCGAGAGCGTTGGGATTTCGTAGTAGCCGTCCTTGATCGTGAGAACCGCGAATTGATCGGCGAGAAATCCGGATCCGCGTTTTTCGAGGAGCGACACATCCGCGCGTGCCGGGGCGGCGAGCTTGCCCATATAAGGGACGCGGATGACGTCACCCGATTTTGCGTTGAGTGAATACGGCAGGCTGTGGTACGTGCTCGACAGCGCCCATTCGCGTTTGTTATTGTCGAGTCCGGGCGTCGAGAGGCTGACGATTCCGGCGGCTTCGAGCGCGCCCAAATCGATGCGACCATCCGGGCCGCTTTGCAGCGTCACATGAATCGATTCTTTAAAATCACGATGCTTGAAGTCAACATTAATCGCGCGGTCGGCGAGGGCTTCGCCGGTTTTGCCGAGGATGCTGAGCACGCAGCCGGTATCGAGGCGGCTGAAATGCACATCCGCGACGTGTTCGGTTTTGTCGATCTGGTTCAACGTGAACCGTGCCGAATCACTGAGATCGATTTTCGCGCTGGTGCTCAGGACTTGAATTTTTGCCTTGAGCGTGATGTTCAAGTCGCTCAAGTTTTCAGGCACTTGGAATTCGTAGACCGATTCTTTGTCGTCTTCAAGTTTGAAATCGCGTACATCTTTGGACGAGACGACACCATCGCGATCAGTGGATTGCAGGACGAGCGTGACTTCTTCGAGCGCTTTGAATCCCATCGCGGCACCGTTGATGTAGAGCATCGGACGGACGATCACATTCGCCTTCGAGCGCTTGAGCAAGGCTTCGCGCTCGACATAAATCCCGGCCATCAATTTGTAGTTTTCAGCACGGTGTTCGAAGCGGTCGAGCGAGATCACATTGCCCGCCATGATGACGATGTTCTGTCGTCCCGGGGCGTTGGTGAACGGAATTAGAATGTCACCGTCTTTGTTCGATTTGTACTCGTGACCGCTGAGCCAGATCGATGCAGTTTTCTGCTTCACATTGCTTTCGTCGAGCACGCTGAAGATGTGCCCGGCCGCAGAAGAATGTTCGAGCGCCCGCACACGACCCTTGCGCACCACCGTCCGGCTGCTGCGTCCGTTGCCGATGAAATCGACGACATACACACCGGGATTTTTGAGCGCTGCGAAATCGAACGTGCGGCGGACGCGGCGCAGTGGCGGTTCTTCATAGGTGTACGGCGTCTCCTGATTCGCGACGAGGCCGTCGAGGTTGATGCTCGTTTCGACTTCGCGCTGCAACTCGCGGTAATAATTCGCGGTGTTGATTTCATAGACTTTGACCATCAGCGTCTTGACGTTCTTCACGTCGAGCGCCATCGAGACGGCTTCGTCGGAGCGGAAATAGTTTTTGTTGGTCGGAGCGAACACGATGTCCACGCGCTCCTTCAATTCCTGGAATCGCACCGGGTTGTTCAGCAACGCGTACCACTTTTCCGGATCGGGCGCACCACTCAGAATCTTCGTTTCAGCGAGTGCGTCTTTGAGCCAACTATCCGCGACATAGGCCGTGTACGGTTCGATGCTGTCTTCAGTCAAAAAGAAGTGCATGAAATAATCGCGGACGAGCGACTCATCGTTGCCGACAACAGGCAGAAGCGTGTCCGGAAAATTCTGTCCGATTTGAGCGCGGACGTTGCGCAGTTCCGGGCGTTCAAGATATTTCTGCTGAGCGTAATGGACCGCACGCGGGAGCTTCACGTACTCCAGGAAGCGGTCTTTATCATACGTGCCCTGCTTCTGATCGAACGCGAGGCGTTCAAAGAGTATGTGCGCTTTAAGAGAGTTGAACGCGGGTTGAAGCTTGGACGCGAAGGCCCACAATCGTTCGAGATGCGCGAGATGTTCCTTGTCGTCGTGCTTCCAATCAATGTCCGGATTGGGCTGCAAGCGCGACATGTAAACGCTGATGAAATTCTGCTGATTCAACAAGTCGGGCATGAGCTTCGCGCATTCATCGAGCTGACTGAGAAGCAACGCGCGGTGAATGCCGAGCGATCCGAAGCCGCTGCTGTTGGGCGCTTTGAGATCGGCGACGACGACTTTCGCGAGGCCCTCGTAGTCCGGACGTTTGAGGCGTTGCAGCAATTGGCGGCGGCGGTTCACGTCAGCGGTGTCTCCGGTGAATTCAGGCGCGGCCATGAGCATGTCGAGAGCGCTGTCTTCAAATCCGCTGAGGTCACCGTGGCGATTCAGCGCGTTGGTTTTCAGTGTGGCGGGGGCGAACGTAGTGGGATCGAGGCGGGTGGGGTAGTTGGGTTTTTGGCCGGGGATGTGGCGTTGGTGATTGAACTGGAGGCCGAGCCGCCATGAGACGAAATCGAACGTTTTCTTCGGATCATTTCCGAACGCGAGCAGGGCCTGCCGATTTTGAATTTCCTGAACGCGACCGTTCTCTCCGTATTGCTGAATCCACTTCTTGAGCAGATCATCGACCTTGGCGAATTGAGTGGTGTTCTGGAGGTGCACGCAGTTGTAATAGTAATAATCATCCGTCCCGGGAATGAGCTGCTTCAGCGTTTCATCGCGGTTGGTCGAGAGCGCGAAATCCTCGGCAAAACCGACTTCGGATGCGAACATACGAATCTCCATCAAGGAAAGGAACGCGACCAAAACGAGCGAGACAAGAAGGGTGCGGCGCATGGTATAGACTCCGGCGATGAGATCGTTCACGAATGCAAATTGGGTTTCGCCATACGATAGCGAATGGACCTTAGACTACCACTGCGGCAATTTGGTTT
>JBAXUS010000241.1:0-8583 GCA_037129555.1 Planctomycetota bacterium
TTGCGCCAGCGGGCTGGCATATCGGTGCTGAAAGCTTGAAGCAGTTCGTCGCGTTGAGCCGGGGGAAGCTTGGCCCAGGAATCCATCGAACCGGTGACCAGCGCCGAGTTCGTTGCACCGTGCGGAACCGCTCCGCCCAGCTTTGAATCCTGCATGCCACTGTTAGCTTGTTTCTTCTCCTGGCCGTCCTGCTTCTGCTGCTGCTTTTTGTCTTCCGAACTGGAAGGCTTTCCGCAGCTGTTTCACCCTTTTTCCAATTTCTCAATCAACTGCTGAAGCTTCTTTTCAATCTCAGCACCGGCGACTTGTACGGCTTGATCGTGACGATCACCGCGCAATTTTTCTTCAACAGCCTTCATGTCGCTGGCCAATTTAGTCAACGTTCCGCCGGCTTGTTCGGCGCTCGGAATGTCGGCGACTTCGGCGCTGTTGCCGATCAATTCGCGGACGGCTCCGGCGATGGCGACTTTGACGTTCTCGTCTTTTTCGCTGTCGAGTGCCTTCTTGAGCGTGTCGAGTGCCGCTGGATCTTTGATCTTCTTCAACGCCATCGCGGCCTGCATGCGCACCATCGGGACGGTGTCGTTGTTGAGGGTGCGGAGCAGCGCTTCGGTCGAGTGCGTGTCTTTGATGTTACCGAGTGCGCGGGCGCTCAATGCGCGGACGGCGTCCACGCTGTCGCCGAGTGCTTTGATCAAGCCGTCTTGCGCGGCGGCGTCGGGCATTTTGGCGAGCGCGGCGGCGGCGGCGCGGCGGACGCTTTCGTCGGTATCGTCACTCACGCTCTTGCTCAGCGCTTCGACGGCGGCGGTTTTGTCGCCGCAGTATTCGAGCGCGCGAGCGGCGAGTTCGCGTTGCAGCGCTTGGCTCGAACTCAGAGCTTTCAGCAACACGGCTTTGTTCGACGCGGCGTCGCTTTTCAGTTCCTTTTCAATTTCATTTTTATCCAACGGCTGGACACCCGGCAAAAGCCCGGCCTTCGAACCGTAGAGACCATCGAAATGACCTTTGAATTTTTGATACACCTGCAACGGCATTTCATTGCCGTTCGGTGGCGCGTCGGCCTTCACCGGCTCTTCAGCCAGCAGCGTCGCCATCATCATGAAACTCAATACTGCGGCGGCAACTCCAAATGCTCGATTCATGCAGCCTCCTTTAGTGTCCTTATCAGGGACGGTACAGATCATCGAATTCTTGCTTATTTTTTAAAAATATCAACTCGCTTAATTTCCGCTATCGTCTTTTTTCGGCGGCGGCGGTCCTTTGCCTTCCAATTCTTGCGCTGTCTTGTCCGTAATGCGCGAAATCTTTCCTTCAAGTTCGGCGGCACGGCGCAAGCGGTCTTTTTGATCTTTGTTCAATTCAGGATTGTTGTTCTTCGTCACATCCGCGTCAACGCTCTTGATGCGACGGTCCACGTCGCGTTGCATGATCAAAAGCATCTTCATTTGCGCGAGGCTGGGAACCAACGGCTGCTTGCCACCTCCGCCGCCACCTCCGCCGCCGCCACCGCCTGGCGGTGGCTTGGAGCGTTCTTTACGCAGCGCTTCGATCAAATCGGCGATCTTCTTGGAGGCGTCGTCCTGGACTTCCTGCGTCCCGGTGCCCGTGTTGCCCTTGTCCAAACGCGTTGAGGCTTCGCCCATGTCTTCGACGGCGTTCTCCAAAACGAATTGGAAGACCGGCGCTTCTTCGAGCATTTTGACGACGACTTTCGTCGCATCCACGAGCTTGAGTTGGTCTTCGAAGACTTTGATTGTCGTCAGTTTCTTCGGGCGACCGTCGGCAAGTTTATCGGTTTCACCGGTGCGCTTGATCAGGCCGTTTTGTGCGTCGAGCATCTTCTTTAATTCCTGCTCGATCTGGAAGAGCTTCTCCTTGTTCTGCTGCTGCTGGACTTGCTTCTGGAGATCGTCGAGGTTGTCGAGGACGTCCTTCAAATCCTTCTCGGCTTCTTCCTGCTCTTTCTGCGCTTCGCTTTGATTGCCCTGACCCATTTGGCCGGACGCTTTCGATTGGCTCTTCGCTGCGTTTTCGGCGGACTTGGCGGCATTGCCGGCCTTTTCGTTGCCGGTTTTTTCTTTCATTTGAGCGAGCTTCGGCTGCAGCTTTTGGACGTCGTCGCGCAGAGCGTTCTGCAATTCTTGCAGGCGCTTTTGAGCGGCTTCTTTGTGGTCGGCTCCGGCATTGTTCGCCTTCTTGGCGAGGTCGTCGAGCGCGGCGAGCGCTTTGTCCAATTCGCTCAGCGCCTTCTCTTGATGCTTCTCGGCATCCTCTTTGTTTGCGCCGGGAGGCGCGTCGGATTTATTATCTTTGCCGCCTTCTTTTCCGCCTTCTTTTCCACCCTCTTTTCCGCCTTCTTTGCCACCTTCTTTACCGCTACCACTCTTGGCTCCGCTCAAACTACTCTGAGCGTTCGACATCGAGTTCGCAGCTTTCTTTAAGGCGTCTTCGACCTTCGGATCCGTCGGGCTGCTCGGCAATTGGCCTTCGATGTTCTTGACGTCTTCGGCCAGTTTGCGCGTCTCGTCTTTGACTTCTTTTTGGATGCGTTCGAGGCGCTGGGCCGGGTCTTTGACTTCGTCTACTTTGCGTTCGAGTTCCTTGATTTTATCGAGCGCGTCCTGCATCGCCGCGACGGCTTTCGCTTCACCGCTGGAAGCGCTGGCCGGGTCGGGCTTCTTCAAGGCATCGGCGGCTTCGTTCATGTTCTTGGTCGCTTCGCCCATTTTGGCGGACGCAGCGCTGGGGTCGCCAGACGGCTTTTCGAGTCCACCGGACGCGGCGGCGTGAGCCTTCGCGATGTCGGCTCCGAGTTGAGCGAGTTTGTCTTTCAACGCGGCGGCTTTCTTTTGAGCCTGATCCTGCTTGCCGCCAGACTTGCTGAAGTCGTCCTTCTTTTCCTTGCCCATGTCGATGGACGCTTGTTTGAGCGCCCCGCGAGCTGCGGCGATTTTGTCGGCGGCGGAGATTTGGAGCTTTGAGCCTTTCGACAAACTGCCCTGCGATGCGGTAGCTGAACCGCGTCGCAACGTGTCGGTCGCTTCGGCCATGTCGTGGCTGGCACCTTCGAGTTCGGGGATTGCCTTCGCGGCGGCTTTGCCAGCCGTGGCTGCTTTCGGATCGGCTTTTTCCATGCTGCCGCCCCGGACCATCGCGGCCATGCGCGCGGTGATGTCGTCCAACGCGGTGCGCGTGTCGGCCTGTTTGTCAGCGTTGTCAACGATTGCTTTTTCGGCCTGCTTGACAACATAGCTGAGCGGCTTGTCGCCGACGGTTTTCGACGTGGCGTCCGTATCGGCGGCAAGAGCGCGTTCGACGCGTTCGATTTCTTCGAGCTCGGCCAACGCTTTCGCGAGATCGGATTCGGGCTGCGTCATCGCACTTTCCGTTTCCATGCGAATGCCGAGTTCTTCGGCGATCAGGTTTTCGATCTCCTTCTTTGTTTCAGCGAGCGCGGCTTCCAATTTCGAACCTTCCGCGTTGGCTTGACTGGTCATCGCGCTGGTCTGCTCGCGGATACCGGCTTCCATCTTCTTCAAATCATTCACGCGCTTTTTGGCTTCGGCGACGCTCTTGATCAAGTCTTCCTTGCTCTTGATCTCCTTTTCCTGGCGCGTGAGTTTCTTTTGTTCGTCGAGGATGCGCTGCGCTTCCTTCTTGGCGGCTTCAATGTCTTTCATGAGTTGCTTGTCGATCTCGCGGCGGCGGCTCAAGTATTTGATTATTTCCTGCAACGCAACTTCAGCCTGGCGCTGCTTGCCGTTCGCCGTTCCGAACGTGAATTTGGAGATGTCCGTCTGTGCGGCGGTCATCTTGTCTTCAATGCCGGGAGCGGTGTCGCCGGTCGTCGAAAGGTTCTGATTGTCCGACGTCGCGTCCGTGTTTTGAGCGATCCTGATCGAGTCTTCGATGTTCTTTGAAACGAATTTATCGAGTCCCTGCATCTTAGCGAGAGCCTGCGTCATGCGCGTAAAGAGGGCGCGCATGTCGTTGGCGCAGTCGCGTTCTTTGTGCTCCAAGCCTTTGACTTCGCTGAGTTCTTCTTTAGTGGCTTTGTCCGGCGTTTTCTCGCCGAGGCGATCCTTAAAGGGGACGGTTTCAAGGGTGACTACTTTCTGTTTGGCGAGCAGTTCGCGTGTGAGGCGGAGCAGTTCTTCGGTCTCGGCCCACTTCTGCATCATCGCGAGCAAGCCGTTGAGGTCGGCCAGAATTTCGACCTGCTTGGCTTCGGCTTGTTTGAGTTGAGTGACACGCGCCGGGTCTTCTTTCAGCATCGCGCTGCCGACGATGGTCTTGGATGCGTCGGGCATTTTGACGGTATGTTCTTCGCCCAGCTTTTCGGCGACTTGCTGCAAGCGGCTGATTTCGTCGGGCGAGTCAATTCCGTTGGAGCGGTAGCGGGCGATGAGCGCGTTGAAGCCGCTTTGGAGCGATTGTGTTTTGCGGCGCACTTCTTCTTGAATCGATCCGGCTTCGGAGAGGCGTCCGCGCTGCGTGGCGTCGAACGGATTGCCGAACGACAGATGTTCGTGCAACGCGACGACCTGCTTCTTGTCCTGCTCTTCCATGCGGATGATCGCGATCAGATCTTCGACGAGTCGCATGCGCTGGAGGTCGAGCAGTTGGTGAATCTGGTCGATGGAGAGAACTTTCAGGCGGAAGAGTTGCGGCTCGGTCTGCTTGCGTTTTGCCGGACACCAATCGTAGGATTCAGCCCAATATTCGATCAAATCGCCGGGCTGAAGTCCGAGGTCGGCGAGCGCCCAATCGTGACTCAAGTCGAGCTTCTGAACCGTGCGACCGTACTCGGCTTTCAGATCAAACGTGCCTTCGACGGCGGGGACGCTGGTGTCGATGATGGGCTGCGGCGCGTTCTGGCCACCGGCCGGTGCGGGCGGCGTGATCATGTGGAAACGCTTGAATTTAATGACCGCGTTTTGCAGACCGAAATCGTCCTCGACTCCGAGGCCAAGCGCGACAATCGCGGCGGGTGAGACTTCCAAATCCGCAGCGGGACGCTTCCAACTTATGCGCGGAACGGCGTCGGGTTTGACGAAAATCTTGTGGCGAATTTTGCTCTTGCTGTTGTCCAAACCGTCGGTGTCGAGCAGCGTGATTTCGTAGTCCTTCGATACGTCGAGGTCAATCTGCGTGACGAACATTTTGCCGTCCGGGCCGAATTCGTTGATCACACGCGGCTCGGCGTTACCAACTTTGAGCGCGGCTTCTTTCAGCGCTTTATTCGTGAGGACCGTGATCATCGCTTTCGTCCCGGCGACAGCTGAGATGGTGGTGTCGCGCTTGGGTTCAGACGGCGTATCGGAGATGTAGCTCGGGTAGCGGTAGACGATGTCGAGGTTTTCCATGCGCGGACGATCCACGGCGCGGACTTCGTGCACATCGCTTTCGCCGTCGCCTGCCAAGACGATGTAGGAGAAGTTGGTGTTGACAGGGTTGTATTCGAATTCGAATTCTTTGACGCGCGAATTCTTGGCGAGATCGACGACGGTTTTAACGGTTGTGATCGGCTCTTTGGCTCCATAGCCGCTGCCATGATCGAAGCGGATGTACGCTGTATTCGGAAGCGAGCCGGAGACTTCGGCGACGATCTTCAGCGCTTCGTTGCGCGGCCAGACGAGTGCTGCGGGACCGGACTTGATGCGGATTTCTGTTTGGACTGGATACTTCAAAGCCGACAGCGGATTGACCAGACGGGCCAGGCCGATGCGAGCGTGTGGCACGAAAGCCACGAGGAGCAAGAAAGCAACGATAGCAGCTCCGCCGCCGTAGAGAACGGATTTAATTTTATCGAATTTTACGACGCTGTTGAAGTCCAACGACGCGGTGGCTTGATGCGCCTGACGCGCGACTTCTTCGACCATCGGTGTGCTGATGCTGCCATCGTCGGCCATCATGCGCGTCAATTGCATCGTGGAAATGAGGCTGTCGTTGAGGTTCGGGAATTCTTTTTCGACAGCCAGCGCCATGTCGTCCGTGTTCAACGGAACGGAAAGCGGGGCGATCAATTTATAGTAGATGATCCAGCCCAGGCCCGCGAGAACGCCGCCGAGCATCAGGAAACGGAACACGGTATTAATGGGCTGCGCGCGCCGGAAGATGAAGTAATCGAGGATGACGGCGAGGACAAAACTCGCCGCGAACACAATGGCCAAGCGCCCCAGGCCATTCAACGCAATCGCTTTTCTCAGCGTACTGCGCAAGACGTTCAGGCGTTGTTTCAGATTTGACTCGATCATGCCAGCCTCGATATATGGAGTGCACGTGCAGATTGACAGCTCTTCATTAATACAGTCACCATAAAATAAAGTTTCTGAAAATCCAATTCAAGACTGGCTATTTTCCAAAAATCGAAACGACGGGAACGGCGAAACGGCAACAGCTTTTTAACCGCGAATTGACGCGAATTTTCGCGAAAACGGCACGACTCTTTTTTAGAGGTATGTAGGATGGGCGATTAAAGTCGGTTCGGAATATAGCCCGTCAGTGGGGCTCATCATTCAATAGTTCGTTCATTTCAATGGAGCTATTCATGCGCAAACTTTCGCTAGTGTGTTGCTTGTTGTTTGTGGCTCGTGTCTTTGCGGCGGATGCGGTTTGGCATCCGCAGAAGACGTGGGTGTTTGCGGTTGGGGTGTTGGCGTTTGATGACAAATCGTACGCGACGTGGCCGGACAAAGGTCGACAGGATGCGGTGATGATTGACGCGTTTAAAAAGCGCGGCGTTCCGGCGGATCAGATTGTGTTTATTAAAAACACCGATGCGACGAAGGCGAATGTGACGGCCTCGCTCAACGCGTTTCTCGCGAAACCGGCTGAAGGCGACACGCTGATTTTTTATTACGCCGGGCACGGCGGGCGTGACATGAATGATCCGAAACGGACTGCGTGGTTTGTGCCGTATGATACGAAATCGAGTTGGAAAATGGGTGACGTGTGCGCGGCGATTGAGAAGAATTTTAAAGGCTCGAATGTACTGCTGACTGCAGATTGCTGCCATTCCGGTGCGCTGGCGATTGAAGCCGGGAAGCGCGGCGGGCGGATTAATTACGGCGTCTTAACGAGCGCGTTTGCGACGACAATCAGCACCGGGAATTGGACGTTTACTCAATGCCTGATCAATGTTCTGAACGGCAACCCGGCTCTGGACGCAAACGGTGATGGGAAGATTACGTTTGGCGAAGCGGCTCAGTATTGTGAAAACGAGATGGCCTTCTTCGAAGGGCAGTTGTCGTGCAGCGCTGCGAAGGGTCATTTCTCAACGGACTTGGTGCTGGCCAAGAACGCCGGGCCGAAGCAGCCGCGCGTGGGTGAGTTGTGCGAAGCGATGGATACTCAGAAATGGTGGAAGGTCAAAATCCTTGATTCGCGCAAAGGCGAAGTGTTTGTGACGTGGTTGGGTTGGGAGAAGAAATGGGATCGTTGGATCGATGAAAAACAGGTGAGGCCGTACACGCCGCCAGCCTTCAAAACGGGCGCGGTGGTCGAGGTCGAAAGCGGCGGCAAATGGTACGCGGCGAAAGTCATCGACAGCAAACTCGGATTGAATCGGGTTCATTACGACGGTTATCCGGACGCGGATGATGAGTGGGTGGTGGGCGAGCGGGTTCGGGTGAAGTGATGAATTGAGTAGCACGGACAAGCAATACATTTCCTGAAACTTTTGATCTCGATTTGCGTCACATGGATTAGAAAAGGAGATTCAAATTATGGTCACGTCATTGCGTATCGTTCTGCCTGTGCTAAGTGTGGTTTTGTGCGCGTCGTTCGTGTTGGGCAAAGCAGCCTTCATGAGCAAAGAAGAGATGATTCACAATGCGGAAGTCATTGCAGTTGTTGAGATCACGGCGATAGACAAGACTGTAACGAAGGGAATAGACTGGACCTTCGCTCAAAAGGCGACTGCCAAAGTCGAGACGTTAATCAAAGGAAAACTTCCCGAGACGGTTGCGCTGTATGGCGACCAAGATTTTATCTGCGCTCGCTGCCATTTCGAAGTGGGTAAGTACCTCGTATTTTTAAAACGTGACAACACCGTTTACACCGGGAACAATTGGCAACTCTCGATCCGCAAAATCACGGGAGCGAAAGTCGAGTGGTTTGACGGAGACAAGACACTGGAAAAGTCGGACGCCTTGCTGGCGGATGTATTAAAAGAAATTCCCGTTATCATGGCGAAAGCTGCGACACCTACAACAAGCAAGTAAAAATAGCCATTTCTCCAGAACAAATGGACCGCCCCCGAGCCGAGGAACCCCGCCCTATGCCCGCCCACTACGACGTATCTATCGAGACTCATTTTTGCGCAGCTCATGCGTTGCGCGATTACAAAGGGACGACAGAGCCGACGCACGGACACAATTTCAAAGTCATCGTCACCGTCACCGGTTCGGAGGTGGACCGCGCCGGGATGCTGATCGATTTTCTCGATTTGAAGCCGGTCATCGATCAGGAAGTCGGACGATTGCATTACGGATTTTTGAACGAAGCCGTCGACGAATTCCGAGCGGACAAAGGCGGATTGTCGCCGAGCGCCGAGAACATCGCGCGGGTTTTGTTTCA